>JAEZQX010000358.1 GCA_023441105.1 Pseudomonadota bacterium | reverse complement strand
GCCTGCGGCCGGGCGAAGCCCGCTCCGCGGCGGCTGCTGGGTGTGCGGCGGTGAGTGGTGCGAAGGGTGAGGCTGGGGTTGCCAGAGTGGCACCCGATGCCGGGGACGAGGGGGGCGCCGCGCGCGGCCGGGCGAAGCCCGCTCCGCGGCGGCTGCTAGGTGTGCGACGGTGAGTGGTGCGAAGGGTGAGGCTGGGGTTGGCAGAGTGGCACCCGATGCCGGGGACGAGGGGGGCGCCGCGCGCGGCCGGGCAAAGCCCGTTCCGCCGCGGCTGCTGGGTGTGGGGGGGGGAGGGGGGCGGTGTCTGAGGCCGGGTTCGTTAGCGTGATACCCGATGCCGGGGACGAGGGGCCACGGCGTGGTGCGGAGGATGATTCTCTGTTCGGCGGAGATTCATCCGATGTTTGAGGCCGGGCTACGACCTGGTGCAGGGTTGTCCATGGCGGCGATCGGACGGCGCCTGCGACGTACCGGGCGATCGCCGCTGTGGGCAACCCGTTTTAGAGCTTGATCGGGGCGACTCGGTCATGGCGTAGGAATTCCAGATACATGGATGACAGGCAGGACAATTTGTTCGATAGCGCGGGGCAGGACGATGCCGATGCGTTGACGTTGGCGCGCTACGCGGAGCGCGCCTATCTCGACTATGCGATCTCGACGATCAAGAGCCGGGCGCTGCCGGACGTCTGCGACGGGCAGAAGCCGGTGCAGCGGCGCATCCTGTACGCGATGAACGAGATGGGGCTCGGCCCGAATGCCAAGCCGGTGAAGTCGGCGCGGGTGGTCGGCGATGTGCTGGGCAAGTACCACCCGCACGGCGACACGGCCGCCTATGACGCGCTGGTGCGGATGGCGCAGGATTTTTCGCTGCGCTACCCGCTGATCGACGGCCAGGGCAACTTCGGTTCGCGCGACGGCGACGGCGCGGCGGCGATGCGGTATACGGAGGCGCGGCTGACGCCGTTCGCCAAGCTGCTGCTCGACGAGATCGATCTCGGCACGGTCGACTTCGTGCCGAACTACGACGGCGCCGGCCGCGAGCCGGCGCGGCTGCCGGCGCGGCTGCCGATGGTGCTGCTCAACGGCGCCTCGGGCATCGCGGTGGCGCTGGCAACCGAGATACCGCCGCACAACCTGCGCGAGGTGGCCAAGGCGGCGGTGGCGGTGATCCGCAACCCGAAGATCACGCTCGACCAGCTGCTCGAGCTCCTGCCGGGACCGGATTTCCCCGGCGGCGGCCAGATCATCTCGTCGACCGCGGACATCGCCGATGCCTATCGCGCCGGCCGCGGCTCAATCAAGGTCCGCGCCCGCTACAAGTTCGAAGACCTCGCCCGCGGGCAATGGCAGCTGGTGATCACCGAGCTGCCGCATGGCGTCTCGGCGCAGCGGGTGCTGGAGGAGGTCGAGGAGCTGACCAATCCCAAGGTCAAGCTGGGCAAGAAGTCGCTCTCGGCCGAGCAGCTGCAGCTCAAGGGCCAGCTGCTGGGCGTGATGGATGCGATCCGCGACGAGTCGGGCCGCGAGGCGGCGGTGCGGCTGGTCATCGAGCCGAAGACCTCGAAGATCGACCAGCAGGTGCTGCTCAACAGCCTGCTGACGCTAACCAGCCTCGAGTCGAGCGTGCCGGTCAACCTGGTGATGATCGGCCGGGACGGGCGCCCGAAGCAGAAATCGCTGCTCGAGATCGTCGAGGAATGGGTCGCTTTCCGGGTGGAGACGGTGCGCCGCCGCACGCTGTTCCGCCTCGAGAAGGTCGATGACCGCATCCACATCCTCGAAGGCCGGCAGCTGGTGCTGCTCAACATCGACGAGGTGATCCGGATCATCCGCCAGGCGGAGGAGCCGAAGCCGGCCTTGATCGAGGCCTTCAAGCTCAGCGACCGCCAGGCGGAGGACATCCTCGAGATCCGCCTGCGTCAGTTGGCCCGCCTTGAGGCGATCCGCATCGAACGCGAGCTCAAGGAGCTGCGCGAGGAGAAGGCTGGCCTGCAGGCGCTGCTCGACAGCGACAGCGCCCTGCGCCGCCAGATCGTCAAGGAGATCGAAGGCGACGCCAAGCAGTACGGCGACGATCGGCGCACCCTGATCGAGCAGGCCGAGCGCGCCAGCGTCGAGGTGAAGCTGATCGAGGAGCCGGTGACGGTGATCGTCTCCGCGAAGGGATGGGTGCGGTCGCGGCAGGGGCACGGGCATGATCCGGCCCAGTTCACCTTCAAGAGCGGCGACGCGTTCTACGGTGCCTATCCGGTGATGACCAGCGACATGCTGTATGCCATCGCCACCAACGGTCGGGTCTACTCGATTCCTGTCGCCGGGTTGCCGTCGGCCCGCGGCGACGGGGTTCCCATCACCAGCCTGGTCGAGGTCGAGCCGGGCGCGCGGATCGAGCATGCCTTTGCCGCGCCGGCCACCATGTCGATCCTGCTCGCGACCGCCGGCGGTAACGGACTGGTGTGCTCGGCCGGTGACTGGGCGAGCCGGATGAAGGCCGGCAAGAGCTTCCTGTCGCTCGAGCCGGGAGACCAGCCGATCCGACCGGCGCTGTTCATCGCCAGCGTCGGTACCACGGTCGTGTGCCTCAGCGACGGCAGCGGCGGGGGCTATCGCGGGCGCCTGCTTTCCTTCGAGACCGGTGACGTGAAGACGTTGAAGAACGGCGGCCGCGGCGTGACGCTGATGTCGCTCGACACAAAGGAGACCTTGCGCCAGGTGATCGTCTGCGGTCGCAACGGCCTGGTGATCACCGGCAACGGCAACCGCGACAAGCCGATGGAGCGCACGATGTCGGCGCGCGAGATCGCCACCTACGCCGGCACGCGCGGCCGCAAGGGCAAGCTGCTCGAGCCGAAGTGGAAAGACGTGCTGATGGCACTGCCCCCAGCCTGACGATGCCTTGGAGAATGCAATGACGGACCAGAAGCAACCCGCAAGCCCCAGCACCGCAGCGGCTGCGCCGGCAGACGATGCCCCGGTGCGCTTCGAGACGCGACCGGCGGGCGGCGGCCGCCGCATCGGCGTCGCCTGGCTCAATCGGCCGCGGCAGCTGAACGCGCTCAACCTCGACATGTGCGAATTGCTTCTCGAGCGGCTTCGCCAGTGGGCGGATGATGCGTCGCTGGTCGCCGTGGTCCTGGCCGGCGAGGGGCCCAAGGGCTTCTGCGCCGGCGGCGACGTCACCCGCGCGGTGCGCGAGATCGCAGCCGGGGGGCCGCAGCGGTTCGACTACGGCGATACCTTCTTCACCGTCGAGTACCGTCTCGACCACCTGCTGCACACCTATCCCAAGCCGGTCGTGACCTGGGCGCACGGCATCACCATGGGCGGCGGGCTCGGCTTGTCGGTTGCCGGCAGCCACCGGATCGTCGCCACCGGCACCCGCATCGCGATGCCGGAGATCCACATCGGCCTGTTCCCGGATGTCGGTGGCGGCTGGTTCCTGAATCGCGTGCCCGGCGAGGCCGGCGTGCTGCTGGCGCTGACCGGCGTGACGCTGGACGAGCGGGACGCGGTCTATGCGCGGTTCGGGGACTACATCGTCGACCATGCGCGTCAGGCCGAATTCATCGACGCCTTTGCGGCGATCGAGTGGGGCGCCACGGTCGCCGACCACCGCGCGCAGGCGACGCATTTCTGTCGCGGCTTCGAGGCACGGCATGCATCCGGTGACGCGGCTCCTTCGGCGCTGCGCGAACGCCACGCGCAGATCCGTTCGATCTGCACCCGCGCCAAGCTGCACGGCATCGTCAAGGGACTGCAGGAAGCGGCTGCGGTCGACGACTGGTTCGCGAAGCCGCTCGAGAACCTGCAGCAGGGATCGCCCACCGCGGCTGCGGTGACGCTCGAGTACCTGCGGCGTTGCCGCCTGCTGGGGCTCGCGCAGGTGCTGGAGCTGGACCTGGTCGTGGCCCGGCAATGCCTGCGCCATCCGGACTTTCCGGAGGGCGTGAGGGCGCTGCTGATCGACAAGGACAAGTCGCCGCGCTGGTCGCCTGCGAGTCCGGAGGCGGTGACGGCGGGCCTGGTGGAGGAGTTCTTCAGCCCCGTGGCCTGACGATCCCGCCGCGTGGGGGCGGGCCGGCTGCCGTACGGGCAGCGAGCCGGTGCAGGATCCTAGGCCCGCTGCACCGGCAGGCTCGACAGCGCCGAGCCCAGGGCATGCACCAGCCCGTCCAGCGCCGGCTGGTCGCGGGTGATGCGGGCGGTGCCGATGGCCCCGAGGTAGCCGCCGAACCGGCCCTTGTCCTCGAAGCGCCGACGAAAGTCGCCGTGCGCGAGGAGGTCGCTGATGTGCGCGGTGATGCCGCCGCCGATCAGCACGCCCCCTGCGGCGCCGAACGTCAGGGCAACGTTGCCGGCATAGACGCCCAGCAGGGCGCAGAAGGTGGCGACGACCTCGCGGCAGAGGGCATCGTCGCCAGCCACCGCTGCGTCGGTGATCTCGCGGGGCGAGGGCAGCGGCCGCAGCGCGGCATCATGGCCGCGGACTCGCGCCACCGCCCGGAACAGCAACGGCATGCCGATGCCGGAGAGCAGCTTCTCGGCGGACACGTGGTCCATCTGTTCGGCGGCCGCCGCCAGCACCTCGCGCTCGAAGGCCGTGCGCCCGGACAGCGTGACATGGCCGCCTTCGCCGGGGATCGCATGCCAGCCGGCGGCGTTGCGCAGGAGCCCGGCGCAGCCCATGCCGGTGCCCGGTCCGATCACCGCCATGGTGGCGTCCATGGCCGGCGCAAGGGTGCCGATCACCTGGAGCTCGTCCGTCCGCAACGTCGGCAGCGACCAGGCCAGCGCCTCGAAGTCGTTGACCAGCCACAGCGACTCGAGGCCCAGCCGGTCGATCAGGTCGCGCCCGTCGATGGTGAAGTCGGTGTTGGTCAGCCGCACCGGCCGGGTCCGGGCGGCGGCAATCGGCGTGGCAACCGCGCAGGCCGCGCTGGCCGGGGGGGCGAAAGCGCCGGCAGCCTGCCCGACCAGCGCCAGGTAGGCCTCGGCGGCCTCGGCGAGGCTGCCGTGGGCGGCGGTGGGCAGCACCCGCAGGAGATCGGGGGCGGCATGCGCAGCCCGGCAGATCGCGAAACGGATGTTGGTGCCGCCGACGTCGGCGAGCAGGGTGGGGTATTTCCAGCCGTCCATCGCCCGATGATGCCATGCCTGCCGGCGCGTCGGAGGGGCGACCGGGGCGGCGGCCGACCGCGGCGGCGCGCTTGCCGGCGCACGTTGACTACAATCATCGCCAAGGCGTCGACGGGCGCAGATCCGCGACCGGTGGACCGATCCGACAACAGACCAGGCAACAGAAGCGATGACAGAATCCGGCAAACAAACACTCGGCTTCCAGACCGAGGTCAGGCAGTTGCTCGACCTCATGATCCACGCGCTCTACAGCAACCGCGAAATCTTCCTGCGGGAGCTGATCTCGAACGCCTCCGACGCCTGCGACAAGCTGCGCTTCGAGGCGATCGACAACGACAAGCTCTACGAGGGCGATGCGGAGCTCGGCATCCGGATCAGCGTCGATCGCGACGCCCGGACCATCCGCATCTCGGACAACGGCGTCGGCCTCAGCCGCGAGGAGGCGATCGCCAACCTGGGCACCATCGCCCGATCCGGCACGCGCGAGTTCTTCAGCCGGCTCACCGGCGACGCGGCCAAGGATTCGAACCTGATCGGCCAGTTCGGCGTCGGTTTCTATTCGTCCTTCATCGTCGCGAAGCGGGTGGTGGTGGAGAGCCGCCGTGCCGGGCTGCCTGCCGACCAGGGCGTGCGCTGGAGCTCCGAAGGCACCGGCGACTTCACCGTCGAAACCATCGAGCGGTCGGCGCGCGGCACCGATGTCACGCTCTACCTGCGCGACAACGAGGCGGATGCCGACAACGGCCACGAGTACGACTCGCTGCTCGAGGACTACAAGCTGCGCGGCATCGTGCGCAACTACTCCGACCACATCTCGCTGCCGATCCGGATGAAGAAGGCGCAGTGGGACAAGGACCAGCAGAAGATGGTCGAGACCGACGAATGGGAGACGGTCAACCAGGCGCGGGCGCTGTGGCTGCGGCCGAAGAACGAGCTGGCCGAGAACGACTACCACGAGTTCTACCGGCATCTCAGCGGCGACAGCGATGCGCCGCTCGCCTACACCCACAACCGGGTCGAGGGCCGCACCGAATACACGCAGCTCCTGTTCGTGCCCCGGCGCGCGCCCTTCGACATCTGGGACCGCCAGCAGCGCCACGGCCTCCGGCTCTATGTCCGGCGCGTGTTCATCATGGCCGATGCCGAGCAGCTCATGCCGGCGTACCTGCGGTTCGTCAAGGGCGTGATCGATTCCAACGACCTGCCGCTCAACGTGTCGCGCGAGATCCTGCAGGAAAGCCGCGACGTCAAGGCGATTCGCGAAGGCTGCGCCAAGCGCGTCCTGTCGATGCTCGAGGACATGGCCGAGAACCGACCCGCGGACTATTCGGTGTTCTGGCGGGAGTTCGGGCAGGTGCTCAAGGAGGGCATCGGCGAGGACATCGGCAACCAGGCGCGCATCGCCGCGCTGCTGCGCTTCAACAGCACGGTGGATGCCCCCGCCAAGCCGCCGGCGGGCCCGGCTGCCGAACAGGGCGAGGTCGGTGAATCGCCGGACGAAGCGAAGCCAGCCGAGGCCAAGGCAGCAGAGGCGGAGGCCGCAGGCGCGGCGGCGCACGAAGCGACGGGCGATGCCGATGCCGACCGGCTCGTATCGCTCGCCACCTACAAGGCGCGGATGAAGTCCGGCCAGGCGTCGATCTACTACGTGACCGCGGAGACGCTGGCGGCAGCCAGGAACAGCCCGCACCTCGAGATCTTCCGCAAGAAGGGCATCGAGGTCCTGCTGCTGTGCGACCGGGTCGACGAATGGATGCTCTCGTTCCTCACCGAGTTCGACGGCACGCCGCTGGTGTCGGTATCGCGCGGTTCGCTCGACCTCGGCAAGCTCGCCGACGAGGAGGAGCGCAAGAAGACCGAAGCCGTGGCCGGGGAATTCAAGGAGCTGACCGAGCGCATCGCCAAGTCGCTCGGGGAGCGGGTCAAGGAAGTGCGGGTGAGCGACCGGCTCACCGACTCGGCATCCTGCCTGGTCACCGCCGAAGGCGACATCAGCGGCACGCTCGAGCGCCTGCTCAAGCAGGCCGGGCAGCAGGCGCCCGAGCGCAGGCCGATCCTCGAGATCAATCCCCAGCATCCGCTGGTCAAGCAGCTGCCTTCGGAAACCAGCGCGCGCTTCGACGACTGGTCGAGCCTGCTGTTCGACCAGGCGCTGCTCGCCGAGGGCGGCAAGCTGGATGATCCCGCCGGGTTCGTCAAGCGGATGAACGACCTGCTGCTGGCGCTTTCCATGGCGTCGCGCTAGGAGTGGATCCGCAGCCTGCGATCACGTTCTCCGAGCAGGACGGCATCCGCTTCCTGCACTTCGGCAGCCCCTGGGTGCAGGGCGCGATGCGACTGTCGGACCCGGTATCGCTGGAGCTGGCCTACGTCAAGGACATGATGTCCTGGCTGCTGTTCCTCGAGCCGCCGCCCCGGATCCTGCAACTGGGCCTGGGCGCCGGGTCGCTCACCCGGTTCTGCCACCGCCACTGCCGCGGCTCCGAGATCACCGTGGTCGAGGTCAGCGGGGTCGTCATCGCGGCGGCGCACCGCTGGTTCAAGCTGCCGCAGCCCGACGAGCGGCTCGACATCGTCCGCGCCGATGCCGGCGTCTACGTCGCACGGCCAAGGGTGCGGGGACGCTTCGGCGTGGTCCAGGTCGATCTCTACGACCAGGATGCCGCCGGACCGGTGCTCGACAGCGAGGCGTTCTATGGTCACTGCCATGCGGCACTGGCGGAACCGGGCGTGATGACGGTCAACCTCTTCGGCCGGCATGCTTCCTTCAAGCGCAGCCTGGCGCGCATCCGCTCGGTCTTCGACGAGGTCGTCACGCTGGCTCCGAGGGAGGAGGGCAACCTGGTGGTCGTGGCGCTCAAGGGCCCACCGCTGCGGGTGGACCGCCGCGAGCTGTTCGAGCGCGCCGACCATGTCAAGGCGCGCTATGGCCTGCCGGCGCGCGGCTGGGCGAAGACCATCCGCGCTTCGCTGACTCCGGTCCGATAGCATCGGGCCGGCCGCCGGCGGAGCGATGGATGCGACGCGGCTGTGCCTGCCGGGATGCCGGCGTCCTGCCGGCGGTACCGCGCAGCGGTCGAGTAAACTTGGCGCCAGGCTCCGGGAGCCGGCATCGGACTTCCGGGCGAACGAAGCGAAGGAGCAGCCATGAGCAAGCGTGAAGTCGTCCTGGTCAGCGCGGTGCGGACCGGGGTCGGGGATTTCGGGGGATCGTTGAAGGACGTTCCACCTTGCGACCTTGCCGCGTTGGTGATCAAGGAGTCCCTGGCGCGCGCGAAGGTCGAGCCGGCGGCGGTCGGCCACGTGTTCCTGGGGCATGTCATCAACACCGAGCCTCGCGACCTGTACCTGTCGCGGGTCGGCGCGCTCAATGCCGGCCTGCCGCAGGAAGTGGCGGCGGCAAACGTCAATCGCCTGTGCGGCAGCGGCCTGCAGGCGATCGTCTCGGCCGCGCAGGCGATCCTGCTGGGCGACACCGACGTCGCCATCGGCGGCGGCGCGGAATCGATGAGCCGGGCGCCCTACATCCTGCCCAGCAACCGCTGGGGCGCCCGCATGGGCGATGCGAAGGTGGTCGACATGCTGGTGGGCGCGTTGTCGGATCCGTTCGACGCGGTACACATGGGCATCACGGCCGAGAACGTGGCCGCGCGCTACGAGATCAGTCGCGAGGCGCAGGACCAGCTGGCGGCGCAAAGCCATCGGCGCGCGGCGCGGGCCTGGAAGGAAGGCCGCTTCGAGTCGCAGGTCGTGCCGGTGGAGACGACCGTCAGGCGCAAGACGGTGATGTTCGCCGCCGACGAGCACGTGCGCGACGACGTGACCGTGGAGAGCCTCGCCGGACTGCGCGCGGTGTTCCAGAAGGATGGCTCGGTTACCGCCGGCAATGCATCCGGCATCAACGACGGCGCTGCGGCGGTGGTGCTGATGGAAGCGGCCGAGGCGGCCCGGCGCAACCTGAAGCCGCTCGCCCGGCTGGTCAGCTACGGCCATGCCGGGGTCGAGCCGCTCTACATGGGCATCGGCCCGGTACCGGCGAGCCGCATTGCGCTCAAGAAGGCCGGGCTCAAGGTCTCGGACCTCGACCTCATCGAAGCCAACGAGGCGTTCGCCGCCCAGGCCTGTGCCGTCGCCAAGGAGCTCGACTTCGACCCCGAGAAGGTCAACCCCAACGGCAGCGGCATCTCGATCGGCCATCCGGTCGGTGCCACCGGCGCGATCATCACCACCAAGGCGGTGCACGAGCTGCAGCGCACCGGCGGGCGCTACGCGCTGGTGACGATGTGCATCGGCGGCGGGCAGGGCATCGCCGCGGTGTTCGAGCGGGCCTGATGTCGCCGGCGGTGCTGCCGCCGGTCGGACCGGCCGAGGGTCGTCCATGAAGGTCGAGCAGGCGATACCGCTGCTGCGCATCTTCAGCGTCGAACGGGCGCGCGAGTTCTATCTCGACTACCTCGGCTTTTCGCTCGACTGGGAGCACCGCTTCGAACCCGGCGCACCGCTCTACATGCAGGTAAGCCGCGACGGACTGGTGCTGCACCTGACCGAGCATCACGGCGACTGCTGTCCCGGTGCCACCGTGTTCGTGCGCGCCACCGGCCTGCTGGGGCTGCATGCCGAGCTGCAGTCCAGGAACTATCCCTACCTGCGCCCGGGTATCGAACCTGCGCCATGGGGCGCGGACGTGCTGCAGGTCACCGATCCCTTCGGCAACCGGCTGCGGTTCAACGAAGACGGCGGCGCCACCGGCGGCACCGGCTGATCCCGGACGGCAGACCGTCCATCCGTCGACGGGCGGCAAGCGTCGCCGGCGCTGCTATGTTGTAACTATGGAAACTCCGGTTGCCGTTCCCCAGGCACGCGGCGCGGGCGGCGGCGCCGCGCGTCCGCAACTGCCCGTCCAGGTGTCGGTCCCGCTGCCCGTCCAGGGGCCCGCGGTCGGCCGGACCGGCCGGCCGCTGGAAGTGGCGGAGCTGCTCAACGGTCTGGTCGCGGACGGCCTGGTGCTGCCGGAGACGGCGGCGACCCTGTCGCGCGACGCGAGCCTGTCGACCGCCGACCGCCATCCGCTGGTGGTGATCGCGGACCGCAAGCTCAAGTCGGCGGCGCCGCCGCATGGCGCGCTTGATCTCGAGGCCTTGTGCCAATGGCTGGCCGGCCGGCTGAAGATGGAGTACCGCCACATCGATCCGCTGCGCGTCGACTTCTCGCGCATCGGCGACGTGATGTCCGGCACCTATGCCAGTCGCTTCCGGATCCTGCCGCTGGAGGTCGGCGCGGGCGAGGTGGTCATCGCCACCGCGCAGCCGTTCGTGACCGAATGGGCCAGCGAGCTGTCGCATACGCTACGCAAGGACGTGCGCACCGTCCTCGCCAACCCGCTCGAGCTGCAGCGCTACCTGGTGGAGTTCTTCAGCCTCGCCCGCACCATCAAGAGCGCGCAGAAGAACGGCGGCGGCACGGTCCAGAACAATTTCGAGCAGCTGGTCGAGCTCGGGCGCAGCGGCAAGAGCTTCGACGCCAACGACCAGCACATCGTCACCATCGTCGACTGGCTCTGGCAGTACGCCTTCGAGCAGCGGGCGAGCGACATCCACATGGAGCCGCGGCGCGACCTGGGCGTGGTGCGCTTTCGCATCGACGGTGTGCTCCACAACGTCTACCAGGTGCCGCCCGGGGTACTGGCGGCGATGACCAGCCGCATCAAGCTGCTGGGTCGCATGGACGTGGTGGAGAAGCGCCGGCCGCAGGACGGCAGGATCAAGACGCGGACGGTTGCCGGCCGCGAGATCGAGCTGCGGCTGTCGACGATGCCGACCGCCTTCGGCGAGAAGCTGGTGATGCGGATCTTCGATCCGGACGTGCTGGTGTGCGACTTCGAGGAGCTCGGCTTCACCAGGGACGATCTCGCCCGCTGGACGAAGATGACGTCGTTGCCGAGCGGCATCGTGCTGGTGACCGGACCGACCGGATCGGGCAAGACCACCACGCTCTACACCACCCTCAAGGAGCTGGCGACCGAGGAGGTGAATGTCACCACGGTCGAGGATCCGATCGAGATGGTCGAGCCGAGCTTCAACCAGATGCAGGTCCAGAACGGCATCGACCTGACCTTTGCCGACGGCATCCGGGCGTTGATGCGGCAGGATCCGGACATCATCATGGTTGGCGAGATCCGCGACCTGGAGACGGCCGAGATGGCCATCCAGGCCGCGCTCACCGGGCACCTCGTGCTGTCGACGCTGCACACCAACGATGCCCCCAGCGCGGTGACCCGCCTGCTCGACCTCGGCGTGCCGGCCTATCTGCTCAATTCCACCCTCATCGGCGTGATGGCGCAGCGCCTGGTGCGCACGCTGTGCCGCCACTGCAAGACGCCCGACGGGGAGATTTCCGAAGAGGCGTGGAACGACCTGATCCGGCCGTTCAAGGCGCCGCGACCGGCCCACGTCTACCGTCCGGTCGGCTGCATGGAATGCCGCATGACCGGCTATCGCGGACGCACCGGCCTCTACGAGATCCTGGTCAGCGACGAGAAGAGCCGCCAGATCCTCACCGACCAGCCCGACCTGCTCGCCTTGCGCCGCCAAGCGATGAAGGCCGGCATGCGGCCGTTGCGGCTCGCCGGCGCGATGCGCGTCGCATCCGGCCTCACCAGCGTCGACGAAGTCGTCCGCAACGCTCCGCCGATCGAAAGCTGAGCATCCCGCCAGGAGGCGCCGTGAACCCGATTCGCCCTGCCGCCAGGCTGCTGGCCGCCCGTGTCGTCGCCGCTGCCTGCCTGATCGGCAGCCTGGCAGGCACTGCGCCAGCCGTCGCGGCCGATCCCGGCACCGCCTCGCAGCAGCCGGCGAAACCCGCGTCCACCGCGCCGGCGGCCAAGCCGAAAGCCACTGCGCCGGCAGCGAAGCCCGCCACGAAGGCGG
>JAEZQX010000347.1 GCA_023441105.1 Pseudomonadota bacterium | reverse complement strand
ACGAATGAAATTCATCTGCGACGCCGAGCGCTGCATCGAGTGCAACGGCTGCGTCACCGCCTGCAAGCAGGAGCACGAGGTGCCGTGGGGCGTCAACCGCCGCCGCGTCGTCACGATCAACGACGGGGTTCCGGGCGAGCGTTCGATCTCGGTGGCCTGCATGCATTGTTCGGATGCGCCCTGCATGGCGGTCTGCCCGGTGGATTGCTTCTACCGCACGGAGCAGGGCGTGGTGCTGCACGACAAGGACCTCTGCATCGGCTGCGGCTACTGCTTCTACGCCTGCCCGTTCGGCGCGCCGCAGTTCCCGCAGGCCGGCGCCTTCGGCATGCGCGGCAAGATGGACAAGTGCACCTTCTGCGCCGGCGGGCCGGAAGCCGACGGCAGCGACGAGGAGTTCCGCAAGTACGGACGCAACCGGCTGGCCGAAGGCAAGCTGCCGGCCTGTGCCGAGATGTGCTCCACCAAGGCGCTGCTGGGCGGTGACGGCGACGTGCTCGCCGACATCTACCGCAACCGGGTCGTGTCGCGCGGCAAGGGTGCCGAGGTATGGGGCTGGGGCACGGCGTACGGCCAGGCGCCGCAGCAGCCGGGTCAGCAACCGCCGAGGAAGAACTGACATGCGCCGCCATCGTCGCAACCACCATGGCGCCACCCGCTGGCTGTCCAACCCGATCGCGGCCGTGCTCGGCGCCCTGGCCATGGCGCTGCTGCTCGCCGGCTGCGCGGAAAAGCCGCAGGATCAGGCGAAGAAGCAGGCCGGCACGACCGTGACCTGGGACACCCGTCCCTGGGAGGCGGAGCGCACGCCATACACCGTCCCGGGCCTGGACAAGGGCAATCGCGTCGCGTACGAGGATGCCCTGAAGCAGCGCACGCAGGGGCAGAACGAGTACGTCCGCATCGGCGCGTCCAAGTAGGCGGATGCAGCCGTCGCAAACGGGTCGCGGGGTGATACCCGCGGCAATCGGGAGACTCAACATGTCGCATGTATTCAGGTCGGGCAGGACCACGGGCGGGTTCGTGCCGTCGGATCACCAGGAAGGGCCGTTGGCGGCCGTGGGTCGCTCGCGCAGCCTGCTGGCGAGCCTGATCGTCTGCCTGGCAGCCGCGCTGCTGCTGTCGCTGGCACCGCTGGCGCCGGCACTAGCCCAGCAGGCGCCAGGCGGCGGCCCGCAGTCGGCCAACATCTTCGACCAGCAGCCGTCCGAATTGCCGGACAGCCAGGCGGAGCGGCAGGTCAAGCAGCCGCTGAACAATGCGCCGATGTGGCGGGCGGTCAACAGCACGCAGCCGCACTACACCACGCTGCCGCAGAACGAGGGCGGCGTGCTGATCCAGTCGGCCGGCGAGGACTGGCGGCAACTGCGCAACGGACCGGTCACGCAATGGGGAGGCTGGCTGCTGGCGGCGATGCTGATCATCGTCATCGCCTTCTACCTCATCCGCGGCACCATCCGGCTTTCCACACCCGCCACCGGCCGGATGATCGAACGTTTCACGGTGGTCGAGCGCATCGCGCACTGGACCACCGCCATCACCTTCGTGATCCTGGCCATCAGCGGGCTGCTGATGCTGTTTGGCAAGCATGTGGTGCTGCCGGTCTTCGGCTACAGCCTGTTCTCCGGCATCGCCATCGTGTCCAAGGGCCTGCACAACTTCGTCGGGCCGCTGTTCTCGCTGGCGATCATCGTCACCTTCGTGCTGTTCGTGAGGGACAACTTCCCCAGGAAGGAGGACCTGACCTGGGTCAAGCGCTTCGGCGGCCTGTTCACCAAGGGTGCCCATGTGCCCAGCGGCCGCTTCAACGCCGGTGAGAAGGCCTGGTTCTGGGGCGGCCTGACGCTGCTGGGCCTCATCATGACGGTCACCGGCTTCATCCTCGACTTCCCGAACTTCCAGCAGACCCGCGGCCAGATGCAACTGGCCTGGACCTGGCATGCGATCGCGGCAGTGCTGTTCATCTGCGGCGCGATGGGGCACATCTACATCGGCACGCTCGGCATGGAAGGGGCGTACAAGGCAATGCGCACCGGCAGGGTCGACGAAGCCTGGGCCAAGGAGCACCACGAGTACTGGTACGACGACGTCAAGGCGGGTCGCATCCCGGCGCAGCGCAGCGGTCCGCGCAGCGCCGATGAAGCGGGCACTGCCGGCACCGCCGGCGAACGACAGCCGGCCTGATGGCGAAGCGGCTGGTGGCAGACACGAGGAGACACGGTCGATGAGGATAGCAATGCCGAAGGAAACGCAGTCCACGCCTCGCAAGGCGAGCCGGCTGCTGCTGAAGCTGTCGCTGGCATTCGCCTTGGCGGGCACGGCTGGCGTTGCGGCGGCCGCCCTGCCGGTGCCGCCGGAGACGCCCGAGTCCAAGGCGAAGGCCCAGGAGACGGCTGCCAAGGCTGCGGAGGCCGCCAAGAAGGCCTCCGAGGATCTTTCCCGCTACATGGACAAGGCGGTGGAGAACTACAAGCAGCGCCAGGTCAACCGCCCAGCGGGCGGATGACGCGACAGGGATTGCCGGCGGCGAATACGTCCTCGGGGATGTCGCGGGTGACCACGCTGCCCGCGCCGATGATCGAGCGGGCACCGATCTTCACGCCCGGGCAGATGACGGCGCCGCCGCCCACCCAGACGTCGTCGCCGATGCTGATCGGACTGCCCGACTCCAACCCCTTGCGGCGCTCGGCCGCGTCGACCGGATGCAGCGCGGTGTAGACCTGCACCGCCGGCCCGAACAGCACGTGATCGCCGATGGTCACCGGCGCCACGTCGAGCACCACGCAGTTGAAGTTGAAGAACACCTTGCGCCCCAGGGTGATGTTCGTGCCGTAGTCGCAGTGGAAGGGCGGCTGCAGCCACACGTCGGTCGACGTGCCGAACAGGGCATCCAGCAGCCTGCGACGCTCATCGGTTTCATCCTCCCTCGAGGCATTGAGCAGGCGGCATAGCTCGCGCGCCTGGCGGCGGCCGGCTTCCAGCTCGGGATCGAGCGGATCGTAGAGCTCGCCGGCAAGCATCCGGTCTTTCTGGGTCTTCATGCAGGTTCTCCTCGCGCGGAGGCCGTGATGCCACGGTGCGCAGTCTGGCCGCCGGTGGCGGTGAAGCCGTTTTCCTTGGCACGCCGCCAAGGAGCCGGCGGCGGACCGCCGGATACGGCTTTCGATCAGGAAGTCGCGGGTTTGTCGCCAGGGTGACGCCGCGGTGCCGGCGAGTCGCCGGACTGCCCCCGCGCGAACCTCTGCGAGAGGGCAGGCTGATGCCGCGTCGGGTCGGTTTGCCCCGGAGCATGCTCCGGGGCCGTGCAGAGGCTCCTAGATCGCCTGGTCGTTGTCGGGCTGGGTCTCGACCTGTTGCAGGGGTTCCGCAACGACCTGCGGCCTGGGCTTGCGCTGGCGCCGTGGCCGGGGTGCGGTCGGGGCAGCCTCCTCGGCAATCGGTTCAGGCGCGCGGGTCGTCTGCACCCATTCGAGCCCGGCCGAAGCGACCACCGAGGTCAGGTCCTCGGTCGGCAGGGGTGCCGGCGGGGTCGCTGCCGTCTCCGGCTGCTGGGCCGGGGCCGCCGTCGCCTTCCCGGCGGCCGGCGTTTCCGGTGCCGAAGCTGCTGGTGCCGAAGCGGACACTGCGGGGACTGCTTCGCCAGCCGGCGTCAGCTCGGCTTCCTCTGCCGGGATCGCCGATGGCGCCGATACCGCCGATGTCGCCGCGGCAGTGGCCGGACCGACTGGCTCGTCCGCCTGCAGCGGCTGCTCGCCGATGGCCTGCTCGCGCAACGTCTGCTCGCGAGCTGCCCGCTCGGCCGGCTCCACCGATCCCGGGACTTGGAAAAGATCCGCAGTCTTCGGCGTCGTCCCGGGTTCGCCGCTGCCTGCCACGCTCGTCATCGCCGGCGTGTTTGCGGTGGCGGCCGGCTGGTTGCTGGCGACCTCGTCGGTGCCCGCCATGGCCGCCCCATGCTCGCTGCCGTCGCGCGGCTGCTGCGCGCCGGCCTGCTCGCCTTGGCGATCGTCGCCGCGGTCACGGCGGCC
>JAEZQX010000307.1 GCA_023441105.1 Pseudomonadota bacterium | reverse complement strand
GGGTTGGCGAACGCGAACAGCATCGCGATACCGACGCCGATCAGGAAGGCGGCGTCGATCAGGCCGGCCAGCAGGAACATCTTGGTCTGCAGCTTGTCCATCAGCTCAGGCTGACGCGCGGCGCCTTCGATGTACTTGCCGCCCATGTTGCCGATGCCGATACAGGCGCCCATGGCGCCCAGGCCGATGATCAAACCGCATGCGATTGCTACGAACGCTACATTGGTCATGATGACTCCTCAGACAGAAACGTGAATGACAGGAAGGGACGGATTGGAAACGATTGGCCAGGTGTCGCTGCTGCGGGCTCTCATGCGGCCGAGCCTGCAGCGGAGCGACGCCTAGTGGTGTTCATGCGCCTGACCGATGTACACCAGGGTCAGCATCATGAAGATGAAGGCCTGGAGCGTGATGATCAGGATGTGGAAGATGGCCCACGCCAGACCGGTCAGGAAGTGCAGGCCGAAGCCCCACACGGTCGCCGTTGCGCCCAGCAGGGCAATCAGCATGAACACCAACTCACCGGCAAACATGTTGCCGAACAACCGCATGCCGAGCGACACCGTCTTGGCCAGGTACTCGATGATCTGCATGGCGAAGTTCACCACCCAGAGCACCGGCTTGAAGATCACGCCGATGCCGGAGGAAGGGCCGGCGCCGAACGGCGCGGTGAACAATTCGTGCACGAAGCCGCCGCCGCCCTTGATCTTGACGCCGTAGTAGAGCGAGGTGCCCAGCACCACCAGCGACAATGCCATGGACCCGTTGAGATCGGCGGTCGGCACGACGCGCTGGTAGGAGATGCCGATCAGCCCGGCCAGCCAGGGAAGCAGGTCGACCGGCAGCAGGTCCATCGCATTCATGAAGAAGATCCACACGAAGGCAGTCAGTGCCAGCGGTGCGATGTAGGACACGTTGCCGTGGACGATGGACCGCGCCTGCTCATGCACGAACTCCACCACCGATTCGATGGCACCGACGAAGCGGTTCGGCGCGCCGCTGGTGATCAGGCGCGCGCCCCGGTACAGCAGGAAGCCTGTGAGGAGCGCCATGGCCACGGACCAGAAGACCGTGTCCAGGTTGATGATGCTGAAGTCGACGATCGCCTTCTGTGGATGGCCCGAGGTGTTCGCATGTCCGAGGTGGTGGACGATGTACTCGGAAGCGGTTGCGGGGCCGTGTGAACCTTCTGTCGCCATCTGGATTGGTGCTTCTTCTGTTTAGCGGGGGGTGTTGCCTGTGACGAATTGCCTGCTGCCCGTCGCGCTGCCACTCATCGTGGTCTGGCGCATCGTGCTGCCCTTTCCTGTTGCCGTGCCTGCTGCCATCCTGCTCGTGTCGCTGCGGTTGCTGCTTTCCTGGTTGCCATCACCTTGGCTGCCCTTGCCGGAGCGGGCCGCCGGATCGTGATCAGGCTGCGATCGCACATACAGCAGTGCGAACAGCGGTGCCTGCAGCGCGACGATCAATCCGAGCAGCAGCGGCAGCCATTGCAGCGGTCCCAGCCACTTGTGAAACGCTGCCAGGAGCGCGGCGGTTAGGCCGATCTTGGCAAACTGACCCAGGAAGAAGACCACCGGATACGATTCCGGCGATCGGCCCCGGTGCAGCGCCAGCCGCAGCGCGAACAGGCTGTTCGGGATGATCGCTGCCGATCCTCCCAACACCACGTACCAGGCACTCGACCAGCCGGACACCAGGGCTGCCCCCAAGGCCAGGACCAGAACCGACCCGATCTGCAGCAAGACGGCCATCAACACGGCGAAACCCCGACTCCCCTGACACTTCCTGCTGCTTCGCCCAGGCACTGTTCGGCCTAGGCCGCCGGCCAGATGGGTGACGCCCGACCTGCAACAGGTCCGATCGGCGCCGACGCGGCTGGATGTCCCGAGCCGCAGTGTCCGACCGATGCGTCAGCCGAAGCAACCAGGCAGACCGAGGCCGCCCCGCATCGACTTCCGCCCACCGCAACCGCGGCAGACAAAGCCTGTGGAGTATAAGGGGAACTACCTAATGGGTCAAAGCGACGTCCACCCGATGAAGGATGGAGGCGGCGGCGACCAGGTAATACTGGATTGAATGTTCACGCGCCCGGCGAGGCGGGCGCCGGCTTCGTTGACGACATTCCCGTCGCTGCCGGCTACACCGATTCCTCATCGAGGGCCGTGGTGAGCTGCAGGCGCCCCAGCAAGCCATTAAAGGAGTCGTTGTTGGAGAAATGGATGACCAGCTTGCCCTTGCCGCTCGGCTTGCTGACGATCTCCACCTCGGTGCCGAGCTGGTCCGCGATGCGCTCGCGCAGCCGCGCGACGTCCCGGTCTGCCAAGCCGTTGAAGCGGCGGGCGGCTGCGACGGCCGCCTGCCCGTAGCTGTTGCTGCGTTCGGCGGCCGCGATGGTCTGGTTCACCAGCTTTTCCGACTCCCGGACCGAGAGCCGGCGTTGCACGATCTGATGGGCGATCAGGATCTGCTGCGCGCGGTCCAGCGACAGCAGGCAGCGGGCATGACCCATCTCGATGTCCCCGGCCAGGAGCATCGTCTGGACCGGATCGGCCAGGTTCAGCAGCCGCAGCAGGTTCGAGGTGGCACTGCGGGAGCGGCCAATGGCCTGCGCCGCCTGCTCGTGCGTGTAGTTGAACTCCTCCAGCAGCCGACGGATCGCGGTGGCTTCCTCGAGGGGGTTGAGGTCCTCCCGCTGGATGTTCTCGATCAGCGCGATCGCCAGGGCGTTCTCGTCGGACACCTCCTTGACGATCACCGGCACCTGGTGCAGTTGCGCCAGGGCAGCCGCGCGGAAGCGCCGCTCGCCGGCGATGATCTCGTAGCGCTCATCGGCAATGGCCCTTACGACGATCGGCTGCAGCAGTCCGTGCTCGCGGATGGAATCCGCCAGTTCCTGCAACGCCGTCTCGTCCATGCGGGTGCGCGGCTGGTAGCGTCCTGCCTGCAGGCGGCTGAGCGGCAGTTCGCGGATCGGTGCATCGACAACGGGTTCCGCGGTAGTGGGTGCTCGCTCCGGCGTGAAATCCGAATCGCCTCCGAGGAGCGCGTTGAGGCCACGGCCAAGGCCGCCCTTTTGTTTGCGACTCATCGCTGGGTTTCTCCTGAGGAGGTTGTCGTGGGCACCGGGCCGCTGGCGTCGCCAGGAATACCCGGGCTCCGGCCAGCGGCGAGGCCGTCACCAGTCACCGCGGTTGCTTGACCAGACCAGGGGCTGGCTGCCGATTGCCCTCCCGCACTTGCAGTCGAACGTTCGGCGGGGGGATACCCCGCTCCCAGGCGGCTTGCAATGTAAGTGGGTGCTGACATACCGGCTGCGGCCGGCTGGTGTGACGGAGCGACCGGGGTGGCGATGCTTGCGCCGGACCTGGCAACAGCGGCTGCGGCGCCGGCGGGTTGCGGCGTGCCCGACGCCGGCGAGGTCGTGGCCCCGGGCGCGGTTGCGGAAGGTGTCGACGCAGCGGCGGAGACGGCCGCAGGGCTCGCCGTGCCGCCCGGGGTCGCCGGCCGTGACGTGGGCCCGCCGGCTGCAACCGTGCTCGTCGTCGCAGGCGTGACGCGGAACTGCGGCATTCGTTCGATCAATTCGTTGGCGAACTCGACGTAGCCCATGGCCCCCCGGGACGAAGGATCGAAGTTCACACCGGGCATGCCGTGGCTCGGGGCTTCGGCCAGTCGAATGTTGCGGGGAATGATGGACTTGAAGACTTTGTCCTTGAAGTGCTCCTCGAGCTGAGCCGAGACCTGCTGGGCCAGGGTGATACGGCTGTCGAACATCACTCGCAAGATGCCGATGATCCGGATGCTGGTGTTGAAGTTAGCGTGCACTTTCCTGATGGTGTTGACCAAGTCGGTCAATCCTTCCAGGGCGTAGTACTCGCACTGCATGGGGATGATCACGCCGTGGGCCGCGCAAAGGCCGTTCAGGGTCAGCAGGGACAGCGATGGAGGCGCATCGATGAGGATGAAGTCGTACTGGTCCCGCACGGCATGCAGGGCATCCTTGAGGCGTGTCTCGCGCTCCTCGAACTCGACCAGCTCGATCTCTGCCCCCGCCAGTTCTCGGTTGGCGGGAAGAAGTGAGTAACCACCCGCTTCGCAAGCTTGGGCCGTCTCCACCACGTCGGACATGCCGATCATCACGTGGTACACGGATCGGGTCAGGCGGCGCTTGTCGATGCCGCTGCCCATGGTGGCGTTACCCTGCGGGTCGAGATCTACCAGCAGGACGCGTTTTCCGAGCCGGGACAGCGCCGCCGCAAGATTGACCGACGTGGTGGTCTTGCCGACGCCGCCCTTCTGATTGGCGATGGTCAGTGTGATTGCCAAACAAGCCTCCTGCAGCCGGGCGGGATCACCGCGCCGGCCATGTTGAGTCCGAATCCGGACGTGACTTCCTCGAGCGCATGACGACAAGGTTCCGTTGGATGTCTTTCTCGATGGTGCGCAACGGTTCCACCGCAAGTACCTCGAAAGAGCTGTCCAGCTGCTCCACCTCCTGCTGCACCTTGGCGGCCTTCATCGCGAACAGGAGCGAGGCTTCCTGCAGCCGCGGGGCGCACAGGTCGGCGAAGCGGTCGAGCGAGGTGAAGGCGCGGCAGATGAAGTGGGGCAGCATCGTCGGCTCCGGCAAGAGCTCCCCGGGCGTGATGTCTTCGATCCGCGCCTCGAGCACCCTCACCGTCCGCAGCCCGCAGTTGGCGACCACCTGGCGGAGAAACGCAGCTTTCTTGCCGACCGGCTCCACCAGGACGATCCGGAGCTCCGGCAGCATGATCGCGAGGACCAGGCCGGGCAGCCCGGCACCGGTTCCTACGTCCACCAACACCGACCTCGCCTGCGGCAGCCAAGGTGTGAGCGCCGGCAGGACGGCCAACGAGTCCAGCAGGTGCTCCTCGAGCAGGACGCCGGCGGTCGTTGCCCCGAGCAGGTTGTAGGTCCTGTTCCACTTGAGCAGCAACTCGCCGTAGCGGCGCAGGGTCGCCTTCTGGTCAGACGTCGGGTCCAGTCCCAGTTCGTGCAGGCCCTGTTCGAGCGCGGTGGTCTGCTCGCTGCCCCATGCGACGGATGCCGATGCCGTGGCCTGGCGGACTGCCATCATGCCGCGGCCGACCCGCTGCCCGCGGCATGAGCCGGCCCCGCGTCCTGCTCGCGCCGGCCGGCAGGCGCGCGCGTCGCGGCCGAAGCGGTTGCCGCCGGTCCCTTGCCAAGTCGCTTGAGGCTCACCAGGAGCAGGGATATTGCCGCTGGCGTGACACCGGAGATGCGGCTTGCCTGCCCGATCGTCCGCGGCTTTGCTGCCAGCAACTTCTGCAGCACCTCGTGCGACAGGCTCTTGACGCTGCGATAGTCGAAGTCCAGGGGGATCGGCAGCGACTCCTGGCTCGCCGCGCGGTCTACCTCGACCTGCTGACGGTCGACGTACCCCTGGTACTTGATCTGGATTTCAACCTGCTCGGCAACCTGGGCGTCTGCAAGCACGGCGCTCGACGCTTGCGGCAGATGGTCGAGCATGGCGGCGAGGCTCACTTGGGGCCGCTTCAACAATGAAAGAAGTGACTGCTCACTATCAAGAGGCCGGCCTATCAAGCGGGTCATTGCAGCCTGGTCTACCGTCCGGGGATTCAGCCAGGTCACGCGCAGGCGAGCGGTCTCGCTCTCAATGGCATCGCGCTTCCGGCAGAAGGCGGACCATCGTCGGTCGTCCACGACCCCGAGCCGGCGTCCGATCTCGGTCAGCCGCAGGTCCGCGTTGTCTTCGCGCAAGCTCAGGCGATACTCCGCCCGGCTGGTGAACATGCGGTAGGGCTCCATTACGCCGCTGGTGGTGAGGTCGTCGACGAGAACGCCGAGATAGGCCTCGTTGCGGGCCGGCGTCCAAGCCGCTTCGCCTTGCACTTTGCGGGCCGCGTTGATGCCGGCGAGCAGGCCCTGTGCGGCGGCCTCCTCGTACCCTGTCGTGCCGTTGATCTGACCGGCGAAGAAGAGGCCGTCGATCTGGCGAGTCTCGAGCGAGGGTTTCAGCGCCCGGGGATCGAAGTAGTCGTACTCGATGGCATAACCGGGGCGCAGGATGTGCGCTTGTTCGAGTCCGGGCAGCGTCCGGACCAGAGCCAATTGCACGTCGAAGGGCAGGCTTGTCGAGACGCCGTTCGGGTAGATCTCATGAGTGGTAAGACCTTCCGGTTCAAGGAAGATCTGGTGCGACTCCTTGCCGCTGAATCGATGAATCTTATCTTCAATAGATGGACAATAGCGAGGACCTATTCCTTCAATTGCACCGGTAAACAGTGGCGAGCGATCGAGCGCCGATCGGATGATGTCGTGGGTGCGCGCGCTGGTGTGCGTGATCCAGCAGGGCAACTGCCGTGGGTGCTGATCTGGAGTTCCCATGAAGGAGAACACTGGAATCGGGTCGGAGTCGCCCGGCTGGATTTCCAGCCGCCGGAAATCGATCGTCTTCCCGTCCAGGCGAGGTGGCGTTCCAGTCTTGAGACGTCCCTGCGGGAGTTTCAACTCCCGCAGTCGATGTCCCAGCGTGCGCGCCGGCGGATCCCCTGCCCGTCCGGCCTCGTAGTTCTGGAGGCCCACATGGATTCTTCCGTTGAGGAAGGTGCCAGCGGTCAGGACGACTGCCCGACCTCTGAAGACAACGCCCAGCTGCGTGATCGCGCCACCTACCCGGTCGCCCTCAAGAAGAAGATCATCGACCGGCTGTTGGAAGATCGTCACGTTCGGCTGGTTTTCCAGCCGATTTCGGATTGCCTGTTTGTAGAGCAGGCGATCCGCTTGGGCGCGGGTGGCGCGGACGGCAGGTCCCTTGCTCGAGTTGAGGATGCGAAACTGGATGCCAGCTTCGTCGGTGGCCGCAGCCATCGCGCCGCCCAAGGCGTCGACCTCGCGAACCAGATGACCCTTGCCGATCCCGCCAATGGACGGGTTGCAGGACATCTGCCCTAGCGTCTCGATGTTATGGGTCAAGAGCAATGTGCGCAGGCCCATTCGGGCGGCAGCCAGGCAGGCCTCCGTGCCAGCGTGGCCTCCACCTACGACGATGACGTCGAAGTGGTCTGGGTGCTCAATCATGTGCGGATTATAAACTGTGATTGGGGTGGTTTCTGTAGTTGCAGTGCTAAGCCAGTCGGCTGTTTCACGTGAAACGGTAGCGTTTTGTGCCTGAGCTTCGAGTCGACGTGCGAGAAGGCGCTCTCCAGTTCCTTCGAGCTGCCAGGCGACGGAAGGCATCCCTTGTCCCTTCTAGTTCGGCCGTCGCTGATGAAAGCTGTTCCACGTGGAACAACTATGCCCGGCGCGGGTTCCGACGCGAGGGGCTGAGCTCGGCGATAGATGTGCCATACCTCGAATCTCAGCGCAGCTCTACCGGCCTCGGCCGGAACTGGGGCGATTGGGGAAACCAAGGGCACGAGCGCGCCCCCGCCGCAGCTTGGCCGCTGTGAAAGGCCCAGCGAACCCAGGGATGGGCCATCCTCAGACCGATGCCGCCATTCAAGTGGTGGCCGATACCATGGGTAGCTGATCTTGAGCCAACGGTAGCATTTGCGGTTAGGGGAACAATATGCCATCGGATCGACTGCAGAACGCGAGAGCGCAAAGCACAGGTCACGGGACGAACCATTTGCCGAAAGGTATCGCATGCTTCTACAGCGGGGGCCTTGCTCTAGAACGCGAAGATTGTGGCTTACGTGAACCGCCACCTCACGCGCGACTCAGTGGACCCAGGATCGCGTCTCTGATCCTCCCTTCGTCTTAGCGACCCTCAACAGGCCCACCGCTAAACCGATATCCCTGAATGTTCCACGTGGATACTGGCATCATTGCCTTAGAGGTGGCTTCGCTGACTTTCGTGGGAAGACCTGGCGAGAACCAAACTGTTGGGTGGTCCCCGGCACAGGCATGCCAAGATTGTTTTGTCCCTTTCAGGACAAAGCTCCACGCGTAGATGTCTGGGGCTGTTCGTGATCAACAGCCGCGCGCTTCCTGATTGTCCGGGAGTGGGATCTGCTGCGCGAGCATTTCATCCTCCGCCGGCACACCGGAGGCTGGTGGGCGCGTTGAAGTAGCGCGCGTGGCCGCTGTTGTTGCTCCGGGGAGTTGAGTATCTCCCGTCCCCCAATCGAAAGAAGCGCCCGATCCGGCGGGACGCCGAATGGATTACGTTCCACGTGGAACAATACCCCCGCGGATAGGAGGGAAGCACGCCACATGGCTTTGATTGGCGACCCTCGCCGATGACCTCACAAGGCAGACCGGTCCCACGTAGTGCGGGGGTGGGTGCAACGGCAAATTGTCATTTCCCGGGCCTGTCCGGCGTAAGTGCCCGGCGCAAGTCCCAGGTGCAGCTTTCGACGCCTGGCTTTCGTGACGGGCCCGCTAGTCGCCCGAGAACGCGATGAAGTGCCGCCAAAGGGCAGGTCGCCAGTACCGGGAATGCCGCTCAACTCAAGTCGCGCTATACGTCTCGCGAAGTGGTCTGCGTCTAACCGGGGCCGTCGCTCTTAGGGGTCCCGGCGCCGGCTAGAACAGCGCGGGCGGCACCCCTCAACTCTATGTAGGTGATATCACGGCAATCATCCTGCTCCACATCGGTGAGAAGGACTTCCGCGCTTAACCGTCGATGAGCGAAGGTTCCACGTGAAACACCGGGACGGGGTGGAGAATGGGATTACTAGCTACTTACATCGGTCAAAACGAGGCCAGGACCAGGCCGTAAGGTCGAGACTCCACAACCGGGCTGAGACGTGCCCTGGAAGACCTCGGCGGCGACAGGACCACCGCGATCCTCCTCGCGGTCTCGATCTCGTCGAGGCGCGGCAATGCCTCGATTGGCCGGGGACGGTCTCAACGGTCCGAGATCCGAGCATCGGACGGTTGGGAACATCATATGGGGAGGCAAGAACAAGTAGGGCTCTGATGCCCTAAAGGACGGTCGCATATGCGGGAGGCGCAGGGCCTGTCCTTTGACCGATGCACCCCGCAAGCTCCACGCGCGACGAGCCCGGATAGGACCGACAGCCGGTGCGCCGCCAGCCCCCGGTCGGGCAACTACATCACCACAACCTGGCGGATAGCCTCACCCCTGGCCAGCCGATCGAACCCCTCATTGATCTGGTCCAGCTTGAGACGCTCCGTCAGCAGCCGATCGACCGGCAAATGACCCTGCTGGTACATCGTTACGAATCGGGGGATGTCGCGGGATGGCACGCACGACCCGACATAGCTTCCCTTGACGGTGCGCTCTTCAGCGATCAGGCTGACCGCCTGCAACGGCCATTTCTTGTCGGGATTCGGCAAGCCGGCGGTGACCGTCGTCCCTCCCCGCCGGGTGACGCGATAGGCGAGCTCGAGCGCCTGTACGCTTCCAGCCATCTCGAAGGCATAGTCGACCCCGCCTCCCGTGAGAGACTTCACCTGTTCAATGATGTCGGGTGCGTCGGCCCGGAGGCAGGCTGTGGCACCGAGTTGCCTTGCCAACTCGAGCTTGGAGTCCAGCATATCGATGGCAATGAGGCTTCGAGCACCAATCGCCTTGCCGGCAAGCAAGGAAGAAAAGCCAACCCCGCCAAGGCCGACAACTGCGATGTGAGCACCCGCTTCGGCTTTCGCAGTATTCAACACCGCGCCGGCGCCGGTCATCACGGCGCAGCCGAATAGAGCCGCTTGATCGAATGGTAGAGTTTGATCCACTTTAACCATGGAGCGCCGCGATGCAACGGAGTACTCGGCAAAGGCGGAAACCCCCAGGTGGTGATTCATCGGCGTACCGCCGACCCCACGCAGGCGGCGGTAACCGCCCAGCAGCGATCCGGAAGCGTTGCTCTCGCCGCCGGGCCCGCATAGCGCTGGCCTGCCGACCTGGCAGCTTTCACACACGCCGCACATCGGGCGGAAGACCATCACCACGTGATCTCCCGGCTGCAAGTCGTTCACGCCGCTGCCAACCTCGACGACCTCGCCGGCGGCTTCATGCCCGACCACGATCGGCATGGGCCACGGCCGGTCACCGTTGATCGCCGACAGATCCGAGTGGCACAGGCCGGCGGCGCGAATCCGGACCAGCACTTCCCCGGCGCCTGGGGGGGCGAGCTCAACCTCCTCGATGCTGAGCGGGCGGCTCTTGGCGTAGGGCGCCGGCAGCCCGATCTCGCGCAGCACTGCTGCCATTGTCTTCAAGTCGATCTCCTTTCAGTCTTTGATGGAAAGGGCGGTTTCAGATTCCGCCCAGGCACAGGTATTTGGTCTCGACATAGTCCTCGATGCCTTGACGCCCACCCTCGCGGCCAAGCCCGGACTGCTTGATGCCGCCGAAGGGCACGACCTCGTTGGAGAGGAGGCCGGAGTTGACGCACACCATCCCGGTTTCGATCGCCTCCGCGACCCTGAAAACCCGGCCGATGTCGCGCGAGTAGAAATACGAGGCGAGGCCGAATTCGGTGTCGTTGGCCATGTCGATCACTTCGGCCTCGGTCTTGAACCGGAACAGCGGCGCAACCGGTCCGAACGTCTCTTCGGCGGCGATGCGCATTTCACCGGTGACTTCGGTGAGCACGGTCGGCTGGAAGAAGAGGCCACCCAGGGCATGCGGCTCGCCACCGACCAGGACCCGGGCGCCCTTGCCGCGCGCGTCGGCAACGTGCTCCCTGACCTTGGCGAGCGCGGCGTCCTCGATCAGAGGACCGATGGTGACGCCTTCCTCCGTCCCGATGCCCACCCGCATCTCACCGACTTTGGCGGCAAGCTTGGACGCGAAAGCATCGTAGACCGCATCCTGGACATAGATCCGGTTGGCGCACACGCAGGTCTGGCCGGCGTTGCGGTACTTGGAGACAATGGCTCCCTCGACGGCAGCGTCGATATCGGCATCGTCGAACACGATGAAGGGAGCATTGCCCCCCAGCTCGAGCGAGAGCTTCTTGACGGTGTCGGCCGACTGCCGCAGCAGGATGCGGCCCACCTCCGTCGAGCCGGTGAACGATACCTTGCGGACGGCTCGATTGGTGCACATCTCGAGGCCGATTGCCGCAGCGTCCAGACCGGTCACGACATTGAACACCCCCGCCGGGAGTCCGGCACGCTCGCCGAGCTCGGCCAGGGCCAGCGCCGACAGCGGCGTGGCCTCGGCCGGTTTGAGCACGACGGTGCAGCCAGCTGCCAGGGCCGGGCCGACCTTGCGGGTGATCATCGCGTTCGGAAAATTCCACGGCGTGATGGCCGCACAGACGCCGATGGGCTGGCGCAGGGTGAGGAGACGGCGATCGGCCGCGACGGTCGGGATGACGTCGCCATAGAGGCGCTTGCCTTCCTCGGCAAACCATTCGATGAAGGATGCACCGTAGGCGATCTCGCCGCGCGCTTCTGCGAGTGGCTTGCCCTGCTCGGCGGTGAGCAGGCGCGCAAGGTCCTCCGTGTTCGCGATCATCAGGTCGAACCAGCGCCGCAGGACTATCGCGCGCTCCTTGGCGGTCTTCGCCCGCCAGGCAGGCAGGGCCGCGCCGGCAGCGTCGATCGCCTTGCGGGTTTCCTCGACGCCCAGGTCGGCGACTTCCGCCAGCCGCTTGCCGCTGGCCGGGTCCGTCACGGCAAATCTTCTCCTGCCGGCAGCAGCCTCCCACCTGCCGTTGATGTAGCTGTCCTGCTTCAGCAATGCTGCGTCCTTCAATCTGAGTTCCATCAGTGCCCCTGAGTTGTCGAAGTGAGTGGCAACTTACGAGTTTGCGCCCATAGCTGCCATATGCGCTCGGACACGCCGGCGAGATGCGGTCCGCGAGGAGACATGCAAGATAGTCATTGATGCCGCGAAAGAAACGATGATTGACGGATAGTGAGTGCTAGCTACGCGGGCGACCACCGTTCGGGGCGAGGCTCTGGATCGGCTGTGATCTAGCCCCTACCAACTCCCGCGTCCCCTCCCAAAGCCGACTTAGAATGGCTCGATGACCAGCTCCTCCCCAGCCTCTCGCCAGCCATCGTCGAAGGTCCGCAATGACCACGCCGGCGCGGAGCAGCCGGCGTGGGGTCCCCGGGAGCTCCCCCCGATCGCCGTCACCATGGGGGACCCCGCGGGCATCGGCCCCGAGATCGTGCTGAAGCAACTCGCCGCATCCACGTCAGGCTCGGCGGGCCCATCGGCAGTGCCCGTCGTGACCCCGAAGGGCAGTAATCCTCGGCCCGACTTTGTAGTCTACGGCGATCCGATCGTGCTCGCGCGGGAGGCGCGTCGGCTGGGGTTGAATACGGAACGGCTGACGATTCGCGCCTGTTCGGAGCTGCCGGCGGACCTGCCGGTCGGAAGGATCGACGCCCGTGCCGGCGACGCCGCCTACCGGGCGGTGCGGCAGGCTGCCATCGATGCGCTGGCCGGCCGGGTGCGTGCCGTCGTGACGGCGCCGCTGAACAAGGAGGCACTGAACGCGGCAGGGCATCGCTTTCCGGGCCATACCGAAATCCTCGCCGAGGTCGCCGGTGGCGTACCGGTCAGGATGATGCTGGCAAATCAGGAATTACGCACGGTGCTGGTCACCATCCACACGCCGCTTCGCCAGGCGATCGATCAACTGACGACGGACTCGATCCTGGAGACGATCCGGCTCACCCATGCCCACCTGCTGGCAGCCGGCATCGCGCCGCGCATCGCGGTGGCCGGCCTGAATCCGCATGCGGGTGAGGGCGGCCTGATCGGGCGCGAGGAGATCGAGATCATCGCACCGGCGGTCGCCGCGGCCCGACGCGACGGTGTCGACGCGACCGGCCCGCATGCGCCCGATACGGTGTTCATGCGCGCCCGGCGCTTCGCCGAGTTCGACGTGGTCATCGCCATGTACCACGACCAGGGACTGATCCCGGTGAAGTACCTCGGGCTGGAGGAAGGGGTCAACATCACCGTCGGGCTGCCCTTCGTCCGGACCAGTCCAGATCACGGGACCGCCTTCGACATCGCCGGCAAGGGTGTCGCGGACACCCGCAGCCTGGCGGCCGCCATCCGCATGGCCGACGAGATGAGCCGCGGCCGCCATGCCGGAAGGGCTGCCGCGATTCCGCCTGCTTCCCCGGGCGCAGTCCCGGGCACGCTTCCGACCACGAACCCCGCAGCCTCGGAACCCTCAGCATGATCGACTTCAGAAGCGATACCGTCACCCGTCCGACGCCCGCGATGCGGGATGCCATGCAGCGCGCCGAGCTGGGCGACGACGTCTTCGGCGACGACCCGACCGTGAATCGCTTGCAGGAGATGGCAGCGGCGATGCTCGGCTTCGAAGCCGCGCTCTACGCGCCCTCCGGCACCCAGACCAACCTGATCGCGCTGATGAGCCATTGCCAGCGAGGTGACGAAGCCATCGTCGGCCAGATGTGGCACACCTATCGGTGGGAAGGCGGGGGCATGGCCGTGCTGGGTTCCATCCAGCCGCAGCCGGTGGAGAACCAGCCCGACGGAACACTGCGGCTGGAAGATATCGAGGCGGCCATCAAGCCCGATGATCCGCACTTCGCCCGCACCCGCCTGATCGCGCTGGAGAACACCACCGGCGGCAAGGTGCTGGCGCTCGACTACCTGCAGCGGGTAGCCGAACTGGCCCGCTCGCGCGGCCTCGTCACGCACCTGGATGGCGCTCGCCTGTTCAACGCCGCGGTCGAGATTGCGGCAAGATCGGAGGAGGGCGGCGGAGTCGGCGGGCTGGCGTCCTCTGAAGTAGTTAGTACCCACTCTCAGATCCAGCAGCAGGCTCGCGAGAAGTCTCACGGCACGGCGATGGCCTCGGCTTCCACCCCGTCGCACGCCGCCATCGTCGCGGCTGCGCATGCCGTTTGTGCCAACTTCGATACCGTCTCGGTGTGCCTTTCCAAGGGGCTCGGTGCGCCGGTCGGTTCGCTGGTGCTGGGTTCCGGCGCCACCATCGCCAAGGCGCGCCGCGTGCGCAAGATGCTGGGTGGCGCCATGCGCCAGGCGGGGGTGATTGCCGCCGCGGGGCTGCATGCGCTCGAGCATCATCTGGAGCGGCTGGCGGACGATCATGCCAACGCGCGGCGGCTGGCGCAGGGGATGCGAGACATCGCCGCACGGCCCGGCCCGCTGCAGGGCCGGCTCAGGGTGACCGACCCGGACACCAACATCCTGTTCGTCGACGTCGATCCTGCCGTGGGGGGGTCGTTCCAGGATTTCCTGAAGCGCTCAGGGGTGGCGGTGACGGGTGGCAGCTACCACGGCGGCCTGCGCCAGCGTTGGGTCACGCACCTGGACGTCGACGCCGCAGGCGTGGAACAGGCGCTCGAGATCGTTGCCTCGTACCGCGGCTAGCCGCGCGGCGGCTCGCCGGCAGCCCCCTAGCCCGGAACTGCAGCGCCCAGCGCCTGGGGGTTCCTCAGGCGCCTGCCTTCAGCTTCCCTTCCAGCGCCGCCTTGGTTGCCAGCAGCTCCTGCGGCAGGCGCGTCTTCAGGCGCTCGAACAGGTCGTCGTGCAGCTTGAACTCCTGCTGCCATTGTTCCGGCTCGATGGCGGTGATGGTGCGGAACTGGTCGCGGGTGAAGTCGAGGCCGTCCCAGGTCAGGTCTTCATAGCCGGGGCTTACCCCGAAGACATGCTCCTGGCCGCCGCCTTGTCCTTCGACGCGTTCGAGCATCCATTTGAGCACCCGCATGTTCTCGCCGAAGCCTGGCCAGACGAACTTGCCGTTCGCATCGGTGCGGAACCAGTTGACGCAGAAGATCGGCGGCAGCTTGGCACCGCCCGACTGCAGTCGCTCGCCCAGCCGGAGCCAGTGCGAGAAGTAGTCGCTCATGTTGTAGCCGCAGAAGGGCAGCATGGCGAAGGGGTCGCGACGCACCACGCCCTGCTTGCCGGCCGCAGCCGCGGTCGTTTCCGAACCCATCGTCGCGGCCATGTAGACGCCTTCGACCCAGTTGCGCGCCTGGGTGACCAGCGGCACGGTGGTGGATCGGCGGCCACCGAAGATGAAGGCATCGATGGCGACACCCTCGGGATCGTCCCACTGCGGATCGATGACCGGATTCTGCGTCGCAGCAACGGTGAAGCGGGCATTGGGATGGGCTGCCTTGCGGCCGGCCTTGCCGTCCTCCGGCGTCCAGTCGCGGCCCTGCCAGTCGACCAGGTGGGCCGGTGGCTGCGACATGCCCTCCCACCAGACGTCGCCGTCGTCGGTCAGTGCGACGTTGGTGAAGATGACGCCCCTCCCCAGCGACGCCATGCAGTTGTGGTTGCTCTTGTCGTTGGTGCCCGGTGCGACACCGAAATAGCCGGCCTCCGGATTGATGGCGTGGAGACGGCCATCCGGGCCGGGCTTGATCCAGGCGATGTCGTCGCCGATGGTGGTGACCTGCCAGCCTTCCAGCCCCTTGGGCGGGATCAGCATGGCGAAATTGGTCTTGCCGCAGGCCGAGGGGAAGGCCGCGGCGACGTGGTACTTGCGGCCTTCAGGCGACGTGACCCCGAGGATCAGCATGTGCTCGGCCAGCCAGCCTTTGCCGTCATCCTCGGCGGCGTTGCGCCCCATGGTCGATGCGATCCGCAGCGCGAAGCACTTCTTGCCGAGCAGCGCGTTGCCGCCATAGCCGGAGCCGTAGGACCAGATCTCGCGGGTCTCCGGGAAGTGGACGATGTACTTGGTCTTGTTGCACGGCCAAGGCACGTCGGCCTGCCCGGGCTGCAGCGGCATCCCGACCGAATGGACGCAGGGCACGAACTCACCGCTCTTGCCGAGCACGTCCCAGACCGCCGCGCCCATGCGGGTCATCAGCCGCATGTTGGCGACCACATACGGCGAGTCCGACAACTCGATGCCGATCTGGGCGATCGGGCTGCCCAGCGGACCCATCGAGAAGGGAATGACGTACATCGTGCGGCCGCGCATGCAGCCGTCGAAGAGTCCGTCGAGCGTGCCGCGCATTTCCGCCGGATCGGTCCAGTTGTTGGTGGGCCCGGCGTCGGCCTGCTGCTCGGAGCAGATGAAGGTGCGATCCTCCACCCGCGCGACGTCGCCGGGATCCGACCAGGCGAGATAGGAATCCGGCCGCTTCGTGGCGTTGAGCCGCCGCAGCGTCCCGGCCTTCACCATCTCGTCACAGAGCCGGTCGTATTCTTCCTTCGAGCCGTCAGCCCAGTACACGCGATCGGGCTTCGCCAGCCCCACGATGCCGGCCACCCAGTCGAGAACCGCCTGACTCTTCACCTGGGGCGGCGCCCCGAGCGTGTCCGCCTTGAGGGCCTTGTTCGTTTGTAGCATCCAACTCTCCAGTACTGATCAAATATCTCGCCCGTCGAGGCTGCGGCTTCCTGGCAGCAGATACGGGAATGCCGCGCGCCCTGCCCTGCATGGCTGAAGGCGGCGGCACAACGGCTCAATCTTACCCGCCGAGGCGCAGGCGCCCCGACGGCCGGCTATGGCGTCGCCCGGCGCGACTGATGCAAATCGCAAAGGTGCCACGAGCGCGTCCGAGGCATTGCGAACAAAGTCAAGCAAACGCAACGGAATATGGCTGCGACCATGAATTGGCGCCCGGAGCCCCGCAGGATCGCGTTTGCGTGGCGCGTTCTGTATTGTCGCCCCGGCGATGCAAGCTGCCGGATCCGAGGGTCTTTCGAGCGCGCCGCGTGGCCCTGAAAGTGGGTACTAGCTTACACGGGAGCGAAAGACAGCCCCCGGGTGGCCTCGGGAGGGCTTGAAGCCGGCAGTCGGCACACCCTTCGCCCAATCGGGCGAGCGGGATACGTGAGTGCCAGCAGCCTGCCCGTGAGTGCCAGCCTGCCCGAGGGCGATGCCGAAACCGGTCGCCTTGCCTCGGCGAAGCTCATTGCGCCATTCGGGCGAAGCGGTTACTTACTTCACCGCCGGTCCCGGGTCCTTTCCAAGCTTCCCTCCCGAGGTTCCCAGGGCCATGTGGCCGTCGCGCGAGGATAATGGCGGGCCAGCCGTTGCCCGGCGCTCCCGCCTCCTCCGGTCCAACCCGCGACAGTTTCCATGACCCAAGACAAGCGTTCCACCCCCCCGGCCGACGGCATCGCAGCCCGGCCGCCATCCTCCTCGGCCCTCACTGCCGCCGACATTCTCGCCGCCGGCCGCGGGATCAGCCGCCGGATCGGTGTCGTCAACCCGCCGGTGGTGCGCGCCTCGACGGTGCTTTTCGACTCGATCGAGTCGGCCTTCGCCGAAGGGCCGCCGGCGACGGTCGGCGAGAAGCATCGCGCGACCTACGGCACCTCCGGCACCGAGACTACCTTCGCGCTGATGGATGCACTGGCGGAGCTGGAAGGAAAACCGCATGCCTGCCGCGCCGCACTGATGCCGTCCGGCCTGTCCGCCATCAGCACCGCGCTGCTGGCGTTCACCCAGCCGGGTGATCATGTCCTGATGAGCGATTCGGTCTATGGCCCGGCTCGCGTCTTCGCCAACACCATGCTGGCCCGTTTCGGCGTGCGGACCACCTTCTTCGATCCGGAGATCGCGGTAGACGGGCCGGGCGGGCTCGCCGAGCTCATCCAGCCCGAGACCCGCATCATCTACCTGGAGAGCCCCGGCAGCTACACCTTTGAAATCCAGGACGTGCCGGCAATCTGTGCTTTGGCCCGCAGCCGCGGCATCCTGACGATGCTCGACAACACCTACGCCTCGCCGTGCCTGGCCCGCCCGTTCGACTGGGGCGTCGACATGACCCTGCTCGCCCTGACCAAGTACTGGGCGGGACATGCCGACGTGCTGATGGGCGCGGTGGTGATCCGGGAGGAGCTTTTCACCCGGCTGTGGGCGGCGGTGAAGCAGACCGGCCTGTGCGTCGGCGGCGACGAGGCATGGCTGGTGCTGCGCGGGATGAGGACGGTCGACATCCGGATGCGACGCCACGAGCAGACCGGCCTCGAAGTGGCGCGCTGGCTGCAGCAGCGACCGGAAGTCCGGCGGGTACTGCATCCGGGGCTGCCGGAGCATCCCCGCCACGAGCTCTTCCGGCGCGACTTCCTGGGTTCCTGCGGCCTGCTGTCCTTCGAACTCCAGCCGGTCAGCCAGCAGCAGGTGGCGGCGCTGTGCAACGGCCGGCGGCATTTCTCCATCGGCTATTCGTGGGGCGGCTTCGAAAGCCTGATCATGCCGGCGTTTCTCGGCTCGTCGCGCACGGTCACGCGCTGGCAGGGCGGCCCGCTGATCCGGATCCACTGCGGCCTGGAGGATGCCCAGGACCTGATCGACGACCTGGCGGAAGGGCTGGGGGCGATGAACGCCCTCGCCGATTGACCGACGACAGGCCTCGCGGGCGGCTCGCCGCCGGTCACCGGTGGCCAGCGCCCGCCGCGGTAGGGTGGCGCCAGTCGGCTCGCATTTTGTAACTCACAGATACTTTCAAGGTTTGCCGAGCGGAATCCATTCGTTTTCCCTGGATTCTGGGACACTCGCCTTCGCGCTTGGCCGCCGGTGTCAGGGTGGGATGGATGTCCGACTCAGGAGCCTACGTGATCATCGACTACCGCGGTGGGGCAACACCATCCGATATCGACGCGGATCTGTGCATCGTCGGTGCAGGCGCGGCCGGCATCACCATCGCCCATGCATTTCTCGGCACGGCGGTGCGGGTGTGCATGCTGGAAAGCGGCGGGCTGGGCGGCGAACGCGAGAGCCAGGATCTTTACGACTGCGCGTCGGTGGGCGCGACCGCGCTGGATGCGTACAACTCCCGCATGCGGGTGTTCGGCGGCAGCTGCCAGCTCTGGGGCGGCGGTTGCGTTCCGCTGGATCGAAGCGACCTGATCAAACGCGACTGGGTGCCCGACAGCGGCTGGCCGATCCCGCACACCGAGCTGGAGCACTACTACAACGAGGTGCGCGCCTTCTGCCGCATCGACTCCCATCGGATCGTTAACGGCATCTTCAGCACCGAGCCCCCACTGGATCCGTTGCCGCTGGCCGAGGACAAGCTCATCAACCAGCGTTTCGTCAGCATTCCGGTCAAGTTCGGCGATGCCTACCGCAGCGAACTCGAACGGGCGCCGAACATCACGGTGCTGCTGCACGCGAACCTGCTCGAGCTGAAAGCGCGCGCGGATGGTAAATCGATCGACGACGCGCGCATCGGCACCCTGGAAGGACGCCGCGGCATCGTACGCGCGCGGCACTTCGTGCTCGCCTGCGGCGGCATCGAGAACGCCCGCCTGCTGCTGCTGTCGAACTCGGTGATTCCTCAAGGCCTGGGCAACCAGAACGACCTGGTGGGCCGCTATTTCATGGATCATCCGTGCGGCAACCTGGGCAAGCTGTTTACCGAGTCGCCCGAGCGACTCATGCAACCCTACGGTCCGCCTTACGGCCAGGGCGATGCGCCGTTGTACACGGAGATCGGCTTGTCGCCGGACGCGCAGCGCGCGCAGCGAATGCTCAATGGACGGACGCGACCGTTCGCGGTGGAAGCGCCGTTGCCTGGCGGCATCCATGCGTTGCGCGGCCTCCGGGCGGCGCTGCGCAAGCCGGTGGTGGATGAAGAACGGGCGTTGGTGCAGCAGCTGCAGCAGGCGATGCTCCATAGGCGCCTGCCGGACGGCACCGCCACCTTGCCTTCGGACAACATCGCGACGCAGTTGCTGCGCGTAGGGATGGGCATCGGCGACATCGCCCGTGCCTGGGTGCGGAAGCGGGCGGACCAACCCACCGTCCCCACCTCGCACATCGAATTGCTGGGTTACTTCGAGCAGGCCCCCAATCCGCTGAGCCGCATCACCCTGGGCGACGACGTCGATGCACTGGGCCAGCGCAAGGCGCGGGTCGACTGGCAGTTCACCGCCCTTGATCGCCACACCTTTCGAACCGCGGCGGCGGTGTTCGGCGAGGAGATCGCGCGCGTCTGCAACGGCCGCTTCGAACCAAGTCCGTGGCTGGCCGACGACAGCCGGCCGGCGCAGGTGAACGGCACTGCCCATCACATGGGCACCACGCGGATGGCGGACGATCCGCGCGAAGGCGTCGTGGACAAGCACTGCCGCGTGCACGGCATCGACAACCTGCATGTCGCCGGCAGTTCGGTGTTCCCCACCGGCGGCTGGGCGTTCCCAACCTTTACCATAGTGGCGCTGAGCCAGCGGCTGGCGGAAATGTTACACATCTTGCTCTGAGGCTTGCCGCTCGGGTCTCCCGCACCTCCACTGCCACGCGATCCCGATCCTCTCCCGCCGAAGACCTGAAAACTCCGCAGGAACCGACGGTTTGTGCCGGTGACCGGTGCAGCGGCGGCAGGCGAGGCGGTTGCGTGATTACAGCGAGTGAGCAGTATTTCCGGACGCCGGCGTAACGCTTGGCGATAATTCTTTGTGCGGCGCGCCAGTGCCCGGGGGCCAGCCCTCGAGCCCGGCGCCGCCATCCATCCACTAGAGGTTCCACCCACAAGATGACCAGTACCAACCTGATTCCGCTCGAGCAGCTGATCAACAGCGATCTCGAGGACCTGATCCGCAAGGCTCGCCCGCAGTTCGAGGAACTGGCCGGCAAGCGGCTCTGGCTGACCGGCGGCGCGGGCTTCCTGGGCTACTACCTGGTCTTGTCCATCGCCCATTGGAACAAGGCCGCGACGCCCGGCAAGCGCATCCGCCTGACGGTGCTGGACAACTATATCCGCGGCGTGCCCACCTGGCTCGAGAGCATGAAGGGCGATGACATCGTGCTGGTCAAGCACGACGTGACCCATCCGATCCCGGACACGATCGGCGACGCGGACTACATCATCCATGCGGCGTCGATCGCCTCGCCGATGTACTACCGCAAGTTCCCGCTGGAGACCATCGACGCCAACGTCAACGGCCTGCGCTACATGCTCGACTATGCCGCCGGCCGCAACAAGAAGGCGCCGGGTTCGTTCAAGGGCATGCTGTTCTTCTCTACCAGCGAGATCTACGGCGATCCGTCGGCGGATGCGATCCCGACGCCCGAGACCTACCGCGGCCTGGTCTCCTGCACCGGCCCTCGCGCCTGCTACGACGAGTCCAAGCGCCTGGGCGAGACGATCTGCGTGATCTACGCCCAGACGCGCGATGTCCCGGTGTCGATCGCGCGCCCTTTCAACAACTACGGGCCGGGCCTGAAGATCACCGACGGCCGCGTGCTGCCGGACTTCGCCCGCGACGCGCTGGCCGGTCGCGACATCGTCATGCTGTCGGACGGCTCGCCCACCCGCACCTTCTGCTACATCACCGACGCGCTGTCCGGCTACCTGCGGGTGCTGGTCAACGGCCGTCGCGGCGAGCCGTACAACATCGGCATCGAGACGCCGGAGATCTCGATGCGTGAGCTCGCCGAGCGGGTCCAGAAGGTGGCCGGCGAGCTGTGGGGCTACCAGGGCAAGGTGATCCACCAGCCCTCGAAGGAACAGGCTTATCTCACGGACAACCCGAACCGCCGCTGCCCGATCATCGAGAAGGCGCGTAAGGAAATCGGCTACGCCCCCGAAGTCGATGCCGAAACCGGCATCCGGCGGATGCTGAACTGGTACTACTTCAATCGCGAAGGGGAACTCGCCTGATGAAGATCTGCGTCGTTGGCACCGGCTATGTCGGCCTGGTGTCGGGTACCTGCCTCGCGGAAGTGGGGCATGAGGTGGTCTGCGTCGATCTCGACGCGGCCAAGGTCGAACGCATCAACCGCGGCGACCCGCCGATCCACGAGGACGGGCTCGAGGCGCTGCTGAAGAAGAACGCCGGCAGCCGGCTGACGGCAACCACCTCGCTGCCGCAGGCAATGGCCGGGGCGGACGTCGCCCTGATCTGCGTCGGCACGCCGTTCGATGGCAAGACCATCGATCTCGGCTATGTCCGCCAGGTATCGCGCGACATCGGCGCGGTGCTGAAGAGCCAGCCGGGTTATTGCGTGGTCACGGTCAAGAGCACGGTGGTGCCCGGCACCACCGACACGGTGGTGCGCCAGGAGCTCGAGCAGGCGTCCGGGAAGAAAGCGGGCGTCGACTTCGGCCTCGGCATGAATCCGGAATTCCTCGCCGAGGGCGTGGCGGTCAAGGACTTCATGTATCCCGACCGGATCGTGGTCGGCGGCATCGACGACCGCAGCACCGAGGTCCTGGCCGCGATGTACGCGATGTTCAAGGACACGCCGGTGGTCCGCACGACCACGCGCACCGCCGAGATGATCAAGTACACGTCGAACGCCTTCATGGCGACGATGATCTCGTTCTCCAACGAGATCGCGCGGATCTGCGACGGCATCGGCGAGCTCGACGCTGCCGAGGTGTTCAAGGGCCTGCACCTGATGAAGCACCTGACCCGGCGCGACAGCGACGGCCAGCTGCGCACGGCGTCGGCTTCGTCGTTCCTGTGGGCGGGCTGCGGCTTCGGCGGCAGCTGCTTTCCGAAGGACGTGAAGGCGATCGCTGCCCATGCCGGACATCGCGGAGTGCCGACCCCGATGCTGGATGCGGTGCTCGAGACCAACCGCACGCAGCCCGATCGGATGCTGGCCATGCTCGAGGACCAGCTTGGCGACATCCGCGGCAAGCGGGTGGCGGTGCTGGGTATTGCCTTCAAGCCGGGCACCGACGACGTCCGGGAGTCGCCGGCGCTGCCGATCATCGCGGCGCTGGTGCGCAAGGGCGCGAAGGTCGTGGCGCACGATCCGATCGCGATCGACACCGGGCGCAAGGGCCTGGCCGATTTTGGCGTCGACCCGGCCGGCGTCACGCTGGAGCCGGACCTGCCGGCGGCCCTGGCCGGCAGCGAGGCGGTCATGCTGGTGACGAGCTGGCCGCAGTACCGCGAGGTTCCGGCCCTTCTCGGGAAGACGGGCGCCGACGTGCCGCTGGTGGATGGCCGCCGGTTGATCGACCGCGACGCAGTGAGCCGCTACAGCGGCATCGGCCTGTCGCTCGCGCGCTGACAGGGGCGGGGCGACAGCGCGCCGCGCCGGGCTGCCGGGCATGGGCCGCCGGCAGCTTCCGGGCTGAGTTTGGGCCGGCGACGCGCATCGCCCTCCCGCCCACAAAGGACCGTCGGCGGCAACTGCGGTCTTCCATCCCCGATCCGGCACCGGAAGACGGCGATCGTGCCGTCGCGATCTCCGGCAGCCTGCCTGCATCGGGATTTACCCCCGGTTGGCTCCGGTTCGGCTTGTGGGACGTGTGCCACAACTCGTAGACTTGATCCGGTCCTCCGTACAGGAGTTGCACCTCGCCGGTGCGGCTAGCGGGCCGGGTCGGCTGGCTCGACTATTGCTCTCCTGCGTTGAGCATAGTTCATCACAAACAACTCACTACCAGGGAGTCAGCATGTTCAAGAAGTTGGCCAGTCGATTCGCACCGACGGCAGCCGCGATCGCGGTGTGCACCGCCGCCGCCTGGGCACCCCAGGCCGCCGTGGCCGGTCCCATCCTCGACAACATCAAGTCGAAGGGCGCGCTGCGCTGCGCGGTGAACACCGGCCTGCAAGGCTTCTCGGCCCCGGACAGCCAGGGCAAGTGGACCGGCATCGACGCCGAGTACTGCAAGGCGCTGGCGGCGGCGATCCTCGGGGATGCCAACAAGGTGGAGTTCGTGCCGAGCAACACCCAGAACCGCTTCACGCTGCTGCAGTCCGGCGAGGTCGACATCCTGTCGCGCAACACCACCTGGACGTCGGGCCGCGACGCCACGCTCGGCGGCGTCTTCGTCGGCACCATCTTCTACGATGGCCAGGGCTTCATGGTCCGCAAGGACCTGAACCTGAAGAGCGCGAAGGAGCTGGACGGCGCCACCGTCTGCGTCCAGCCCGGCACCACCACCGAGCAGAACCTGTCGGATTATTTCCGCGCCCACAAGATGAGCTTCAAGCCGGTGGTCATCAACGACCTGGCCGGTGTGCAGCAGGCGTTCTTCGGCGGCCGCTGCGACGTCTTCACCACCGACATCTCGGGACTTGCGTCGACCCGCCAGAAGGCGGACAAGCCGGACGCCTATGTCATCCTGCCCGAAGCGATCTCGAAGGAGCCGCTCGGTCCGATGATCCGACGCGGCGACTGGGAGTACTTCACCATCGCCAAATGGGTGCTGTTCGGCCTGATCGAAGCCGAGGAGATGGGCGTGACCGCGGCCAACGTCGACAAGCTGAAGGCCGAGTCGAAGGATCCGAAGGTGCAGCGCATCGTCGGCACCAGCGGCGACGTCGGCAAGAGCCTGGGCCTCGACAACGATTGGCTGGTGCGCGCCATCAAGGCGGTCGGCAACTACGGCGAGCTGTACCAGCGAAACATCGGTCCGCTGGCCATTCCCCGGGGCGTGAACGAGCAGTGGACGAAGGGCGGCGCCATGTACGCCCCTCCCATCCGCTGATCGCGACCATGATCCGCGCCGGGGCAGCGGTCCAGCCTGGCATGCCGGCGCGCGGGCGCTGACGTATTCCGATGTTCGGCAGCGAAAAGGTTCGCGGGATCGTCTGGCAGGTGCTGCTGCTCGCGGCGGTGGTGGCGGGCGGCTGGTACCTGTTCAACAACACGCAGGCGAACCTCGCCCGCAGCAACATCCAGGTCGGCTTCGACTTCCTCGGCAAGGAAGCCGGCTTCGAGATCGCCGAGTCGTTGATCGAGTTCGACGCCACCCGCACCTATGCGCGCGCGTTCCTCGTCGGCATCGGCAACACCCTCTATGTGGCGCTGGTCGGCATCATCCTTGCCACCATCCTCGGCACCATCGTCGGGATCGCGCGCCTGTCGCGCAACTGGCTGGTCCGCAAGCTGGCATCGACCTATGTCGAGGTGATGCGCAACGTGCCGCTGCTGCTGCAGCTGCTGGTCTGGTACGCGTTCTTCACCGAGCTCCTGCCGGGCGTGCGCCAGGCGATCAACATCGGCGGCCTGGTCTTCCTCAGCCAGCGCGGCCTGCGCTTCGCCTGGCCGGTGGCCCATCCCGCCTATCTCTATGCCGGCATCGCCTTCGTGGTCGGCGTCGTGGCCTTCGCCTTCTATCGTTCCTATGCCCGCAAGCGCCAGCAGGAGACCGGCGTACAGCTGCCGCTCGGTTGGCCGGCGCTGGCGTTGATCCTGGGCCTGCCGCTGATCGCGTGGCTGGTAGGCGGCGCACCCAACGAGCTCGAAGTGCCGGTGCTGCGCGGCTTCGACCTGCGCGGCGGCGTCAACATCTCGCCCGAGTTCACCGCCCTGCTGATCGGCCTCACCACCTACACCGCGGCGTTCATCGCGGAGGTGGTGCGCGGCGGCATCCTCGCCGTCGACAAGGGTCAGACCGAAGCCGCCGAAGCGCTCGGTCTCTCGCCCGGCCAGCGGCTGCGACTGGTGACCTTGCCGCAGGCACTACGGGTGATCATCCCGCCGATGACCAGCCAGTACCTGAACCTGACCAAGAACTCGTCCCTGGCGGTGGCCATCGGCTATCCCGACCTGGTGTCGGTGGCCAACACCACCATGAACCAGACCGGGCAGGCCATCGAGGCGATCGCGATCCTGATGGCGGTCTACCTCGCCATCAGCCTGTTGATCGCGCTGTTCATGAACATCTACAACAGCCGCGTGCGGCTGGTGGAACGATGAGCGCGGCGCCGGGGGCGAGCAAGAGCGCAGTGCGCCGCGTGAAGGAGGTCGCTTGAGCGCAGTCATCGCACCGCCCGGCAGCCGCGGCGGCGCCTCGGGCAACGCCTTGCGCTGGGTGCGCGAGAACCTCTTCTCGTCGCCGTTCAACACGCTGCTGACGCTGCTTTGCGCGCTGTTCCTCGCCTGGATCCTGCCGCCGGCGATCGACTGGCTGTTCGTCAACGCGGTCTGGGGCCGGCAGCCGGTGGAAGCCTGCGAGGCGGTGCGCGGCAAGGGCGCCTGCTGGGCGGTGGTGGCGGAGAAGTTCCGCTTCATGATGTTCGGCACCTATCCCTACGAGCAGCAGTGGCGGCCGGCGATCGTCATCGTGATCCTCGTCTCGCTGCTGGTGGTGTCCGGCTTCAAGCGGTTCTGGAACCGCAAGCTGTTCGTCTTCTGGACGCTTGGCATCGCGATCTCCTACTGGCTGATGGCCGGCGGCCTCGGCCTGAGCACGGTGCGCACCGGCCAGTGGGGCGGCCTGCCGGTCACGCTGATCCTCGCCATCTTCGGCATAGCCTTCGCTTTTCCGCTCGGCATCCTGCTGGCGCTCGGCCGGCGCTCGAGGCTGCCGATCATCCGCTCGCTGTCGGTGATCTACATCGAGGTGGTGCGCGGCGTGCCGCTGATCACCGTGCTGTTCATGGCGAGCGTCATGCTGGCGCTGTTCCTGCCGGTCGGCTGGCAGATCGACCAGCTGCTCCGCGCGCAGGTGGCGATCATCCTGTTCGTCGCCGCCTACCTGGCGGAAGCGGTGCGCGGCGGCATGCAGGCGGTGCCCAAGGGGCAGTACGAGGCGGCGGAGGCGCTGGGCCTTTCGTACTGGCAATCGGTGCGGCTGGTGATCCTGCCGCAGGCGCTCAAGATCTCGATTCCGCCGATCGTCAACAGCTTCATCTCGCTCTTCAAGGACACTTCGCTGGTGGTGATCATTGCCATCTACGATTTCGCCTATGCGGTCAAGAAGTCGGTGGAGGCGGATTTCGCCTGGAAGAAGTACTTCATCGAGGCCTTGCTCTTCTCGATCCTCATCTACTGGATCTTCTGCTTCGCCATGTCGAAGTACAGCCAATGGCTGGAAAGGGACCTCGCCCGGGGCCATGCACGCTAACGACAGGATGACTACGATGCGCACCGAAACCGCTCTTCCGGCCGCCTCCGCCAGGACCAGTGCCGGAGTGGCCGCGCGCGACCGGCGCGAGGAGGTGATCGGCAGCATGCCGGCCATCGCGATCGAAGGCGTCGACAAGTGGTACGGCGAATTCCAGGTGCTGAAGAACATCAACCTCAGCGTCGCCAAGGGCGAGAAGATCGTCGTCTGCGGTCCCTCCGGCTCGGGCAAGTCGACCCTGATCCGCTGCATCAACCGGCTGGAGGAGCACCAGAAGGGCCGCATCACCGTCAACGGCGTCGAGCTGACCGACAACCTCAAGCACATCGACCAGATCCGCAGCGACGTCGGCATGGTGTTCCAGCACTTCAACCTCTTCCCCCATCTCACGGTGCTGGAGAATTGCACGCTGGCGCCGATCTGGGTGCGCAAGCAGTCGAAGTCGCAGGCCGAGGCGACGGCGATGAAATTCCTCGAGCGGGTGCGCATCGTCGAGCAGGCGCGCAAGTACCCGGGCCAGCTCTCGGGGGGCCAGCAGCAGCGCGTGGCTATCGCCCGGGCGCTGTGCATGAACCCGTCCATCATGCTGTTCGACGAGCCGACCTCGGCGCTCGATCCGGAGATGGTCAAGGAGGTCCTCGACACGATGATCTCGCTGGCCCGCGAAGGCATGACCATGCTGTGCGTCACGCACGAGATGGGCTTCGCGCGCGCGGTGGCGGATCGGGTGATCTTCATGGACCGGGGCGAGATCGTCGAGACCAACACGCCGCAGGAATTCTTCGACAATCCGCAGAGCGAGCGCAGCCGCCAGTTCCTGAGCCAGATCCTGGATCGTTGACCACGGTGGAACGCAGCGGCCGCGTCGTCTGCGTCGGACATGCCGCGCTCGATTCGGTCTACCGGATCGATGCCTTCCCGGCGAGACCGACCAAGGTTGCCGCCTCGCGCCACGATCGCAGCGTCGGCGGCATGGCAGCCAATGCCGCCTGCGCCATCGCGGCGCTGGGCGGGCAGGCCGCCCTCTGGGGACCGATCGGCGACGACGAGATCGGCCGCCACATCGCCGCCGAGCTGCAGGCTGCGGGCGTTGCCTCCGAGCCCGATTTCATCGTGCCCGGTGCGCGTTCCTCGCATTCGGCGATCATCGTCGAAGGCAGCGGCGAGCGCTTGATCGTCAGCCATCGCGGCGACACGCTCGAGGCGCCGGCCGACCTGGTCGAGGCGCGTCACATCGATGCGCAGGTGGTGATGATCGACGTGCGCTGGGCCGCCGGGGCGCGCTGCATGGCCGATCGCGCGCGGCGGCTGGGCATTCCGATCGTGCTCGATGCCGAGATGGGCAACGTCGAGCTGGTACGCGCGCTGGTTCCGCTGGCGGATCATGTGATCTTCTCCGAGCCCGGTTGGCAGGAATGGCTGGGCCGCGTGCCGGAGCCGGCGGAAACCGGCGACACGCTGCGCGGGCTGGTCGCAGCCGGCGCGAAGCTTGCCGCGGTGACGCTTGGCGAGCGCGGTGTCGTCTACGCCGCCGGCGGCGCGGACGTGATCCATCTGCCGGCTTTCGCGGTCACCGCGGTCGAAACGCTCGGCGCCGGCGATACTTTCCACGGGGCGTTCGCGCTGGCCTTGGCCGAAGGCATGGCCATCGACGCGGCCCTGCGGTTTGCCGCAGCGGCAGCCGCCCTGCGCTGCACGCGCAGCGGCGGCCGGGCGGCACTGCCGACCCGGCAGGAGGTGATGGCGCTGCTGGCGGCCGGTGACGCCGTCCGCGCCCGGTCATGACGGCGCAGCTGCCGCCCACGTGTCGCCGTGCGCGTCGCTGAGTCGGGCGCGACCGGTCAGATCCGCTGCGTCCTGCCGAGCGAGAGAACCTGACCGGTCGGCCGACCGGTCGGAGACCCGCCCTCGGGCTCCAAGGTCACTTCGAACAGTTGTTCCTCGCCGAGGTAAGGCAGCGCCGCGCGCGGAATTTCCGCCGGCCCGGCGCGCAGCAGGCCAAGCGAGGTGGGGGCGGCGGCGTCCTTGCCCTTGGTCCAGAGCTCCCACGCCTTTCCCGGTGGCACCGAGCCGGGATCGCCCACCGGCACGATCCGGAGCGGTCCGGCGGGATCCGCCTTCACGATCCAGGCAACCTGCCGATCGCCGGTCTGGAGCACGGCGACATAGCTGGCTTCCGGCAAGCCTGCGGGACGCATGATGAACAGGAGCCCCAGCAGCAGCGCGGCCGCGACCGCAAGGCCGCTGAGTCCCTGCCAGAACGCCAGCCGATTCCAGAAGCGGGACACGGCGCCGGCATTGGGTCGCCGGGCGGGCTCGGTTCGGATAGCGCCGGGCTGATCGGTCGCGAGGGCGGCGTCGATCCGCTGCCAGACCTCGTCGGAGGGTTCGACCGGCCGGACGCCGCGGGACAGTCCCAGCAGCCGGTCCTGCCAGAAGCCGACTTCGTCCTCGAGCGAGGCATCGAGTTTCAGGGCCTCGCGAAACTCGGCGAGCTCCGCGTCGTCGAGCGTACCGAGTACGAATTCGGCGCAGGCGACCGTCCGTTCTTCGGGGGTGCCGAGATTCATGACAGGCAGTCCTTCAGGGACAACAGCCCCCGGCGCACCCAGGACTTGACGGTGCCGACCGGCTTGCCGACCCGGGCGGCAATCTGCGCATGGGAATAGCCTTCGACGAACGCCTGGACGATGCATTCCCGGCGCTGCGGCTCGAGTTGCTCCAGGCAACGGTCCAAGGCCTCGGCGTCGATTCCCTGCAGGGATTCACCGGCTGTCGTGTCCTGCGCCGGCAGGTTCTCGACATCGAGCGCATCGGCACTGATGGTGGGGACGGCCCTGCGCACCTCCTGGAGCGCCCGGTGCCGGACCACCGTATAGATCCAGCCGCGGCCGGAGCCTCGGCTGCGATCGAAGGTGCGGGCTCCGCGCCAGATCTGCAGGAAGGCCTCCTGCAAGACCTCCTCGGCAAGCGCCCGGTTGCGGACGATGCGCATCGCCACGCCCAGCAGCCAGCGCGCCTCTCGCTCATAGAGGGTGCGCAATGCCGCCCGGCTCCCATCCGCGCAGGCGGCCAGGGTCGCCTCGTAGTCGAAGCCGCCGTCACTGTTGCTCATGGACTCGTCGTGAGTTCGATGACTGCTCCTCACTCCGGCCAATTCCCGAGTTCCTGCCATGGTAGCGAGATCAGCGTGGCGTGGCGAGCGGCCGGATGCCGCTCGCC
>JAEZQX010000258.1 GCA_023441105.1 Pseudomonadota bacterium | reverse complement strand
CCTCGATGCCGACCTGCGGCACCAGCGCCGACTCCGCCGCGAAGACGTTGACGCCGCCGCAGCGGTCGATCAGGTCGCTGATGACATGCCGGCCGTTCACCGTCATCAGCGGCTGCGACCAGACCTGGTAGAGCACCCGCACCGGTGCCGCGCTCGCCGGCCGCAGCGCCGCCAGCCGGGCCCGGAAATCATCGGCTGCTGCCTTGCCCGGGCTGTCGAGCAGGAGCCCGAGCCTTTCCAGGGTCGTGGCCACGTCCTCCAGGCGGTTGATCTGGCTGTAGTAGATGGGGATGCCGAGCACCGCCAGCCGCTCGAGCTGGCGAGGATTGTTTCCCTGCTGCCAGGCGACGATCAGGTCGGGATCGAGCGCCAGGAGGCGTTCGAGCTGGAACGACAGGGCGTCGCCGATGCGCGGCAGCGAACGCGCCGCCTCCGGATAGTTGCTGTGCTCGGCGACCCCGACCAGCCGCTCGCCGCCGCCGGCCGCGAAGATCAGCTCGGTCAGGGAAGGAGACAGCGCGATCACTCGCCGCGCCGGCGCAGCCAGCGAAACCCGCTGCCCGCTGTCATCGGTGACCACCACCGGCTGTGGCTCTGCCTGCGGCTGCGGCTGTGCCTGCGTCTGCGCCTGTGTCTGCGGCGGCGGCTGTGCCTGCGCCACCGCCCCGCCACCGATCGCCATCAGGCAGCCGGCGAGCAACAGATTGCCCATGCCGTGACATAGCCCCTTGCGGAAGCCTCTCATATCTGATCAAATGCTAATCGTTCGTATTTGCTTTCGCTATCGAGGCCTCTCGGGCCAGCACGGCAGAGCAAGACGGGCACAGGCGCCGCGGCGCCACCGGCTTCTGGACTCCATCATCGGGAACGGCATCGCACCATGGTCGTCTGCAACTGCTTCAATGTCCGGGAAAGGGATCTGGCTGAACTGGCCACCGAAGGGCGTTGCTGCCTGAGGTCGGTCCGGCAGGCCACCGGACTCGGCACCAACTGCGGCAAGTGTATTCCGCAGGCGCGAGCGGTCATCAGCGCGCAGAAGCCGGGATTGCTGACGTCGGTGGATCTCGGCTCGACCATGGAAATCCGCCTCTGACGGAGGCATCCTCCGCAGCCGTTCGCCGCCCGTCCGGTTTCGCTGCCTGCCTCCACACGGCAGCCTTCGCATCACGCCGCGCCGATGCGCCGCGTGATGAATAGTCGCGTCCTCGCCGGGGATAGCCTCGCGGACTACAATGGCCGACCCGGCCATCCGCAGTGGCCGCCCCCCGAAGCGAGGCAAGCATGCGCGGCGACAAGAAGATCATCGACCTGCTCAACAAGCAGCTCACCAACGAACTGACCGCCATCAACCAGTACTTCCTGCACGCGCGGATGGCGCGACACTGGGGCCTCGAGCGGCTCGGCTCCAAGATCTACGAAGAATCGATCGGCGAGATGAAGCACGCCGACCGGCTGATCGCCCGTATCCTGCTGCTCGACGGCCTGCCCAACCTGCAGGCGCTGAACAAGCTGCAGATCGGCGAGAACGTGCCGGAGGTGCTGCAGGCGGACCTGGCGCTCGAGCGCGCCGCCCACCAGCATGTGCGCCAGTCCATTCCCCTGTGTGAAGCCGCCGGCGACTTCGTATCACGCGAGCTGCTGGTCGACATCCTCGACGACACCGAGGAGCACATCGACTGGCTCGAAACCCAGATCGCGCTGATCGACAAGGTCGGCCTGCAGAACTACCAGCAGTCGATGATGGGCGAGGGCGGCGGCAGCTCCGACTGACCGGCGCAAGCCACGCGGCGCTTCTGTCGCGCCAGCCGTCCGCCGCCCGGCTGGCGGCGGCAAGCCATTTGCAGCGAACCATCTCGCAAGCCCACGGACGCTGCTTCGTCCGCCGTTCCATTCCACCGGCGCTGCGCACGCTCGCTCCTGGGCCCGGCGCCGGCCATTGACACTGCGTCAGGCCGCGGACGATGATCATCGGGCGGCCAAGCCGGGCCGAAGAAGACCATTCCAGGAGATGAAAGATGATCCGCAACGCATTCCATAGCGCGGTTTCGCCTGCATTGTCCGGACTGCTTACCCTTGCTGCCTTCACGTTCGCGCAGCCGCTGCCGGCCTCCGCCCAGGAAGCGGCCCGGCCCGCTGCCGCCGCTCAGGCGGGCAGCGATTGGTTTCCCTCCCGATGGGGCCCCGACGACGAGGCGGGCGCGGCCAACCATATGACGCCGCAGCGGATCATGGACGCAGCCCGGCTGGTGAAGACCGGCAAGGTCTACGAGCTGGGCATCGTGGTCGCCCCATCGACCCCCGCCTATCCGCCGCGCGATTGCAAGGTGTATGTCGTGCAGCCCGGCCAGCAGGCCGGCGGCTCTCTCGGGCCCACCAAGACGACCTACAACGACGACATCCTGAACTGCTGGGTCGGCATCGGCAGCCAGCTCGACGGACTTGGCCACCTCGGCATCGACAACGTCTACTACAACGGCCACAAGGCAAAGGATTTCGCGCAACCCACCGGCCTCACCAAGCTGGGCATCGAGAAAGTGCCTGCCATGGTGGCACGCGGCGTCTTGCTCGACATGGCCGCCTTCTACGGCACCGACGTCGTCAAGGAAGGCACTGCCTACAACCGCCAGGAAATCGATGCCGCGGCGAAGAAGCAGGGCGTGGAGATCCGCGAAGGCGATGTCGTGATCTTCCACTCCGGCTGGCTGAGCCTGATCGAATCCGACCCCAAGCGCTACGGCAGCGCCGAGCCGGGTGTCGGCAAGGACGGGGCGCTGTATCTCGCATCGAAGAACGTCATGGCCGTCGGCGCCGACACCTGGGGCGTCGAGCCGGTCCCGTTCGAGCAGGGGGTGGGGGTCTTCGAGATCCACCAGATCCTGCTGCCGAAGAACGGCATCTTCATCCTCGAGAACATGAACACCGCGGCGCTCGCCAAGGACAAGGTCTATGAATTCATGTTCGTGCTGGGCCACAACAAGTACAAGGGCGGCGTGCAGTCGATGATCAACCCGGTGGCGATCCACTGAGGCTGCCGGACCGGAGCCTTGCTGCACGCAACGCCCGCCGCTGCACGATGTCCATCCGACGGCGGCGGGCGGTCGAGGCCCGACCGTGCCGCGCCCTCAGAGCATCCCTTCGATCGGCAGCAGCGAGACGAACCAGACGAAGGCCCGCAGCCAGGCGCTGGTGCCCGGTTCCACGTCGTGGCGCACCACCTCGTCGCCGCGCTGCTCGAGCCAGTACAGGTTGCCGTCCTCCGACAGCATGACGCGGTAGGCGCGATGCGGCAGCTGCTGCTCGAGCCGCTCGCGGATGCCCCGCGCGAGCGCCGGGCTGTCGATGACGAAGCCGAGCTCGGTGTTCAGGTGCATCGACCGCGGATCGAAGTTGAACGAGCCGACGAAGACCCGTTGCGAATCGACCGAGAAGGTCTTGGCATGAAGGCTCGAGCCCGAGCTGCTGCCGCTCACCAGGGCTCGCGTGCGCTCGGCCGGCGCGCCGCGCTCGGCCGCCGATTAGCCCGACGCCGGTGATGGGGCCGCGGCCGGCAGCTCATGCTGCGACCGCAGCTCGAAGAGCTTCACGCCGGCCGCGATCAGGTCCTTGCGGCGCTTGGCGTAACCGGCATGCACCACCGCCACGTCGGTCGCCTCCAGGGCATTGGTCAGGATCGCGACCACCACGCCACGCCGGGCCTGCGCAGCGAAGGCTTCGACGCCGGCTGCAGTCGGCACGAAATACGCCGACACCAGGTCGATCTTCTCGCGCGGCTCGCCGATGATCTGCGCCAGCTCGTGGCTCAGGTTGCCTTCCGGTCCGGATTCGCCAAGCACCTTCGCCGGGTCGTCGCTCACCATCCGCACCGATGCCCATTCCATGGCCAACCGGTTCTCGAGGAGGTCGGCAATGAACGACGACTGCCGCACCCGCCGCAGGTAGTCGAGCGCCGCGGGATCCTCCTCCAGGCGATGCGTCGCGCCAGGCGGTTGCGCGGCGGGCGTCGCGGCGGCGCCGGGGAACAGGTGCGCGACGGGATAGGCCGAGCCGCTCGACCAGTAGCGATCGAAATCGGCCGACACCTCCTTCACGACCGGCCCCACCGCCAGCACGTCGAGGTCCGCGAACAGCACGCCATGGGTGGCGCCGAAGTACTCGTCGCCGACGTTGCGTCCGCCGATGATCGTCGCCTGGTTGTCCACGGTGAACGACTTGTTGTGCATCCGCCGGTTGGTGCGCGCGAAGTCCGTGAGGTAGCCGATCATCCGCGCCTTCCGCGGCACGATCGGATTGAACAGACGCACCTCGATGCAGGGGTGGGCATCGAGCGCCGCCAGTGCCTCGTCGATGCCCCAGGAGCCATGGTCGTCCAGCAGCAGGCGCACCCGCACGCCGCGTGCCGCGGCCTCGCGCAGGGCGTCGAACAACAGCGACCCCGAGATGTCCTCATGCCAGATGTAGTACTGCACGTCGAGCGTGCGGTCCGCCGCCTTCGCCAGCAGCGCGCGCGCCGCGAAGGCATCGAGCGAATCGGCCAGCGGGTGGATGCCGGACAAGCCGGGATGCTCCGCAAGTCGCGGCGCCAGCGCACTGCCGAGCCGGGTGTCGTCGGTGTCCATGATCACCTGCGATGGGGTGCGGCCTGCGAGCGGCGGCAGGGTGGTGCAGCCTGAAGTCGCGCCACCGGCCAGGCCGCACGCCAGGACGAACGCGGCCGCCCGCAGGATACGTCGCGGTCCCGAGGCCAGCCTCGGACCTGCCGGGCGAGCAAGGTCCACGGCACGAGTCGGTTCTTCAGGCATATGATGGAGCTTCGCAGGCATCGCGCCGGCAGGCAAGCTCGGCGCCTGACCCGCGCCCCCGGGTCCGATCCAGCGGGCGACCGCCACGCCACCCATGGAGCCACGATGAGCCAACGCATGCCGGCAATCTTCTTCGGCCACGGCAACCCGATGAATGCCATCGGCAGCAATGCCTGGACCGACGCCTGGTCAGCCATCGGCCGGTCGCTGCCGCGGCCGCGGGCAATCCTTTGCATTTCGGCGCATTGGTACCTGTCCGGCACGGCTGTCACCGCCATCCGCCAGCCCCGCACCATCCACGACTTCGGCGGCTTCCCGCGCCAGCTCTTCGAGGTCCAGTATCCGGCGCCGGGTTCGCCGGAGCTGGCGCTGCGCGTGGCCGAGCTGCTCGCGCCGGTGCCGGTGGCGCAGGACCTGTCGTGGGGGCTGGATCATGGCACTTGGTCGGTGCTGGTGCATGTCTTTCCTCAAGCGGACATCCCGGTGGTGCAGCTGAGCATCAACGAGTCGAAGCCGGCCAGCTGGCACTACGCCATCGCGCGCGACCTGGCGCCGCTGCGCGACGACGGCATCCTGATCATGGGCAGCGGCAACCTGGTGCACAACCTCCACACCTATGCCTGGGGCAGCCGCGAGGTCGAGCCCCTGGACTGGGCGCTGCGCTTCGAGGAGCTGGCCCGCAGCGCCATGGCGGATGGCGAGTTCAGCACGCTGGTCGGCTACGAAACGCTCGGACGCGATGCCATGCTGTCGGCGCCCACGCCGGATCACTACCTGCCCCTGCTGTACGTCCTTGCCCAGCGCCAGGGCGACGAGCCGGTGACCTTTCCGGTCGAAGGCTTCGATGGCGGCTCGATCTCGATGCTGGCGGTGCAGCTGGGTTGAGACCGAAGCGCATTTCGGGGCAGGGCGCTCAGAAGCCGGCCTCCACCAGGATCTGGGGGCCGCGGAATCGGTAGTCGACTTCGCCGCGCCAGCTCGGCCGGTCCGCCTTGATGGCATAGTCGTTGAGCCGATAGCCGATTCCCAGCGCGACGTTCGGCGTGAGACGGTACAGCAGGTTCGCCTGGACGTTCCACAAGGTCCCCTCGTAGCCGTCGTAGCTCAACGAGAACCAGTCGACCCGCCCCTGCGCCACCCAGCTGCCGGCGAACGCCCAGGTTCCGTAGAGACCCGCGGTAGGCAGCGGCAGCAGCTCCTGGACGTGTTCGCGTCTTCGCGCCACGGTGACCTCGTTGACCGTGGCGGTTCCTTCGACGGCGATGGAGAAATCGGTGGCGTGAACCCCGAGCGCGACCCCGGCCTCGGCATTCGGCAGGCGGATCAGCGAGTAGCCCGCGGTGAAGCGATAGACAGACGAGGTGAACTCGCTGGCAACGCGCGCGGAGAGCTCGAACGTCGAATCGCCGACCGTGAGGTTGCGCTGCCCGATCGGCGCATCCGCGGCGCGATCGAGTTCGAAGTATTCGAACTCGATGCGCCAGCGCCCCCCCAGCCTCACGCCGAGCAGCAGCGAGCCCACGGTCTTGTTGTCGGCCCAGCCGAGATCCGCTTCGCCGTTGATCCTGGTGCCGGGGAGTGCCGTCCTGTTGCTGTCGAAATGGAACTGCGAGTCGATGTGCGGTCGAAACGCGCCAAGATGCAGCCACACTTTCTGATTCAGCTCCGGCCCGGCCGCCTGTGCGGCGGCGGCGCCGCAGCCGCCGGCCGCAACGACCATCGCGAGGAGTCGCGCGGCGCACCGAAGCGAGAGTCCGCTGATCATGTTGGACCGGTCCCGTTAGACAAGCCAAGATGCCCGCATGCCGGCTCGCGAGCCTGCACGCCGTCCGGGCAGGCAGTATGCCAGCCGGGATGGCCCGGCGACAGTGTTGCATTGACCCGCTGGCAGGTGTTTAATTGCCGCTCGCGAACTCGACTGTCCGGTGCGCCGCCTTCCAGCAGCAGGCGATATCCAGCCACGCTTCGTGACCTGCGCGCTCCCAGCGGCACTTTCGCAGCAGCACTCTCCTGCAGCAGCCCGCCTGCCAGGCTCTCCAGCAACACGACCTGTCAGGCTTCTCCCGCGGCACCGCGGCGGTCAGTGTCTTTCCTCGGCAGGCTCACCGGCCTCTTCGCCCTGGGGCTGCCGCGGACCTGGGCTCACGGCGCCAAGCAGCGCCCGGAACTGGAGACGTCGACATGAGCAATTTCTGGGACGTGATGTTGCTGATGCTGTCGCTGGTCGTGATGGTGGCGTACCTGATGATCCTTTTCCAGATCGTGCTCGATCTCTTCCGCGACCCGGAATTGGGCGGCGTCTTCAAGGTCTTGTGGATGATCGGGCTGTTCGTCCTGCCGGTCTTCACCGCCATCGTCTACATCATCGCGCGGGGCCGGGGCATGGCAGACCGGCAGCGGGCAACGGTCGAGCGCGCTCGCTCCGAAACCGATGCCTACATAAGATCGGTGGCGGGAAAGTCCCCCGCCGAGCAGATTTCGGATGCGAAGGCACTTCTCGACGGCGGCACCATCAGTCAGAACGAGTTCGAAAGGCTGAAGGCGAAGGCGCTGGCCTGATCCAGGCCGCGTGACGCGGATGCGCTGCCGCTGCCCCGGCGCATGACATCCATGCAGGGGCCGGGCCTTTCGCGCGCTGCGCTGGTCTCGCTGGTCGTCGGCTCGATGATCGGCTCGGGCATCTTCGCGCTGCCGGCGGCATTCGCCCGCGCGACCGGCGGACTGGGGGCGATGATCGCCTGGATCATCGCCGGAACCGGCATGCTGATGCTGGCCCTGGTGTTCCAGAGCTTGTCCCGGCGCCGGCCCGACCTCGACACCGGCATCTATGCCTACGCCAAGGCAGGCTTCGGCAACTACCTGGGCTTCATCTCCGCATCGGGTTACTGGATAGGATGCTGTCTTGCCGACGTCGCCTGCCTGGTGCTGATCAAGGCGACGCTGGGCAAGTTCTTTCCCGTCTTCGGTGACGGCTCGACCGCGGTGGCAATCGCCTCCGCGTCGGCGCTCGTGTGGGGCGTGCATCTGCTGATCCTTCGAGGCGTCAAGGAGGCGGCGGCGCTCAACACCGTCGCCACCGTCGCCAAGATCGTGCCGATCGCCGTGTTCCTGGTCGTCGCCTTCGCCGGCTTCCGCAGCGACATCTTCGCGCTGAACTTCTGGGGTGGTGAGCCGCAGAGTCTCTCCAGCGTCGGCAGGCAGGTGCGCGACACGATGCTGGTGACCGTATTCGTCTTCGTCGGCATCGAAGGCGCCAGCGTCTACTCCCGCTACGCCAGGAAGCGCGAGGACGTCGGCGTCGCCACGGTGCTCGGCTTCCTCGGTGTGCTGTGCCTGCTGGTCATGGTCACGATGTTCTCGTACGGCGTGCTGCTGCGTCCGGAGCTTGCGGCGCTTCCCACGCCGTCGGTGGCCGGCGTGATGGCCTCCATCGTCGGCGCCTGGGGCCTGGTCTTCATCAGCGTCGGCCTGCTCGTCTCGATCCTCGGCAACTACCTGTCCTGGTCGCTGCTCGCCGCCGAGGTGCTCCATTCGGCTGCGCGCACCGGCACCATGCCCGCCTTCCTCGCGCGCGAGAACGCCAACGGCGTCCCCGCTGCCGCCCTCTGGCTCACCAACATCGTCATCCAGGTCTTCCTGCTGGTCACCTGGTTTGCGGAATACGCCTTCACGCTGGCGCTCAAGATGACCAGCTCGATGACGCTGTTCCCGTACCTGCTGGTGGCTGCCTTCGGCGTCAAGCTGGCCTGGACCGGCGCCACCTACGTGGCCGGGGCGTCCCCGGGCCGGATCGTCGCGGACGATGCCGCTGCCGCCGGCCGTGCGGCCGATGGCCTGCGGGCCGGCCTGGCAACGCTCTATGCAGCCGGCATGCTCTACGCGGGCGGCCCGACCTTCCTGCTGCTTGCGGCGATCCTCTATGCGCCGGGGACGCTGCTCTACTTCATCGCCATGCGCGAGCAAGGCGTGCGGATCTTTCGACCCGCGGAGATGCTGCTGTTCGCCGTCGTGGTGGCCGCTGCGCTCGCCGCCGCCTGGGGCCTGGCCAACGGGACCATCGCTGTCTAGCAGGAAAACTTCGCCGGCAACTCGTTCGCAACCTCCGGAGGAACGGTCATGATCAGGCTCATCGTCTTCGCCCTTGCAGCATCGACCTGGCTCGGCATAACCGGCCAGGCGCATGAAGCGCCGTCCACGATGCAGGCGGCGCCTGCGGCACCCGCCGCCGTCGGACCCGGGATCCTGTTCCGGAACGTCCGCATCTTCGACGGCAAGAGCGCCGCACTGACGGCGTCGTCCAACGTCCTGGTCAAAGGCAAGATCATCGAGCGCATCTCCACGGAGCCGATCGGCGCCGAGCTCGCCGGCGCTGCGCAGGTCATCGAGGGCGGCGGGCGCACGCTGATGCCCGGCCTGATCGACGCGCATTGGCACGCGATGCTGGTGCGGGTCACGCCGGCGCAGTCCTTCGGTGACGTCGGCTACACCAACCTCGTGGCTGCCGCGGAGGCGACGGCAACCCTCATGCGCGGCTTCACCACCGTCCGCGACGTGGGCGGACCCGTGTTCGGGCTCAAGCGCGCCATCGACGAAGGCCTGGTGGTCGGGCCACGCATCTATCCAAGCGGCGCTGTCATCACGGTCACGAGTGGCCACGGCGACTTCCGCGACCTCACCGACCTGCCGCGGACGATCGGCGGCACGCCCTCGCGAATGGAGCAGATCGGCGGCAGCATGGTGGCCGACAGCCCCGACGAGGTCCGCGTGCGCGCGCGCGAGCAACTCATGCAAGGCGCGTCCCAGGTGAAATTGACAGCGGGCGGCGGCGTCTCGTCGCCGTTCAGCCCGATCGACGTGACCACCTTTACCGAAGCGGAGCTGCGTGCCGCCGTCGAAGCGGCAGGCAATTGGGGCACCTATGTCGCGGCGCATGCCTTCACGCCGGCCGCGATCCGGGGTGCCATAGCCGCCGGCGTGCAATGCATCGAGCACGGGGTGTTGATGGACGAGGCGACCGCCCGGCTGATGGCCGAGAAGGGCACCTGGTTGAGCGCACAGCCGCTTCCCGAAGACCTGCGGCTGGGCTTCCCGGTGGGCTCGATCCAGCGAGAGAAGGCCGACGAGGTGTGGCCGGGCATCGGCAGGACGTACGAGCTGGCGAAGAAATACAAGATCAAGACCGCGTGGGGAACCGACGTGCTGTTCTCCGCGGCCCTGGCACGCCAGCAAGGGGCCATCCTGGCCTCGCTGGTCCGCTGGTACACCCCCGCGGAGACGCTCGTCATGGCCACCGCGACCAATGCCGAGCTGCTGGCGCTCTCCGGGAAGCGCAATCCCTATCCCGGCAAGCTCGGCGTCGTCGAGGCCGGCGCGCTGGCTGATCTGCTGCTCGTCGACGGCAACCCGCTCGACGACATTGAGCTCGTCGCCGATCCGGACAAACGCTTCCTGGTGATCATGAAGGACGGCCGGATCCACAAGAACACGCTGTCCAATTGAGCCCGGCTGCAGTGTTGACGGTCCCCGGGGCGGTGCCGATAATTGCCGTGACGCTTCCTCAGAGGCCGACTTCCCAAGGAGTCGGCAAGCCAGCAGGGCCGGTTGCAGTGGGCCCTGCCGCATCCCCGGGCGCCCGCGCCGACTGCTGCGCGAGTCCGCGCAGGTCCTACCCCGGAAGGCGGGGCATCGCCAGCATGGGATGCCGGCCCACCTTCCCGACGTGATCGCGGCAAGGGAGGGTTCCATGGCAGCCGACAGTGCACCGGTCCTCGGGATTCCAGACGCGGGAACTGCGCCGGCGGCGGCGCAAGGCCCGGGACTGCCACTGACGACGCTCACCGCGATGGTGGTCGGCTCGATGATCGGTGCCGGGATCTTCTCGCTGCCGCGCACCTTCGGGGCGGCCACCGGGCCGTTCGGCGCCCTCATCGCCTGGACCATCGCCGCCGGCGGCATGTACACCCTGGCCCGCGTCTTCCAGTCGCTTGCCGAGCGCAAGCCGGACCTCGATGCCGGCGTCTACGCTTATGCCAAGGCGGCCTTCGGCGACTATGCGGGCTTCCTGTCGGCGTTCGGCTACTGGATCGGCTCGTGCATCGGCAACGTGTCGTACTGGGTGCTGGTGAAGTCGACGCTCGGAGCGTTCTTTCCGGTCTTCGGCGACGGCAACACGCTGACCGCGGTGCTGGTCGCCTCGATCGGCATCTGGCTGTTCCACTTCATGATCCTCAGGGGCGTGCAGCAGGCGGCCGCGATCAACAAGATCGTCACCATCGCCAAGGTCCTGCCGATCCTCGTCTTCATCGCGCTGCTCGCGGGCGCCTTCCAGATGGACCTGTTCAGCGCCAACTTCTGGGGCGGGCCCGGCCTCGACAAGTCGACCCTGTTCCAGCAGGTCCGGGCAACCATGCTGGTGACGGTGTTCGTCTTCATCGGCATCGAAGGCGCCAGCGTCTACTCGAGACATGCGCGGAGGCGGTCGGACGTCGGCACCGCCACCATCCTCGGCTTCATCGGCGTCACCCTGTTGATGGTCCTGGTGACCTTGCTGCCCTACGCGGTGCTCGAGCGCGCCGACATCGCCGTCATGCGGCAGCCGTCGATGGCCGCGGTGCTGGAAGCGGTGGTGGGGCCATGGGGCGCGGTCTTCGTGAGCGTCGGCCTGCTGGTGTCGGTGCTCGGCGCCTATCTCGCCTGGTCGTTGATCTGTGCCGAGGTCCTGTTCACGGCGGCCAGGACCCGCGACATGCCGCTGGTGTTTGCCGCCGAGAACCGCAACAAGGTCCCCGCCAACGCGCTGTGGCTCACCAACATCGTGGTGCAGCTGCTGGTGATCAGCACCCTGTGGTCGGAAGATGCCTTCACGCTGATGCTCAACCTGACCAGCTCGATGGCGCTGATTCCCTATCTCTTCGTGGCGCTGTTCGGCTGGCTCCTGGCGCGGCGCGGGGAGTCGTACGACACGGCACCTGCCGACCGCCGGCGCGACCTGATCCTCGCCGTCATCGCGACGCTGTACACCTCGTTCATGCTGTTCTCCGGCGGCATGAGGTACGTGATGCTCTCCGCAGTGCTCTATGCCCCCGGGACGCTGCTGTACTTCTGGGCGCGGCGCGAGCAGGGCAGGGCGCTGTTCACGCCGCTCGAACGCTTCGCGTTCCTGGTCATCACCGCCGGCTTCATCGCCGGCGTGTGGGGCCTCGCCACCGGCAGCTTGACCATCTGATTCTCCGCTTACGGCCGAAGGAGGGCGCATGGCGACGAACCGCGACTCGAGGTACGGGGTCCACTCCGAAGTGGGGCAGCTGCGCAAGGTGCTGGTCTGCGCGCCGGGCGCGGCCCACCAGCGCCTCACGCCCAGCAACTGCGACGCCTTGCTGTTCGACGATGTCATGTGGGTGGAGGTCGCCAAGCGGGATCATTTCGACTTCATGCAGAAGCTGCGTGACCGCGGCGTCGATGTGGTGGAGCTGCACAACCTGCTTGCCGACACCATGGCCATCCCAGAGGCCAGGCACTGGCTCATCGACAACCAGGTCGTGCCGGACCAGGTCGGAATCGGATTGATCGACGAGATCCGCAGCTACCTGCTGGAACTGTCGCCGCGGCTGCTGGCCGAGACGCTGATCGGTGGACTCTCCACCCACGAGTTTCCCGAGAAGCTCGGCGGCGCGACGCTCGAGCTGATCCGCGATGCCGCCGGCGTCACCGAGTACCTGCTGCCACCGCTGCCGAACACCCTCTACACCCGCGACACGACCTGCTGGATCTACGGCGGCGTCACGCTGAACCCGCTCTTCTGGCCGGCCCGCCACGAAGAGACGATCCTGATGGCGGCGATCTACCGCTTCCATCCGGATTTCTCTGGCAAGGTCGAGGTGTGGTGGGGAGACCCGACCCACGACCACGGCCTGGCAACGCTCGAGGGTGGCGATGTGATGCCGATCGGCAACGGCAACGTGCTGATCGGCATGAGCGAGCGCACCTCCCGCCAGGCCATCAGCCAGCTCGCCAAGGCGCTGTTCGACAAGGGCGCCGCCGAGCGGGTGATCGTGGCTGCCATGCCCAAGCTGCGCGCCGCCATGCACCTGGACACGGTCTTCACCTTTGCCGACCGCGATTGCGTGCTGCTGTACCCCGAGATCGTCGACGGCATCAGCGCCTTCTCCTGGCGCCCCGGCGGCCGCGCGGGCATCGAGCTGCACAAGGAGGACAAGCCCTTCGTGGATGTGGTGGCGGAGGCCCTCGGGCTCCGCAAGCTGCGGGTCGTCGAGACGGGCGGCACCCGCTACATGAGCGAACGGACCCAGTGGGACAGCGGCGCCAACCTCGTCGCCGTCTCCCCGGGCGTGGTGTTCGCCTACGACCGCAACACCCATACCAACACCCTGCTGCGCAAGGCCGGCATCGAGGTGATCACCATCTCCGGCTCGGAGCTCGGCCGCGGCCGCGGCGGCGGCCACTGCATGACCTGCCCCCTGGTCCGCGATGCGCTGCACTGAGGGTTGCGCAGCCGCGCCAGGCGTCCGTGCGGTCGGCCGGCGGAGATGACCAAGGACATGGATCCGGACTCATCGCTGCGGCTCGCCCAGTCGCTCCGCGGCAGCCGGACCCGCCGCAGGCCGCTGCGCGGCTTGCTACGCGGCATGCGCCTGGCCGTCCTGTTGCTCCTGCTGGCCTGGGCCAGCCTGGCCATCCATTTCTCTGATCTGCCCGGGCCGGCGGCCTGCACGCCGCTGGCCGTCGCCTTCGCTGCGCTGGGGGTCTGGGCACTCTGGATCGCCAGGCGTCGCGGGCCGCTGCTGTTGCTGGCGGCCCTGTTCGGCGCCGTGGCCCTGTGGTGGAGCACGATCGAGCCGTCGCACGAGCGGAAGTGGCGCGCCGAGATGGCCGTCCTGCCGCGCGCCGAGATTCAGGGCGAGCGGGTGCGGATATCCGGGGTCCGCAACTTCGATTTCCGCAGCGTCGACGACTTCACGCCGCGCTACGAGACCCGCGAGCTGTCCCTCGAGCGGCTCGTGGGGCTCGACTTCTACATCTCCTACTGGATGCCCGGGCCGGTGGGCCACACCTTCCTCAGCTTCCGGTTCGAGGATGCACCGCCCCTGAGCATCTCGATTGAGGCACGGCAGGAGGAAGGCGAGGGCTACGATCCGCTCGGCTCGCTGTTCAAGCAGTTCGAGCTCATCTACGTCGTCGGCAACGAACGCGACATCGTGCGCTTGCGCACCAACTTCCGCCGCGAGGATGTCTACCTCTATCGCATCCAGACCTCGAAGGAGAACGCGCGCCGGCTGTTCATGGTCTACATGGAGCGCATCAACCAGCTGGCGGATCGGCCGGAGTTCTACCACCTGCTCAGCAACAGCTGCACCGTCAACATCGTGCGCTATGCCAACGTCGTCGGCCGCCAGGGAGGCTTCGATTTCCGCCACCTGCTCAACGGCCTGATCGACGGCTACCTGTACAACGCCGACCTGCTGCCGGACTTCCTGCCGCTCGACGAGCTGCGGCGCCGCTCGCACATCAACCAGGCGGCGGTCGCCGCCGGCGACGCGCCGGAATTTCCGCAGCTCATCAGGGCGTCACTGCCCTACTGACGCGGGGTCGCCTACCGGCTCTTGCGGAGCCGGCAGTTCGCGCTCCCTCGGCTCCGTCGGCTCCCCGCCGTCCCCGAGCTCGCTCAGGCCCGTCGAGCCGGCGGCTTGCCCATCAGGAGCAGCAACAGCGCGCCGATGGCCAGCACGCCGACACCGATCCAGGCGGCGTTCAGCCCGCCCAGCTCCTGGCTGTAGACGTAGGACAGGCTCGCCCACAGCATGTAGGCGCACACCAGGCAGAACAGGATCGGCAGCAGCGGATAGAGCGGCACGCGGTAGGGCCGCGGCGCGTCCGGCTCGCGCACCCGCAGCACGAACAGCGAAATGCCGGACAGCAGGAAGAAGAACCAGAACACCGGTGCGGTGAATTCCACCATCGACTTGAAGCCGCCGCCGGCACCCGCGCCGATCGCCACCAGGACCAGCGCCGCCACCGTCTGCCACACCAGGGCCGTCACCGGCGTGCCGCGCTCCTCGTCCCACTGCCCCAGGCGCGACAGCAGCGGCCAGTCGCGGCCGACCGCATAGTTGGTGCGCGCGCCGACGATCATGGTCGCATTGATCGACGTCAGCGCGGCGATGGCTACCATGGCGGAGATCATGGTGGCGCCGATGGGACCGAAGGCCGCCTTCAGCAGGTCGGCCGCGATGGCATCGGACTTGGCCATCCCTTCGATGCCGAGGCCCCGCCAGTAGGCCCAGTTGACCGCGACATAGAGGGCCGTGATGAGGCAGATCGACAGCACCAGCGCCTTGACCATGTTGTGCCGCTCATCCTTCAGCTCGGCGCTGATGTAGGCGGCCTCGTTCCAGCCGCCGAAGGTCAGCAGCACGAACACCATCGCCATGCCGAATGCCGCCAGCGTCGGGCCGGTGGCAGCGGCCGGTGCCGCGCCCGCGC
>JAEZQX010000203.1 GCA_023441105.1 Pseudomonadota bacterium | reverse complement strand
TCGTAAAGGTGCTCGGTGAGCTCGGTGCGCGAGATCACCTTGCCCTTGTGATGCATCAGGTAGCTCAGGAGCCGCAGTTCGTGGCTCGTCAGCTTCACGGCATGCCCGTCGACGGTGACCTTGCCGGCCTTGACGTCGAGGCGGACCGGACCGGCGGTGATCTCGTTGGACGAATGTCCCGCGGCACGCCGCACCAGCGCACGGAGCCGGGCGAGGATTTCTTCCATGTGGAAGGGCTTGGCCACATAATCGTCGGCGCCGGCATCGATGCCCTGCACCTTGTCGCTCCAGCGGTCGCGGGCGGTCAGCAGCAGCACCGGCATGGTGCGGCCGGCGCGGCGCCATTCTTCCAGCACCGAGCGCCCGTCCATATGCGGCAGGCCGATATCGAGGACGACTGCGTCATAGGGCTCGGTATCGCCGAGGAAATGCCCCTCTTCGCCATCGAACGCCACGTCCACCGCATAGCCGCCCTCGGTGAGGGCATCCTTGAGCTGACGATTGAGATTGGTGTCGTCTTCCACGACGAGAATGCGCATCCTGAAGTCCCTCTCAAGGCGAACGCTACCGGTTACCGCCGAGCAGACCCTCCGCCCGGCAAGGCAGACACTCGCAATCCCAGTCTATTTCGACCCATCCTCGGCGTTCAAGGTGACGCTCTGGCTCTCCCCGTCGGAATCCATCATGTTGACGATGTAGTGGTCTGAACCATCCACGTCGCACACCTGAACCGACAGCGGGCGTCCCTTGATGCCCGCCCGGTTCATGGCATCGGCGAGCGGAGCGATGAGCCCCTGCTTGAGCCGATCCTGGATATCCTGCTTGCTGAGGCAGGCGTCGCCACCCTGCGCCACAGCTGCCCCCGGCAGGCCAATACCTGCCAGCAGCGCCATTGCCATGGCGGCGAGGATGTTCACGGTCGTTTTTCTCATGTGGCAAGATTATGAACAAGCGCCTGAACGTTAGATGAACGTTGCCAAGGCGGCCTGTTTCGCTGGGATTTCAGGGTTTTCATCCATATGGGCGCGCTTACCCGCCGCGCAAGGGCCGGGCCGGACACGAGATCGGGAACGCAATCGGCCGCCGACGGGTTGAGCCTTCAGCCAACCCAAAAGGAGGCCCATCATGGACCACAGCAATCACGTTCGCCTCAGCCCCACCGAGCTCACCCCGGCCGTGCTCGAAGGCGCCACCATCTACGATCTCGAAGACCACAAGATCGGTACCGTCTCGCACGTCCACGGCTCGGGCGCCGGGAGCCAGATCGTCCTCGACGTCGGCGGCTTCCTCGGCATCGGCGCCAAACCCGTCGCCGTCCCCGCCACCCAGCTCGACTTCATGCGCGACGAGTCCGGCGACGTCCACGCCACGACAAGCTGGACCAAGGACCAGCTCGAGGCGATGCCGGAGCATAAGCATCATCACTAACTTAATATAAGGGGCCGCCGGTGGGGCGGCCCTTCTTCAATCTCTCGGCCGTCATCCCAGGGATCTCTTGCTCCGGCGCGTGTGACTCTCACCAGCTGTCATCCCGGGCTCCGACCCGGGACCTATCTCTCCTCCACTCGAGCTGATGAGTGGGTCCCTGCTTTCGCAGGGATGACATCCGGTGGGTGGGAGGTTGCTAACCCAGTACCCGCCCATCCTTGAAGCCGATCTCCACGTCCCTGCCCTCGCCTTTGGGGACCGAGAGGCGGATGGTGACGTCGGCACGCCCCGCGAGAGATGGCGCGCGTTCGGGCCATTCGATGAGGACGATGGCGGCGGGGTGGTCGAAGAGGCCGAGTTCGTCGATTTCCGCCTCGCTCGACAGGCGGTAGAGGTCTGCGTGGAGGATGGGGCCGGCGGGGCCGTCATAGGGCTGGACCAGCGCAAAACTCGGGGACGGAACGTCAGGCGCGGGTCGCCGACAAGGGTGCGGATGACGGCGCGGGCCAGCGCGGTCTTGCCGGCACCGAGGTCGCCACTCAGATGGACGACAAACGCTTGTTCGGCAAGGGGTTCAGCCACGACCGCGTCCGCCAGCAGGCCCGCCCACCGGGCGGTGGCTTCTTCATCGGGCAGGATCAGATCGACGATATCCATGGGCGCTGGCGTTGTTGAGCGGCAACAGAATGACGCTGCCGCCGGACGGGGCATCGCCGCGTCGCATGCCGTACGTCGGACGCGACGCGCGTCCGGCGGCGGTCACACGATGAAGGATAACCAGAACGGCAGCGTCAGCACCGCGGCGAAGGTCGAGACCGCGATGCACAGGGCGACGAAAGGACCGTCGCCGCCCATACGGTTGGCGAGGATGTACGCCGCGGAGGCGGTCGGCACCGCGCCGAAGATCACCAGCACGGTGTGCGCGGTCGGTGCGAGCCCGAGCCAGCTGCCGGCTGCCCAGGCGACGGCGGGCGCGAGCAGCAACTTCACGGCGGTGAGCCAGGCGACGAGGGCATGGTCGCCGCTGACCCCGCCGATCCGGATGCCGGCGCCGACCGACATCAGGCCGAGGCCCAGGGCCGCCGCGCCGATGCGGCTGAGCAGCGCGTCGGTCGGCTCCGGCAGGCGCAGCCCGGCCCAGGCGGCCAGCAGCCCCGCCAGCGTCGCCAGGATCAGCGGATTGCGCAGCCATTCGGTCAGCAGGCCGGCCCGCGTATGCCGCGCGAGCGAGCTCACCGCCAGCACGTTCACCACTGGCACGGCGACGCCCATGCACAGCGCACACAGGGCCAGGCCCTCCGTGCCGCCGAGGCGCTGCGACAGCGCCATCGCGACGTAAGAGTTGAAGCGGTAGGCGCACTGGCCCGATGACGCCATCCGCAGGGCCGGGGGCTTGAGCACGATGCCGGCCAGCGCGCCGGCCAGCGCCGCCGCCGCGACCACCAGCAAGACGCCGGCCACCAGGTCGCGCGCCAGGCTCCACTGCACCGGGTTGCGCACGATGGCATGGAACAGCAATGCCGGAAACAGCACGTAGTAGGTCAGCTTCTCGATGCCCGGCCAGAGGTCGCTGCCCCAATCCGCCTTGCGCGACAATACGAAGCCGATCGCGATCAGGGCGAGGTCGGGGAACAGCAGCAGGAACAGGTTCATCAGGCGGGTTCAGCGGGCGGGATCGATGAGGCAGACGACGCGGAGGAGGCAGGTGGCGCAGGCGAACCCGCCGCAGCTGCAGACTGGTGCCGCAGCGGCAGCGATGGTAGCGCCCGCTGCGCCCGGACCTGCCGAGCGCGAGGCGCGGGCCGACGCCTCGATCGCGGCCTTCTGCGATGCGATCTGGCTCGAGGACGGCCTGGCCAGCAACAGCCTGGCCGCCTATCGCCGCGACCTGCGGCATCTCGCCGCCTGGCTGGCCGATGGCGGCCGCGGCGTCGACCTCGAGCAGGCCTCCGAAAGCGACGTGCTGTCGTACATCGCCGCGCGGCATGCCGGCGCCAAGGCGACGTCGAGCAATCGTCGCCTGGCGGTGTTCCGACGCTATTACCGCTACCTGGTGCGCGAGCGCTTGCGGCCCGACGATCCGACGGTGCGAATCCGCTCCGCGCGCCAGCCGCCGCGCTTCCCGAAGTCGATCACCGAGGCCCAGGTCGAGGCGCTGCTGGCGGCGCCGGACATCGAGACGCCGCTCGGGCTGCGCGACCGCGCCATGCTCGAGATGCTCTACGCCACCGGCCTGCGGGTGAGCGAGCTGGTCGCGCTGCGCACCGTCGAGGTGTCGATGTCCGACGGCGTGGTGCGCATCGTCGGCAAGGGCAGCAAGGAGCGGCTGGTCCCGCTCGGCGAGGAAGCGCGCTGGTGGCTGGAGCGCTTCATGAAGGGCGGGCGCGGCGCCATCCTCGGCGCGCGCAGTGCCGATGCGATCTTCGTGACCCAGCGCGGCGCCGGCATGACGCGGCAGATGTTCTGGAACCTGATCCGCAAGTATGCGGTGGTGACCGGGATCCGCGCCGCGCTGTCGCCGCACACGCTGCGCCACGCCTTCGCCACGCACCTGCTCAACCACGGCGCCGACCTGCGGGTGGTGCAGATGCTGCTGGGCCATGCCGACATCTCCACCACCCAGATCTATACCCACGTGGCGCGCGAGCGGTTGAAGACGGTGCACCGCAGCCACCACCCGCGCGGTTGATCGCGCGGCTGGTTTGACCGTGCTCCAAGCGGCATGTTCTCATCGTGGCCGGTGAGCGGGATGGCCTGAAGGGGATCGGCGGCAGATGAAGACAGCGGTGGTCGGGCTCGGCGCGATGGGCGGATACATGGCGGCGCGCATGCTGGCGGCGGGCATCGACGTCGCGGCGCTGGTCACCGCGCGCCACCTGGCGCCGCTGCGCGCGCACGGCCTGCGGCTGGTCGCCGACGGTCGCGAGACCAGCCATCCCATCGCCGCCAGCACCGATCCCGCCGAGCTCGGCCGGCAGGACCTCGTCATCCTGGCGGTGAAGGCCACCGCGCTGCCAGGCCTCGCGCCGGCGCTCGCGCCGATGATCGGGCCCAAGACCTTGATCCTCACCGCGATGAACGGCGTTCCCTGGTGGTTCTTCCACGGCCTCGATGCGGCGCAGGCTCGCAACCCGATCGCAGCGGTCGATCCCGGCGGCGTGGTCGGCAAGGCGCTGCCGCCGCGGCAGTGCCTCGGCTGCGTGCTCCACCTGGCGGCAAGCCTGCCGGAGCCCGGGCGGGTGGTCCATGCGTTCGGCAACCGCTTCCTGGTCGGCGACCCGCTGGCGCGCGGCTCCGGCGGCGCCGGCCGGGCGACCGACGTGGTGGCGCTGATGTCGCGCGCCGCGCTCGACGTCGCCACCGCCGACGACATCCACGGCGACGTCTGGTACAAGTTGTGGGGCAACATGACCATGAACCCCATGTCGGCCATCACCGGCGCCACGATGGACCTGATCCTGAAGGACGACGACGTGCGGGCCTTCATGTCGCGCGCCATGACCGAGGCCGGCGCCGTCTCGCAGCGCGTCGGCATCACCTTGCCGGTCACCCCGGAAGAGCGCCACCAGGTCGCGGCACAGCTCGGCGCCTTCAAGACGTCGATGCTCCAGGACGTCGAGGCGGGGCGGCCCATCGAGCTGGATGCGCTGGTCGGCTCGGTGATCGAGATCGCCGACCGGCTCGGCGTCGAGGTGCCGAATATCCGCGCCCTGATGGGCATCGCCCGGTTGCGGGCCCGGCAGCTGGGGCTCTACTGAGCCCGGCAAGGCCTCGACATCGCGGTATACCTGCGCGACACGAACATGGCTCACGCCCGCCACGTCTCCGCCACGCCGGCGACCCAGTCGCTGCGCAAGAGCGGCATCGCCTTCGTCGAACATGTCTACGACTACGTCGAGCATGGCGGCACGGCCGAGGCGGCGCGCCAGCTGGGCATCGACGAGCACCGGATCATCAAGACGCTGCTGATGGCGGATGAACGCGGCCACGAGCTGGTCATCCTGATGCATGGCGACTGTTCGGTATCGACCCGCAACCTGGCGCGCTCGATCGGCGTCAAGACGGTGACGCCGTGCTCGCCGGAGCAGGCGCAGCGCGTCACCGGCTATCGCGTCGGCGGCATCTCGCCCTTCGGCAGCCGCAAGCGCCTCCCGGTCTATGCCGAGCGCACGGTGCTGGAGTTGCCGCGGCTGCTGATCAACGGCGGGCGGCGTGGCTACCTGCTGGAGATCGAGCCGGCGGCGTTGACCACGCTGCTTGCCGCGGCGCCGGTCGAATGCGCATTGCGGGACCCGCCGTGAGGCGCGCCGGGTCCATAGACGAACCAGACGCGCGGCCGCGCCCCGCGCCGGGCAACGAACTCGAGGAGGAATACGGATCATGACTGCAGCCGGCTCGATCTGGATCAGCATCGGCGCCATCGTGCTGGCCTACCTGATCGGATCGATCTCGTTCGCCGTCGTCGTCAGCAAGGCGATGGGACTGGCGGATCCGCACACCTATGGCTCGGGCAACCCGGGCGCCACCAACGTGCTGCGCACCGGCAACCGCAAGGCCGCGGCGCTGACGCTGCTGGGCGACGTGCTCAAGGGGGTAGTGGCCGTGCTGCTGGCGCGCTGGCTGGCGCCGCAGGCCGGCTTCGGAGAGGTGACCATCATGCTGGTCGGCCTGGCGGCATTCGTCGGCCATCTCTTTCCCGTCTACCATCGCTTCGCCGGCGGCAAGGGCGTGGCCACCGCGGCCGGCGTGCTGATCGCGCTGCAACCGGTCCACGGCCTGGCCACCCTCGCCACCTGGATCATCATCGCCTTCTTCTTCCGCTATTCCTCGCTGGCCGCGCTGGTGGCGGCGGTCTTCGCGCCGTTCTACTGGGTGCTGCTGTTCGGCGCCCAGCCGCGGGTGCTGGTGATCGTGGCGATGAGCGTGCTGCTGGTCTGGCGGCATCGGCGGAACATCGCCAACCTGCTGGCCGGCAAGGAGAGCCGCATCGGCGCGAAGAGCGGCGCGGGGCCGGCCGAGGCGGCGAAGTCGCGCAAGGGCAGCCACCGGAGGATCGTCTGACCCAGGCGAGCCGGCACCCGGCCGGCGCCTGGCGGATCGCGCTGGCCGGGATGCTGTCGCTGGCGGTGGCGATGGGGCTGGGGCGCTTCGCCTTCACGCCGCTGATGCCGATGATGCTGGCCGAAGGCTCGGTGGATCTGCGCGCGGCCAGCTGGCTCGCCAGCGCCAACTACCTGGCATACCTGCTGGGCGCCTTGCTCTGCACGCTGCAGCCGTGGATCTGGTCGCGGCTCGAGCGGCCGCCGGCCTGGAGCTATGCGGCGGTGGTGCGCAGCGGGTTGGCCGTCACCGTCGTCCTGACGCTGGCGATGGCCATCCACTGGCCTGCCGCCTGGCCGACCCTGCGCTTCGCCGCCGGCATCGCCACTGCCTTTGCACTGGTCTTCACGGCGAGCTGGTGCCTGGCTCAACTGGCGCGCCTGGGCGCGCCGGCCATGGGCAGCATCATCTTCGCCGGCCCCGGGCTCGGCATCGTGATCAGCGGACTGTTCGCCAGCGCCATGGTGGCGTGGCAATGGACCGCGGCAGCCGGCTGGCTCGTCTTCGGGCTGCTGGCGCTCGCGCTGACCGCGGTGGTCTGGCCGGTGTTCCAGGGCGGGGAGGAGCGGCTGGCGCCGCAGCGCCGGGAGGTCGGCGACGGTCGGAACACGCCGCCGGCGCCGGCGGCAAGCCCCGTCGAGACCGGGCTGCTGGCGCTGGCCTACGGCCTTGCCGGCTTCGGCTACATCATCACGGCGACCTTCCTGCCGGTGATCGCGCGCGAGGCCATGCCAGCCTCGGTGTGGCTCGACCTGTTCTGGCCGATCTTCGGCACCGGCACCGTCGTCGGCGCATTGCTGGCGGCGCGCCTGGCGCCGACGCGCGATCGCCGTCATCTTCTCGCCTGCGCCTACCTCATGCAGGCGCTGGGCATCGCGATCGGACTGTGGTTCCCGACGCTGGCCGGCTTCGCCGTCGGCAGCCTGCTGCTGGGCCTGCCGTTCACCGCCATCAGCTTCTTCGCCATGCAGGAGGCGCGACGGCTCAACGGCGGCGCGGCATCCAGCCTGATGGGCCTGCTCACCACCACCTACGGCGTCGGCCAGGTGATCGGCCCGCCCATCGTCGCCTTCCTGCTGGCGCGAAGCGCGAGCTCCGGCGCCGGCTTCACCACGTCGCTGCAGGCAGCGGCCGCGGCACTGGTGGTCGGCGCGGTCGTCCACCTGTGGATGATCCGCGCCTATCCCTTGCCGGCTCGAGCGCACGGCAGCGAGCCGACGGCACCCACGCGCGGCGCCTAGCCGGCAGCGCCACCGGCCTTCAGGACGCGTCCATGTCGTCGCCGTCCTCCCGGTCCCATGGCCAATCCAGCAGCTCTGCCAGCCGCCGCTCGACCCAGCGTGCCTCGCGCGGCGACACCTGCGCCGGCGGCGCCAGCAGGCCGCGCCGGCAGCGGGCCAGCACCTCGTCCTCCGCGACACCGAGGTCGTGATGCACGTTGCGGGCGAAATCGACCAGCTGCGCGGCCATGTCCTCGCACAGGTCGTAGCGCTCGCGCAGCGTCGGCAGCTTGACCGTCAGGCGGCCGGCTGCATCGGCATAGAGGGCGGTGAAAGAAGGCGGGATGAGGATCTGGTAGTCGTCGGTCATTCGAAGGTGGGACTGAAAGCGAAAGAGCGGGGATGATGTCATGCCTGGCCCACGGGCCGCGGCGGCAGCCGCCCACGCCGCGTCGCCCGGTCGCGTCGCCCGCGCCGCGTCGACCGGTCGCGTCCGCGCGATGGCTATACTTTGCGGCCGATCCCTGCAGACGCTACACCACGGAGAATTCATGGCCGTCCACCCACTCGAGCAGGCCCGCGCATCCGATGCGGTGCGGCAGGCCCGCATCCACCTCGCCGCCGCGCATCGCCTGGCGGTCTTCCATGACCTGGACGAGGGCATCGACAATCATTTCACGATGACCCTGCCCGGTGCCGACGACAAGTACCTGATCCTGCCGTTTGGCCTGCACTGGTCCGAGGCGCGGGCGAGCGACATGATCGTGTTCGACGAATCGGGCGCCACCCTGGAGGGCCAGGGCGACGTGGAACGATCGGCGCAGTGCATCCACGCGCCGATCCACCGGATCTGCGGCGCCAAGGTGGTGCTGCATACCCACCAGACCTGGGCGGTCGCGCTCAACATGCTGCAGGACAACCGTCTGCTGCCGGCGAGCCAGACCGCCGCCTACTACCACGGCCACGTCGCCTACGACGATCACTATGCCGGCACGGCCGACACGCTGGAAGAGGGGGCGCGGCTGGCGGGGCTGCTGGGCGGCAAGCACGTCATCTTCATGAAGAACCACGGCGTGCTGGTGACCGGCGACACCGTGGCCCAGGCCTACCGCCGCCTCTACAAGCTCGAGCGCGTGTGCCGCGCGCAGCTCCTGGCGATGAGCGCCGGGCGGCCGCTGCAACTGCTGTCCGATGACGTCGTCCGGCTGGTGCAGGTGACTCATCCCGAGGACCGGCATTCGCGGGCCGAGCGCGAACGACTGTTCTTCGAGGCGATGATGAGGGTGCTGGATCGCGTGATGCCCGGCTACGCCGACTGATCCGTGATCCCGCCGGCCGGCGCGCTGCAGCCGCATTGAGCCGGCTGCATTGGGACTGCTCACGTTCCTCAGCCGGCAGGCGCGCTGGGCGCTGCCGGCCGGCGTCTTCCTCGGCATCCTGTTTCCCTGGCTTGCCGAGCTCCTGCGTCCGCTGCTGACCGCCGCGGTCATCGGCACCCTCACCGGCGCGCTGCTGCGGCTCGACTGGCGGCGCTTCCGCGATCTCGGTCGCCAGCCGATGCTGCCGATCGCACTCGGGCTGTGGCAGCTGCTGCTGTCGCCGCTGCTGGTCTGGTTCGCCAGCGCGGCGCTAGGATTGCCGCCGGACCTGCGCATGGTGCTGTTGCTGCAGGCCGCCGCCCCGCCGATCGGCTCGGCCGCGGTCTTCGCCTTGATCCTCGGGCTCGACGGCGTGCTGGCCGCGCTGTCGACGGTCGCTTCGACCCTGGTGCTGCCGCTGACCCTCACGCCGCTGGTGGCGCTGCTGCTGCCCGCGGCAGGCGTGCAGGTCGACCTCCTGCCGTTCTTCCTGCGGGTGACGCTGCTGGTGGTGGTGCCGTTCCTGCTTGCAGGCGTGCTGCGCCACCTCATCGGCCTCGAGCGCTTGCGACGCGCCGATGCCATCCTCGGCGGCAGCAACGTGCTGCTGCTGGTGGTGTTCGCGATCGCGGTCATGGACGGGGTCACCATGCGCCTGCTCGAGGACCCTGCGCGGGTGGCGCTCCTGCTGGCGATCGCCTGCGTCGCCGGGCTGCTGCTGCACCTTGGCGCCTACCTGCTGTTTCGCCGCGCCGGCGCCATCGTCGCCTACACCGCGGCGATCCTGAGCGGCAACCGCAACGTCGGCCTGATGCTGGTCATCACCGCCGGCACGGCCGGCGAGGTCTTCCCGCTCTACGTGGGGCTGGCGCAGATTCCGATGTACTTCGCGCCGCTGCTGCTCACGCCGCTGATCCGCGGCAGTCAGGCCCGCCGCGACGCCTGAACACGGATCCCAGCCCGCCCCGGCCGCGCTCGACTCGGTCGCGCTTCACTCGGCCGCCGTCAATTCGGCCGCCCGCAATTCGGCCAGCGGCCAGCGCGGCCGGACGTCGAAGTTGGTGAGCCTGCCACCGGCATTCGCGTCCGTTGCAGCGATCGAACCGCTTGCAGCATCCGCATCGGCCGGCGAGGCGGTGCCGGACCGGGCGGCCTGCAGTCGCAGCGCGGCGGCAAAGGCGATCATCGCGCCGTTGTCGGTGCACAGGGCAAGCTCCGGGAAGTGGACCTGCAGCGTCCGGCCGCCATCCTTGGCCCTGGCTGTGGCCTGTGCGAGCTTTTCGCGCAGCACGCGATTGGCGCTGACGCCACCCGAGACCACCAGCCGCGCAAGGCCGGTCTCCTGCAAGGCGCGCACCGACTTGCCGACCAGTACGTCGGTGATCGCCTGCTCCACCTCGTAGGCCAGGGCGGGCTTCTGCGCCTCGCTGATGCCGCGCTTCACATGGGTGAGGACAGCCGTCTTGAGACCGCTGAAGCTGAAGTCGAGGTCGTCCGAACGCAGCTTGGGTCGCGGCAACGGGAACCGCGCCGCCGCCAGGTCTGCCGGCTCGGCCCGGGCGGCCAGCGCCGACAGCGCCGGACCGCCGGGATAGCCGAGGCCCAGCAGCTTCGCGCTCTTGTCGAAGGCCTCGCCGGCGGCATCGTCCACCGTATCGCCCAGCAGGCGATAGCAGCCGATGCCGTCGACGCGCAGCAACTGGGTATGGCCGCCGGACACCAGCAGGGCCACGAACGGAAATGCCGGCGGGTCGGCCGACAGCAGCGGCGAGAGAAGGTGGCCTTCGAGGTGATGCACGCCGATGACCGGCTTCCGCATGGCGTAGCCCATCGCGGTGGCGACTGCCGCGCCGACCAGCAGGGCGCCGGCGAGCCCCGGGCCCTGCGTGTAGCCGATCGCGTCGATGTCGGCCAGCGTGCAGCCGGCATCGGACACCACCGATTCGATCAGCGGCACCAGACGTTGCACATGATCACGCGAAGCGAGTTCCGGGACGACGCCGCCGTAGTTCTCGTGCATGGCGGCCTGCGAGTGCAGGGCCTGCGCCAGCAATCCATGGCGCGTGCTGTAGAGGGCAACGCCGGTCTCGTCGCAGGAGGTTTCGATACCGAGGACCAGCATGGCGGCAGTCTATCATCGCGCCGTGGAACGCTTCGACCTGGCCGTCATCGGCGCCGGCGCCGCCGGCCTGTTCTGCGCCGGCATCGCGGGCCAGCGCGGACTGCGGGTCTTGCTGCTCGATCACGCGCGGGTGCTCGGCGAGAAGATCCGCATCTCCGGCGGCGGCCGCTGCAATTTCACCAACCACCACGGGGCCGACGAGTCGCGCTATCTCTCGGCGAATCCGCGCTTCGCGCGTCACGCGCTGCGCGCCTATCCGCCGCAGCGTTTCATCGGCCTGGTCCGCAGCCATCGCATCGGCTTTCACGAGAAGCACCGCGGCCAGCTGTTCTGCGACGCTGCGAGCCAGCAGATCATCGACCTGCTGCTGGCGGAATGCGCCACCGGCGGGGTGTCGATCCGGCATCCGGTGCAGGTGCGCGAGATCGAGCGGCATGATGCCGGCCGCGATCGCTTCGCGATCGATACGGACCAGGGTCGCTTCGCCACTGCCGCGCTGGTGCTCGCCACCGGCGGCCTGTCGATACCGGCCATCGGCGCCAGCGACTTCGCGTGGCAGCGGGCCGCGCATTGGGGGCTCGCGGCGGTCGCCGCCCGGCCCTGGCTCGTGCCGCTGACTTTTCCAGCGCCGGCATGGCAGCCGTTCGCCGGCATCTCCGGCGTGTCGCTGCCGGTGGCGATTTCGCTGCCGCCGTCGGGGG
>JAEZQX010000172.1 GCA_023441105.1 Pseudomonadota bacterium | reverse complement strand
GATGCCGGGCGAGCCGCGTGGCCAGGGGCCGAACGAGCCGCGGGGCCAGTCGCCGCGTGGTCCGAATGCGCCGCGCCAGGAAGTGCCGCGCGGCGTCGGCTCCGGCTTCATCGTCTCCAAGGACGGCTACGTCATGACCAACCATCACGTGGTCGAAGGCGCCGACGAGATCTACGTCACCCTCACCGACAAGCGGGAGTTCAAGGGCAAGCTGATCGGTTCCGACCAGCGCACCGACGTCGCGCTGGTGAAGATCGAGAGCAACGACCTGCCGTCGCTGAAGATCGGCGATCCCAACCGGGTGCGGGTCGGCGAATGGGTGCTGGCGATCGGCTCGCCGTTCGGCCTCGAGAGCACCGTCACCGCCGGCATCGTGTCGGCCAAGGGCCGCGAGACCGGCGACTACCTGCCGTTCATCCAGACCGACGTGGCGGTCAACCCGGGCAACTCCGGCGGCCCGCTGCTCAACATGCGCGGCGAGGTGATCGGCATCAACTCGCAGATCTACAGCCGCACCGGCGGCTTCATGGGGATCTCGTTCGCGATTCCGATCGACGAGGCGCAGCGCGTCGCCGACCAGCTGCGCGACACCGGGCGGGTGGTGCGCGGTCGCATCGGCGTCGGCATCGCCGAGGTCACTAAGGACGTCGCCGAGCCGCTGGGCCTCGACAAGCCGGAAGGTGCGCTGGTCCGCAGCGTCGAGCAGGGCGGGCCGGCCGAGAAGGCAGGCGTCCAGGTCGGCGACATCATCCGCAAGTTCGGCGACCGGCAGATCGAGCGCTCGAGCGACCTGCCGCGGATCGTCGGCAACACCAAGCCGAGCACGCCGGTGCAGATGGAGATCTGGCGGCGCGGGGCGGTTCAGCGGGTCACGGTGACGGTCGGCGAGATGATGCCGGACAAGACCGCCAGCGCCGGGCAGCGCGGCGCGCCGACGCCGGACAAGCCGGCCGTCAAGTCGAACTGGATCGGCGTGGCGGTGACCGACCTGAGCGCCGAGCAGCGCAGCGAGCTGCGCCAGAAGGGTGGCGTGGTGGTCGAGGCCGTCGAGGAGAAGGGGGCGGCGGCACAGGCCGGGCTGCGGGTCGGGGATGTGCTGCTGCAGGTCAACAACCAGGACGTCCAATCCGCCGAGCAATTCAACGCCGTGGTGTCGAAGCTCGACCGTCGCAAGACCCTGGTGCTGCTGGTGCAGCGTGGCGATGCCGCCCAGTACATACCGATCAAGCCGTGACGGCGGGGCCCGCCCGGTATCGCGGCAGGGACCTCCCGGCGCCGACGCGACGGTGCCGCACGGATGACGGCATGATCGGCGGAAGCACGGCCGGGGCCCACTACAATAGCTGATTGCCCGCGGACGGGCCCGGCCTGAGCCGGCCCCGACCGATGCGCCCGGGGATGTTCCCCGGGCGCTTGCCTTTCACCGCCCGGATCTTGCGGGTCCTCTCTCCCGACATGCAGCATATTCGCAACTTCTCGATCATCGCCCACATCGACCACGGCAAGTCGACGCTCGCCGATCGCCTGATCCAGCGCTGCGGCGGGCTCTCGGAGCGGGAGATGGAGAAGCAGGTCCTCGACTCGATGGACCTGGAGCGCGAGCGCGGTATCACCATCAAGGCCCAGACCGCGTCGCTGCGCTACCAGGGACGCGACGGCCGCGAGTACCAGCTCAACCTGATCGATACCCCGGGGCACGTGGACTTCTCCTACGAGGTGAGTCGTTCGCTGTCGGCTTGCGAAGGGGCGCTGCTGGTGGTCGACGCCTCGCAGGGAGTCGAAGCGCAGACGGTGGCCAACTGCTACACCGCCATCGACCTCGGCGTCGAGGTGGTGCCGGTGCTCAACAAGATGGACCTGCCGTCGGCGGATCCGGACAATGCGCGGGCCGAGATCGAGGACGTGATCGGCATCGATGCCAGCCATGCGATCCCGGCCAGCGCCAAAACCGGCATGGGCATCGACGAGATCCTCGAGGCGGTGGTCGCGCGGATGCCGCCGCCGCAGGGCGATCCGGCGGCGCCGCTGCAGGCGCTGGTGATCGACTCCTGGTTCGACAACTACGTCGGCGTGGTGATGCTGGTGCGGGTGGTCAACGGCGAGTTGCGGGTCAAGGACCGCATCCGCATGATGGCCGCCGACGCGGCGCATGCCGTCGACCAGCTCGGCGTCTTCACGCCGCGGTCGGTGGCGCGCGAGTCGTTGAGTGCCGGCGAGGTCGGCTTCGTCATCACCGGGCTCAAGGAGCTGAAGGCGGCCAAGGTCGGCGACACGATCACCCATGTCAATCCGGCGGCAAGCGAGCCGCTGCCCGGCTTCAAGGAGATCAAGCCGTCGGTCTTCGCCGGCCTCTATCCGATCGAAGCGAGCGAATACGACGCCTTGCGCGATGCCCTCGAGAAGCTCAAGCTGAATGACGCGTCGCTGCACTTCGAACCGGAGGTTTCGCAGGCGCTGGGCTTCGGCTTTCGCTGCGGATTCCTCGGCATGCTGCACATGGACATCGTCCAGGAACGCCTCGAGCGCGAGTACGGCATGGATCTCATCACCACCGCCCCCACGGTGGTCTACGAGGTGGTGATGACCGACGGCACGGTGCACCAGATCGAGAATCCGGCGCGCATGCCGGAGACCGCGCGCATCGCCGAGATCCGCGAGCCGATCGTCAAGGTGGTGGTGTTCGTGCCGCAGGAGTACGTCGGCCCGGTGATCACGCTGTGCACCGGCAAGCGCGGCATCCAGCGCGATCTCGCCTACCACGGCCGCCATGTGCACCTTACCTACGAGATGCCGATGAGCGAGATCGTCATGGATTTCTTCGACCGGCTCAAGTCGGTGTCGCGCGGCTACGCTTCCATGGACTACGAGTTCCTCGAGTACCGGCCGTCGGACGTGGTCAAGATGGACCTGCTGATCAACGGCGACAAGGTCGACGCCTTGTCTGTCATCGTCCATCGCTCCAATGCGTTGAGCAGAGGGCGGGAGGTGGCGTCGCGGATGCGCGAGCTGATCCCGCGGCAGATGTTCGACGTCGCGCTGCAGGCGGCCATCGGCAGCAACATCATCGCGCGCGAGAACATCAAGGCGCTGCGCAAGAACGTCCTCGCCAAGTGCTACGGCGGCGACATTTCGCGCAAACGCAAGTTGCTGGAGAAACAGAAGGCCGGGAAGAAACGGATGAAGCAGGTCGGCTCCGTCGAGATCCCCCAGGAAGCTTTCCTGGCGGTGCTGCAGGCGACCGAGCGTTGAGCTGCCGGTCTCGCCGGTCTTCAGCGATCGCCGTGCGGCGGATCGTTGGACGTTACGCCGCGACCGCGCCGGTCCGGCCAGCGCGTGCAGCCGTGCTGCCGGCCGGCAGGGGTCATCCCGCCGCCGGTTCCGTACCGTCTTGCCCTCCGGACCTGCCGAGCTGGCGCCGGTACCTGCCCGTCGAGCATCCCGCCATTCCCATCCGCCGCTGATCCATGAACTTCGCCCTGATCCTCTTCCTGCTGACCCTGTTCACGATGTGCGTATGGCTGCTGGACGTCTTCTTCCTCGCGCCGGCCAGGCGCAAGGCGGCGGCGGCCCAGATCGCCACCTGGGAGCGCGAGCAGGCTGCCCGCGGGGCGGAACCGAGCCCGGCAACCCGCCAGAAGATCCAGGAGGCGGCGGCGCGCCGGCCGGCCTGGCTGGAGTACACCGCTGGGCTCTTTCCGGTCTTCATCGTGGTGTTCCTGCTGCGCTCGTTCCTCTTCGAGCCGTTCAAGATCCCTTCCGGCTCGATGATCCCGACCCTGCTGGTGGGCGACCTGATCCTGGTGAACAAGTTTTCCTACGGCGTGCGCCTGCCGGTCATCCACACCAAAGTGCTGCACGTCGGCTCGCCGGAGCGCGGCGACACCATGGTGTTCAGATATCCCCTGGATACCTCGGTGGACTACGTAAAGCGGGTGATCGGCGTCCCGGGCGACAAAGTCACCATAAGAAACAACAGGTTAACGATCAACGACCAGGAGGTGCCGCTCGAGCCGGCTGGCGAGTTCTACGATGCGGAGCAGGGCAGGTACGTTCCCCAATACCTAGAGACTCTCGGAGCAACCCCTCATAAGCTGTTGACAGAATTGAAGAATCCGTCTCTCATAAGGCCCATTCAAGGCGTCCCCCACAGCGACCAATGCAGCTACGTGCCAACCGGTGTGACCTGTACCGTGCCGCCGGGCAGCTACTTCGTGATGGGGGACAACCGCGAGAACAGCCTCGACAGCCGCTATTGGGGCTTCGTACCGGAGGAAAACCTGGTCGGGCGGGCCTTCTTCATCTGGATGAACTTCAGCGACCTGAAGCGAATTGGACCAATCAAGTGACCATGCGTCCCGATCTGCGCAGTTCCCCCGGCGAGCTGCCCGCCGCTGAACCCGCGGCCTTGCGAAACAGCCCCAGCCGGGCGCGCGGCGGCGTCGGATTCAGCCGGCGCCAGCGCGGGCTTACCCTGATCGGGTTGCTCTTTTCCGGCATCATCATCGCCTTGGTCGCCCTGGTGGTGATGCGGGTGGTGCCGACGGTCATCGAGTACTTCAACATCAAGAAGGCGGTGGTCCGGGCCACCAGCGCGTCGCCCTCGGGGCTGCCGTCGGAGATCAGGACCGCCTTCGACCGTTCGCAGGCGATCGACGACTTTTCCGCCATCGCCGCCAAGGACCTGGTGATCACCAAGGTGAACGACCAGACGGTGGTGTCTTTCGCCTACGAGAAGCGGGTGCCGCTCTTCGGCCCCGCCAGCCTGTTGATCGAGTACAAGGGCGATTCGCGGTCGAACTGACGCCGCCAGGGCCGGGCACCGCCCAGCCCGCCTCCGCGGGGGAAGTACGAAGACGCGCTGGCGCAAGATGTGGTGCAATGGGGAGTGATGGAACAAAGCCTTGATGGGTTGCAGGAACGTCTTGGGTATCGTTTCAAGACCGAGACGCTGCTCGTTCAGGCGTTGACCCATCGCAGCCACGGCAAG
>JAEZQX010000168.1 GCA_023441105.1 Pseudomonadota bacterium | reverse complement strand
CGGCATTCCAGCGCTTGTTGCCGGCGCGGCCGCGCGGGCCGGCGCGGCCCGCCTGGCATTCGGCCACGTAGCGGTGCACCGGCGGCTCCCAGAAGCGGGCGTTGCTGGCGTTGATCGCGAATTCGCTGGTCGTTGGCGCGATCGACAGGTCCGGATGCGTGAGGATGAAGTTGCCGATCTCGCGGTCGAGCGTGAAGCCGTGCACCCCGCGGCCGACGGTCAGCACCAGCATCGTCGCCGGCCCGTAGATGGCATAGCCCGCCGCCACCTGTTCGCTGCCGGGCTTGAGGTAGTCCGCATCGCGCGGCGGCCGGAACGCCCCGTGGCGCAGCACCGAGAAGATGGTGCCGATGGAGATGTTGACGTCGGTGTTGGACGAGCCGTCGAGCGGGTCGAACACCAGCAGGTACCGGTCGCCGGCATAGGCCGCCGGCACCGGATAGGGCTCGGCAAGCTCCTCGGACACCATGCCGGCCACCAGCCCGCCCCATTCGCAGCCGCGCAGCATCGCCTCGTTGGCGAGCAGGTCGAGCTTCTTCTGGGCCTCGCCCTGCGCATTGCGGCTGTCGGCGGCGCCGAGGTAGCCGCCGAGCGCGCCCTTGGCGGACATGGCGGCGATCGCCTTGATGGCGGCGGCGACATCCACCAGCAGCGCGCCGAGCGCCCGCGAATCCTCGAAGCCATCGAGCTGCTGGATCAGGAATTTCGACAACGTCGTGCGCCCCAGGTGCATGGCGGCTCCTTCAGTTCGTGGCCAAGGCGAACACCCGGCTCGCGCGGATGTCGGTTGCGGTGATGGTGTCGAGGTCCTCGCGTGCGAGCACCCGCGTGCGCTGCGCGAACAGCCGGCTCGCCTGGCGCAGCCGCGCGCGCTCGAGCGCATTGCGCACGCTGCGGGCGTTGGCGAAGTTGGGCTGGACGATGCGCCGGGCCAGGTAGTCCGCGAAGGCATCGCGGGCGTCGGCATCGAAGCGGTACTGCTGCTGCGCGAGCATGATTTCGCCGATCCGCAGCAGCTCCGGCGGCGTGTAGTCGGGAAAGTCCAGGTGGTGGGCGATCCGCGAGCTCATGCCGGGATTGGAGCGGAAGAAGGTGTCCATCCGGTCGCGATAGCCGGCGAGGATCACCACCAGGTCGTCGCGCTGGTTCTCCATCACCTGCAGCAGGATCTCGATCGCCTCCTGGCCGTAATCGCGCTCGTTCTCCGGGCGGTACAGGTAGTACGCCTCGTCGATGAACAGGACGCCGCCCATCGCCTTCTTCAGCACTTCGCGGGTCTTCGGCGCGGTGTGGCCGATGTACTGCCCGACCAGGTCGTCCCGCGTCACCGCCACCAGATGTCCCTTGCGCACGTAGCCGAGCCGATGAAGGATCTCCGCCATGCGCAGCGCCACCGTCGTCTTGCCGGTGCCGGGATTGCCGGTGAAGCACATGTGCAGCGACGGCGACTGCGCGCTGAGTCCGAGGTTGGCCCGCAGCTTGTCGATTACCAGCAGCGCGGCGATGTCGTGGATGCGTTGCTTCACCGGCGCGAGGCCGACCAGCTCGCGATCGAGCTCGTCCAGCACCGCCTCGACCTGGCTCTGCGCCAGCACGTCGGCGATGGTGGCCGCCGGCCCTGGGGCTGCCGGCGCGCCGGCTGCGGCCTCCGGCGCGGCCGCAGCGCGGCGATCGGACACGGACGATTCGGATTCCTGCGGCGCCCCCGGCAGCGCGTAGAGCGGCATGCCCATCGGACTACCCCTGCCCGGGTGCGCGGCCTGCCGCATGCGTGGCTTGCGCCGGCGGATCAGCCGCCGGCCCGTTTTCGCGCAGCGTGTAGCGCATCTGCCGGCCGCCGATCTCCTGGCGCTGCAGGCGCCAGTCGCGCTCCTGCGGCGGCCGGTGGACGATGAAGCTCATCGCGATCGACTCGACGCCGCGAGTGGAGTCGAAGGCCATCAGCCGGATCCAGTGGTCCGGGAAAGTGCGGCGGCAGGCCTGCAACTCCATCATCGCGCCGGCGCCATCCTGCAGGTCGAACATCGGCATGCCGAACATCTCCCAGAAGGTGTTGCGCGGATGCGGGTCGTCGGTGTACTCGACGCTCCAGGCATAGCCGCGGGCGAGGCCGTAGTCGACCTGGCGCGCGATCTCGTCGTCGCTCAGGTCGGGGAGGAAGCTGAACTGGCCCTGGGTGATGCGGCCGGTGGGATTGCTGAGCATGTGCTTCTCCGTCAGTTCGCGGATGTCGGCGGCGAATCGGGAGGCGATCGCGGCGCCACGGGATGCTTTCAGTGGGCGAGGGCAGGCGTGACCGCGTAGTCGCTGGTATCGGTCGACGCGTAGTTGAAGGTGATCTCGCCCCAGGTATCCAGTGCCTGCCTGAGCGGCGTGCAGAAGGTGGCCGCGTCGCGCAGGATCTGCGGGCCTTCGTGGCGGATGTCGCGGCCTTCGTTGCGAGCCTTCACCATGGTCTCCAGCGCCACCCGGTTGGCCACCGCGCCGGCCTGGATGCCGGCCGGATGGCCGATGGTGCCGCCGCCGAACTGCAGGATGACGTCGTCGCCGAACAGGTCGAGCAGCTGGTGCATCTGGCCGGCGTGGATGCCGCCGGAAGCCACCGGCATCACCTTGCGCAGGTCCGCCCAATCCTGGTCGAAGAACAGGCCGCGCGGCAGGTCCTGGCGGGTGAAGCTGTCGCGGCAGACGCTGTAGTAGCCCTGCACGGTCATCGGGTCGCCTTCGAGCTTGCCCACGGCAGTGCCGGCATGCAGGTGGTCGACGCCCGCGAGCCGCAGCCACTTGGCGATCACCCGGAAGCTCACGCCGTGACTCTTCTGACGGGTGTAGGTGCCGTGGCCGGCGCGGTGCATGTGCACGATCATGTCGTGTCGGCGGGCCCAGGCGGCCATGGACTGGATCGCCGTCCAGCCGACCACCAGGTCCAGCATGATCACCACCGACCCCAGCTCCCTGGCGAACTCGGCGCGTTCGTACATGTCCTCCATGGTGGCCGCCGTCACGTTGAGGTAGCTGCCCTTGACCTCCCCGGTCGCCGCGCTTGCCTTGCTGACCGCGTCCATCACGTGGAGGAAGCGGTCGCGCCAGTGCATGAACGGCTGCGAGTTGATGTTCTCGTCGTCCTTGAGGAAGTCGAGGCCGCCCTTGAGCCCTTCGTAGATCACCCGGCCGTAGTTGCGCCCGGACAGGCCCAGCTTCGGCTTGGTGGTGGCGCCGAGCAGCGGCCGGCCGAACTTGTCGAGGCGTTCGCGCTCTACTACCAGGCCGGTGGGCGGTCCCTTGAAGGTCTTGACGTAGGCCACCGGGATGCGGATGTCCTCCAGTCGGATCGCCTTGAGCGGCTTGAAGCTGAAGACGTTGCCGATCAGGCTTGCGGTCATGTTGGCGATCGAGCCCTCCTCGAAGAGGATCAGGTCGTAGGCGACCCAGGCGAAGTACTGGCCGTCCCCGGCGGGCACCGCCTCCACCTTGAAGGCCTTGGCGCGATAGTTGTCGCAAGCGGTGAGGCGGTCGGTCCAGACCACCGTCCAGGTTGCGGTGCTCGATTCGCCGGCCACCGCGGCCGCGGCTTCGATCGGGTCGACGCCGTCCTGCGGCGTGATGCGGAACAGGCAGATCACGTCGCTGTCGCCCGGCAGGTAGTCCGGGTTCCAGTAACCCATCTGGCGGTACTTCAGGACTCCGGCGCGGTAGCGCTGCTTGGCTTCGGTGATGATGCCTACGTCGACCGGCTTGTTCATGGACTGCTCCCGTGGTGGCTGGCGTGCGGTTGTCGTGCGCGCCGATTCGGCGCCATGGTCAACAGCCTAGGCAAGCCTAAGCTTCAAGTAAATTCATTCGTAGTGACCACAGAAGTAAGCTGTGCTTAATCAGCAGGAGGCGGGTCGCGATGAGGAACGTCACGCTGCGCCAGTTGCGGGTCTTCGCGTCGGTGGCACGGCATGAGAGCTTCGTGCGGGCGGCCGACGAGCTGAGCCTCACGCCGCCGGCGGTATCGATGCAGGTCAAGGAGCTGGAAGCGCAGGTCGGGCTGCCGCTGTTCGACCGCACCAAGCGTGCCGTCGCGCTCACCACCGTCGGCGAGTACCTGCTGGCGCATACCCGACGCGTCCTGGCGGCGATGCGCGACGCGGAGGACATGGTGGCCAACCTGCGCGGCCTGCAGGCCGGCCGGCTCGATGTGGGCATGGTGAGCACGGCCGAATACTTCCTCCCGCGGCTGCTCGCCGACTTTCGCCGCGAGCACCGGCACGTCGAGATCCGGCTGCAGGTGGCGAGCAACCGCAGCCAGCTGGTCGCCCTGATGCAGCAAGGCGAAGTCGACCTGGCGATCATGGGTCGGCCGCCGACCGAATCGGCTACCCGCGCCGAGCCGTTCGCGTTGCATCCGCACGTGCTGGTCACCGCGCTGGATCATCCGTTCACGAGGCTCGAGCTGGTGCCGGCGGCAGCGCTTGCCGAGGAAGGCTTCATCATGCGCGAGCCAGGCTCCGGCACGCGCGCGGCGCTCGACGACTACATGCACGCCCGGCGGATCATGCCGCGAATGGTGATGCAGATGTCCAGCAACGAGGCGATCAAGCAGGCGGTCATGGCCGGCATGGGCATCAGCCTGCTGTCGCTGCACACCATCGGCATGGAGCTGCGCCACCGGCTGCTCGCCGTGCCGGAGGTCGAGGGCATGCCGGTGATGCGGCGCTGGCACGTGGTCAACAAGCTCGGCAAGACCTTGTCGCCGGCAGCCGAGGCCTTCCGCTACTTCATCCTCGAGCGGGGCGAGGGCTTCCTGGCAAAGCACTTCCCGCACGAGCTCGCGGCGGCACCGCCAAGGTCCGCGCGCCCCTCGCGTCGCCGGACAAGTTCCCGGAATCCTCCGACTCGCTGACGTCGGCGCCCCGGAGCGCTACGACGCCTCGGGCAGCAGGCCGTCCCGATGCAGCAGGCTCTCCAGCCGCTGCTCACGGATCCCGTAGAAGGTCTTGATCTCCTCGATCTGCGCGAGGAGCGGGAGCGGCGAACGCGGCGTGGGCTTCTTCACCGCAAGGATCATCTTGTTCTTGCTGGTGTGCTCCAGCGAGATGAATTCGAAGACCTGCGTCTCGTAGCCGCAGGCCTCGAGAAGCATCGCCCGCAGCCCGTCGGTCACCATCTCCGCCTCCTGGCCGAGATGGATGCCGTGCTGCAGGATCGGGCGCAGCGGATGCGGACTCAGCAGCTGCGGGCGCAACTGCTTGTGGCAGCACGGGGCGCACATGATGATGGCGGCGCCTGCGCGGATGCCCTGGTGGATGGCATCGTCGGTGGCGGTGTCGCAGGCGTGCAGGGCGATCATGACGTCGTAGGACGGACCCCCTTGCGCCGCGGCCGTCGCTTCCGCCACATGACTGGCGATGTCGCCCTCGATGAAGGCGAGGCCGTCGATGCCCAGCGCGGCACAGGCGGCGTTGCCGGCGGCGACCAGGTCGCCGCGCAGTTCGACGCCGCGGGTCTGCGCTTCGACACCGAGCGTGTTGCGCAGGTAGTCGTGCAGCCCGAAAGTCAGGTAGCCCTTGCCCGCGCCGAAGTCGATCAGGCGCAACGGCGCCTGCCGCTGCTTCAGCCCCGAGGATCGGAAGGCATCGTCGAACACTTCGATGAAGCGGTTGATCTGCTTCCACTTGCGCGCCATCGACGGGATCAGCTGCCCCTGCCCGTCGGTGACGCCCAGGGCCTGCAGGAACGGCCGGTCCAGCGACAGCAGGCGCCGCTTCTCGCGGTTGTGCGCGAGCGGCCGGCCGGCCACGCCGGGGCTGTCGCTCGCGGCGGCGCCCAGACGGAACAAGGCCTTGCCGCGCTTGCTGATGCCAAGCTGCGCGTCGATGCCATCCGCCTGCAGGTTCGCCTGGCTGAAACCGCTGGCCAGCAACTCTTCCACCCGTTGCAGCGCCTGCGCCGCCGGAAGATTGACGGTGACGTCGCGGCTGCGATAGCGGTAGACGAAGCTCAGGCAGCGATCGCCGCGGATGACCAGCGGCCGCGCCTGCACGCGCTGCAGGTCCGGCTCGGTGCCGCGATATTTGGACAGCACCAGATTCAGCGATGGGTCCGCTTGCAGCGACTGCGCCAGCAGGTCCTTGAACCGGCGGCGCGGCTCGTCGGGTATCGTGGTCATCCGGCTTCGCCGGCTTCGCCCGCCTCGCCCAGCAGATGAAGCACCACCTGGCGGGTGTGGCCGTGATGGCGGTGCTCGTACAGGTAGATGCCCTGCCAGGTGCCGAGCATCGGTTCGCCCGCCTGCACCGGCACCGCCAGCTGCACCTGCGTGAGCGCGGCCCGCACATGGGCCGGCATGTCGTCGGGGCCTTCGGAGTCGTGCCGGAAGAGCGGATCGCCATCCGGCACCAGCCGCGCGAAGAAGCGCTCCAGGTCCGCCTGGACCTCCGGATCCGCATTCTCCTGGATCAGCAGGCTGGCCGAGGTGTGTCGCACGAACAGGGTGAGCAGTCCGTCCCGGATGCCGCAGGCGCGGATCCAGCGGCGCACCTGCGGCGTGATCTCGACGAGCCCGCGTCCGCGGGTCTCGATCCTCAAAGTCGTGATGGCCTGCCGCATCCGCGAAATTGTAGCGGTGGGGCCTCCGGCCTCGCGGAGATGGCACGGAAGGACTAGTCCTTTGCAGCAGGTGCCACCGCTTTGCAGCCATGAACTAGTCCGTCTGGCGGAGTGCGCCCGCTGCCGCAGGGGCGCAAGATTGGTGTGACGCAGGGCACGACCAGCCGGGGAGCGAGTCATGGAAACGGTACCGATCGGGCAGCCTCGCCGCAGGATTCCCTCCTCGCTATTGTCCAACCTCCTGCTCGCCATCCTGCTGGCGGTCCTGCTGGTGCTGCTGCGTATCCTTGGACCACAGGAAAGCCTGAGGGCGCCGCGTCTCCCTGCCTCGCCGGATCTCGCCCCGGCGGCGCAGCCCGCCGTCGCCGCGGCCGCCGCGGCGGCCACCTCACGACGCTTCGTGCTGCCGGGCGACACCATCAACGGCGAGCACATCAGGGATGCGCTCGTTGTCGGCCGCATCGAGCGCATTGCCGCGGGCCTGCCGGCGGAGCTGCTGGCCGATGCGCCGCGGGCGCCGCATGTCCGCTACCTGGCTCACGCCTTCGGCGCCGGAGACGATGCGCCCATCTACTACGGCATGTTCCGGGAACCGGCGGCGGCGCTGGCCTTCGGCTGCGCCCTCGACGAGGCGCTGGCGCGCGGCTGCGAACCCGCGCCGCTCGCGGCGGCATCGTCGGCTCTCGAAGACCCGCCAGGCGTGCATTGCCGGCCGATGGGCCTCGCCCTGGGGGCAGCGGTGTACGAGCCGGACCGCTGCGAAGCGGTCGACTGAGGCGCCATGCCATGAAGCCGGTCCAGCTGCCGGCCAACTCGGTATCGGACAGGGACGGTGCGGTATCGGACAGGAGCCGTGCAACCTATACTTGCCGGCATGGCCCTTACCGCAGCCCGCTTCAGCGCCCCGCTCTCGGTCGGCGAAGCCCGGGAGTTCATCCCCTTCATGCACGAGCTGATCGGGCTCGCGTTCGGCGTGGTGCAGCCGCGCTTCATCACCGGCACGCGCGTACTGACCAAGGCCGACGATTCGCCGGTGACTGCTGCCGATCGTGGCGCGGAGAAGGCGATGCGTGCGCTGATCCAGCGCCGCTATCCGGCGCACGGTGTGATCGGCGAGGAATACGGCAGCCGCGAAGGCAGCGGCCGATATCGCTGGATCCTGGATCCGGTGGACGGAACACGCGCCTTCATCAGCAACTGCTTCCTGTTCGGCACCCTGATCGCCTTCGAGCGCGACGATGGCGAGGGCTTTCGCCCGCTCCTCGGCTGCATCGCCCATGCCGCAGCGGGCGCAGCGCTGATCGGCCATAGCCGCGAAACCCGCCTCTATACCGTGGATGGCCGCCAGCGCCGGGTGCGGGTGCGCGCCTGCCATCGCGTCGAGGATGCCACCTTGCTGGTCACCAGCCACTGGAGCACCGGCGAGCAGGCGGGTGGTCCGGCCATGGAAGACCTGGTGCGAAGGGCCAAGCTCTATCGGACCTGGGGCGACTGCTTCGGCTACTTCGCCCTGGCCACCGGCGGCGCCGACATCATGCTCGATCCCACGCTCGCCTACTGGGACGCGGCCGCCATCGTACCGGTGGTCGAAGGCGCCGGCGGCCGGGTCAGTGCCTGGGACGGCGGGAATCCGCTGGCGGGGCTGTCGCTGGTCGCCACCGCGGGGCCCTTGCATGACGAGGTGCTGGCGGTGGTGGGCGCCAGGGACTGAGCCGCCTCGGTCGACGTCGTCGAGCGACGCCGCCCAATCGGGCCGGTCGCTGCGCCAAGGACGTTTCCGCGGAAACGTCCCGCCCCTCGATTGTCAGCCTCTCAGCCCGGCCCCCATGGCAGCGGCGCCAGGACATCCGGATCGGTCACGACATCGATCACCGTGGGAATGTCGGACCGGAGCGCCTGTTTCATCGCCGATCCGTATTCGGAGGCATGTTCGACGCGGATGCCCCTGCAGTCCATCGCGTTGGCGATGGCTGCGAAGTTGGTCGGGCGAAAGTTGTGGATCTCGCCCGGATTGCCCGGTTGGCCCTTGTACGCCTCGCCGATGGCGCGCGCTCCCTGGGCGAGGCAGCTGTTGTTGTTGACCACGACGATGACCGGGATGCCATAACGGCGCGCCGTCTCCAGCTCCGTCAGGTGATACATGAACGCACCGTCCCCGGCAAAGCAGACCACCGGCCGGTCCGGCGCCGCGCATTTCGCGCCGATTGCCGCCGGAAAGGCCCAGCCGAGCGAACCTGCGGCGCGCAAGTAGCGTTGGCCGGCCGAGCGCAGCGACACCAGCGTTCCCGACCACTGCGATGAATAGCCGGTATCGGAGACCAGGATCGCGTCCTCCGGCAGGAACTCGCCAACCTCCCGGCAGAGCCTCTCCGGACGGATCGGCACCGCAGCCGCATCGCGATCCTTGGCCACTTCCTCCCGCCATGCCGCAACCAGCGTCCGAACGCGGCCAACCCACTCCTCTCGCCGCTGCGCTGGACACAGCGTCAGCAGCGCCTCGAGAACGGTGCGCGGATCCCCCGGCACGCCAAGAGCTGCGGGATAGTTGCGGCCGAGGTCCTCGGCCTCCGCGTTGATCTGGATCACCCGCGCCGACGACGGCGGCAAGGTCCAGTTGTTGGTGACCTGGTCGCCGGCGCGGCTGCCGACGAAGATCACCAGATCCGCTTCGGCGACGGTCCGGTTGGCGCAGCTCCTGGAGTAGGTGCCGACGATGCCTGCATTCAGCGGATGCTCTTCCAGCAATACCGACTTCGCGTCGAGCGAACCGACCACGGGCACCGACAGGTGCTCCGCCAATCGTGCCAGCGCGCCTTCGGCTTGCGAGGTCATCACACCCATGTCGGCCACGAACACCGGGCGCCTGGCGGCGGCAATCAGCTCGCCCGCCCGCTGAAGCAGCTCGTTCGGCGGCGCCAGGCGAAATGCGGGGAACCGGTCGTACGGGGCGCCGCCGATGGCGGGCTCGGCAGGCAGCAAGGCAGCGGCAATCGCGTCGCCGGTGTGACCGGCGATATCCACATGCACCGGGCCCGGCCGACCCGTCGTCGCGTGACGAAACGCCTGGTTCAGCAGCAGGGGGAGCTGCTCCGGCTGGTCGACGCGCATGCTCGCCTTGGTGACCGAGGCGAAGAGCGGTTCATGCGGAACCTCCTGGTAGGCATGCCGATACTGCATCGGCGCCGGCTGGCGTCCCGTCAACGCGATGACGGGAGCATCGCCGAGGAATGCATCCTGCAGGCCGGCGGCAAGATTGGCCGCTCCCACCGACTGCGACATGCACACCGCCGGCCGGCGGGCGACACGCGCGTAGCCGTCCGCCATGTAGGCAGCACCCTTCTCGGAGTGGGCAAGGATGCGGCGGATGCCGATCTTCTCCATCTCGACGAGCGCTCGCCGCAGGATCGCGTCCATGAAGAACACATGCGTGACGCCGTGTGCGCGCAAGGCTTCCGCGATGAAGCGGCCGCCGGTCATCGATTTCGTCATTGCTTTCAACCCATGAACGGCGTTTCCGCCAAGCCGGCCACGCCGGCATCGACCGCAAACAACCCGCCGGCCAGCGGCTCTTGCGCCAGCTCCTGCTCGCTCAGGCGCTGCGTCGCGGTGGTGATGTAGAGCGTCCGCATGTCGCCGCCGCCGAAAGCGCAGGAGGTCACGCCGCTGACGGGAAGCTCGATGATGCGGTCCACCTTTCCCTCCGGCGTATAGCGCACCACCCGGGACCCGCGGACTTCCGCATTCCAGAGACAGCCATCGATGTCGACGGTCGAGCCATCCGGCCGGCCGGGATGGCTCGAGAGATCGGCAAACTGCCGTTCACCCGAGAGGGTTCCGCTGGCAGGATCGTAGTCGTACGCCATGATGCTCAAGGTCGGGGTGTCGCTGAAGTACATGGTCCGGCCGTCCGGGCTCCACGCCAGCGAATTGGGGATGGTGATCCCCTGCAACGCACGCCGGCAGCCCAGGTCCGGGCCGATCATGTACAGCGAACCGGTCGGCAGGCGGTCGCCATCGTTCATGCTTCCGACCCAGAAGCGACCCTGCCGGTCGCACTTGCCGTCGTTGAGGCGGTTGTTGGGAAGCTCGGGCTCGGGATCGAACAGCCGCTCCACGCTGCCGGTGACCTGGTCGAATGCGAACAGGCCGGACTTCATGGCCAGCAGCATGCCGCCCTTGGCGCGCAGGCAGTAGCTGCCGATCGGCTCCTGGAACTCCCAGCTGCGCACGGAAGCGTCTGCCGGCCGATAGGCGTACAACGCCGGGCGCCGGACGTCGATCCAGTAGAGGACCTCCTCCTTGGCGGACCAGAGCGGCACTTCCCCCAGGATGTTCCTGGATGCAACGATGCAGTCGGGTTTCATCACTTCTTCTCGAGCAGCGGCACGACCTTCGCCCAACTGCTGCGCTCGTCCTCCAGCGTCTTGTGGAAATCCGCCGTGCCCAGGTAGGAGACCTCCGCATTGGCAGCAGCGAACCGTTCCTGCGTCTCACGAGCTTCAGCGGCAGCCTTCACGGCCGACGCGATCTTCTCGATCACCGGCTTCGGCGTGCCCGCCGGCGCGTGCAGGCCGTACCAGGAGACAACGGTCACCGGAAAGCCCGACTCGACCAGGGTCGGGATGTCGGGCGTGGACGCGCTGCGCGCGCTCGCCGTACTTGCCAAGGCACGCAGCCGCCCCGCCTTGATCTGCGCCGTTGCGTTGCCGCCGGCAACGATCGCCATGGACAGCTGGCCACTGGCGAGGTCCGGCAGGATTGGCGGCGCACCCTTGTAGGGAACCGGCTCGAGCGTGATGCCGGCGGCCGAGGCGAACATGGCGACGGCCATGTCCTGCGTCGAGCCGATACCGGTGCTGCCGTAGAGCATTCCCGGCGACTTCTTGGCCATCGCCACGTAGTCGGCCACGGTCTTCGCCGGGGAGTCGGCGCCCACCACCATGTAGTTCGGGGAGGTCGCGAACTGGGCGACCGGCTCGAAGTCGGACGACTTCCAGCGACGCCCGTTGTCGACCAGCTGGTTGATGGTGAACCAAGGGCTGCTGGCCAGCAGCGTGTAGCCATCCGGCGGCGCGCTGGCCACCACGTCGGCACCGATGTTGGAGTTGCCGCCTGGCCTCGCCTCGACGACGATCGGCTGCCCCAGCCGGTTCGACATCTGCACGGAGAGCGCCCGCACCATCACGTCCACGGCACCACCCGCCGGGTACGGGACGATGATCCGAACCGGGCGCTCCGGCCAGTTCGCTTCCTGGGCGGCAACGGGAACGGCAAACGCCACGGCAGCAGACAAGCCGAGCGCCTGGACAAGCCTTTTCATGATGAGGTCTCCTCCGATTTCATCGGTATGGGTCAAGCAGAGGCTGCCGACGGTCACGACCGGCGGCGCGGGATTTGAAGTGCCGGCGCGTCTATTTCCCTGGCGCCGGCCCTGGACGAGATTGCGCCGGGGAGCTCATCGCCTCGAGCATCCTCAAGGCGAAATCCCCCGACGCGGAGATGACGGTGCTCGCGGCGCTCTCGGCCGCCGCCGCATCGCGCTCGTGCAGCGCCTGCGACAGCCGGCGCCAGACGGTGTTCGACTCGCGGCGGCGCTCCAGGGTGGAGGTACCGAGGAAGCAGTAGTACCAGAACATCTTCCGGCGGAGATCGGCCATGATCTCGTGCAGGTAGCGGTTGCCGACCATCGACGACATCATCACGCTGATCGCGTTGGTGCGGATCTTGTAGGCCTTCTCGTCGCATCCCTCTTCCGTCGCCACGATCAAGGCCGCGATCTCGCGCTCGATGCGGGCGATGTCCGCGGCTTCGCCATGCGTTGCCAGCCGTCGCGCACAGAGACCGAAAATCTCCGCCCTGACCTCGAACAGCTCCTTGATCTCCTCGAGCGTCGGGCGGGACACCTGGACACCACGCCAGGGCAGGATCTCGACCAGCCCTTCCCGCTCCAGGACGCGAAACGCTTCGCGCAGCGGCGCGCGACTGGTGCCGAAGCGCAGCGCCAGCTCCTGCTCCTTCAGACGGGCACCCGGCAGGTACTGGCCGGTGACGATTTCCTCGGAAAGGCGCGTGACGACCTGGTCGACCAGCGAAAAGGTCTGGACCGGTGCCAGGCTCTCGTTCGAACTCATCGACGCTCAGGCTCCGGCCGCTGCGGAGACCGCGGCCGTCGCCTTGCCGTCCCGGACGCGCCGTGCATAGGTCGGCCCGAACTCCCGCGTCGTCTCAAAAACCTCCGGCAGCGGCCGCCCGTCCCTCAGGCTCAACCAGACGCGCAGCAGATGGCGCTTGCGCTCCGGCTCGGGATGATCGTTGTACTTCGTGCGCGAGTGCAGGATCGAGTAGTTGTTGCCGATCTGGATGTCGCCCGGCTCCATCGAGAAGGAGAGATGCATGTCCGGGTCGTTGCACAGCTCGTCGAGCAGATCCAGCGCCTCTACCTGCAGGTCCGTCAGCCGCGGCACCTCCGGGAAGCGCTGCGCCAGCGTGATGTGGCGGCGCTTGTAGAGGCCGCTCATGTGCCCGGCGTGGTAGTTGAAGATCGGCACGCTCTGCACCCGGATGCCGAGGGTATTCTGCGACCGGGCGTCGAAATGGAACGGCTCCTGGAGAACGGCCGCCAGGTCCGGCCGGCGGCGCAGGATCTCGTTGAACAGCGCGCCGACGCTGACCAGCTTGCTGACGCCGCCGGACATGGCGGTGCGCAGGCAGAGCAGCATGAAGACGTCGCCGCCGTCGTTGTGGAACTTCAGCTCGTCGTCGGTTTCATAGCCGCGGTTCGACTCGTTGCCCTCGACCTCCTTGCCGGTGTCGGTGACGCTGTGCATCAGGCTGCCCTTGCCGTCCTGCGGCTCGGGTATCCCGAGGTGCGTCGCCAGGCCCCAGATGATCCGGCGCGCTGTGTCGATGTCGTAGCGAGCGGTCGGCAAGCCGCGCAGGACAGCAAAACCACGGCCGCCTTCCAGTACTCGGGCAATCGCGGACATCCGCCGGCCCAGCGACGGGAGGGGAAAATCGTCCGCGGTGATCTCGAACAGCGGCACGCCCCGGCTGGCGACTGACCGCGCCGCAGCCTCGATCTCGGCCACATCGGATGGCCCGAGATGGCCAAGCCAGTCGCCTCGCTGCCGCAACTCGGCCCCCTTCCATACCGAAGGGCTATCGATCATCTGGTCCAGCAGTGCCATCGTCTCCTCCCCGCGCCATCAGATGGCAACAGATTATAGTAGTGTCGACAATATTGCAATCGACCGGCGGGCCGGAGTTTTCAGAGGCAGGCGGGACGTCGTTCACCCTCGGGACGGGAATTCGTTCGCCTGCAGGGAGGGAAACGTTCACCGGCCGCTTGACGGGGCGGATGGGCGGGCGGTGGAGGGTCGGGACGAGGGCCAACCCGCGTTTCCGCGGAAACGCCTCGACTTGCGGCGTAGGCAGCTGACGTGGTCGCAGATGGGCTCTGCCATCACGCCGGCATCGCTTCGACCGATCCGCTGCCGGCCTGGATCGATGAACTTCGCGGATCGACGCGTTTCCGCGGAAACGGGCTCCCGCTGCTTCTTCTTCGGATCGGCGCGTTTCCGCGGAAACGCCTGGCACCCGCCGCCTTCCTACTATCCGCCGCCGCTATCCGCCCGCGGCCCGGACTACCAGAAGCATCACTTCGGCTTGAAGAACGACACCGCCGTCATCAGCTGGTTGTTCTGGCTCTCCAGATAGCCGGCCTCGCCGCTGCGCTTGACGTAGTCGATCCAGCCCGGATCCGCCTGCATGGCTGCCCGCCGCTGAGCGCGGTCGGCCGCGTCCTTGTAGGCCCAGACGTGGATGTAGCTGTTGACGTTGCCGGTTTCCGTCTGTGCGTACAGGACCGGCTCGCCGAGGTGCTTCTTTTGGACCTCGAAGCCGTACTGCTCGTAGATCGCGAGGTGGGCCTTGATGGTGCCGGGGCGGCAGACATAGGTGCGGACGTCGTAGAGCATCGCGGAAATCTCCTTGGGTGGTTGCGAGGCGCTAGCGTAGCAGGATGGCGGTCGGCGCTACCGGCCAACGCACCCAGTTGCGCCTCGTCCCGTTCGTGGATGGTTTCTGCCGGTCTACGAGTTCGGCGCCGCCACCGCTGCGATGGCCTGCGTGCGCCGCGCCTGGTACGCCCGGACCCGCTGCTTGGTCCAGGCGGCAGCTGGCATCTCCACGTAGCGGTGGATGAGGTGCCCCAGGACCACCACGGCAATCAGGTAAGGCAGCAGCATGGTGGTCCGTACCCACGGAATCCCGATCATCAGCACGCGGTGCTTGATCATGATGATCACCACCGAATGGACCATGTACATGCCGTAGCTGCGCTCGCCGAGCCACACCATCGGGGCGCAGCCGAGCAGCTTCACCGCCCAGCCGCGGTCGTAGCTGAGGCTGATGATCAGGGCCGCCCAGATCGGCAGCGACCAGACCTGCGACATGAACAGCCACGGCTGGTTGCAGATCACCAGCACGATGGCCACCAGCGCGATCGCCTGCAGTACCTGGATGGCGCGATCGCCCAGTTGCTGCAGGTATTGGCGGCGAACTTCGAACGCCAGCATGCCGACGAAGTAGGCCATCACCGACCGCGCCAGGTTCCGGTCGAGCAGCATCGAGCTGTCGAACTGGTGGGTGGCCGGTTGCCACCAGCGCGAGAGGTAGAAGCCGATGCACAGGGCGACGACGGCGCACCCCAGCGCGATGCGCCGGCGCCGGTCACGGGTCAGGACGAAGCAGCACGTGAGCGTGACGAACGCCCAGAACTCGGCCGAGATCGACCAGGAGGCGAAGTTGAAGAGGTCGCTGTCGTCGATGCCGACGCCGTGCAGCAGGGTGATCGTCAGCAGGAAGTAGCCGAGGTCGAAGATCTCCGGCTGCTCGCTGATCGGCGTCATGCCGGCGTCGACGCCCAGCGCGCCGAGCAGCAGGCTCAAGCCGCGCTTGAGGTTGAGCAGCAGGAGCAGGATGCCCAGCAGCAGGATGTGCGTCGGGTAGAGCCGGCCGAGCCGGTTGGCGATCATGCCGCCGCCGTGTCGCCAGCTGGTCGCCCGCTCGGCGTGGACCATCGTGACGAGGTAGCCGCTCAGCACGAAGAACATGTCCACGACCAGGAACGAGCCGTTGAACCAGGCCGACGCCCGGATCGGCGAATCCCAGGAATGGGAGATCGCCACCGAGAACGCGCCGATCGCGCGCAGCCCTTCGATTGCCTGCAACATCTGCTGCTACCCGATCCAGCCCGCCGAAAACATCCCGACCGCCCGTTGCTTGCCTGGGTTCAGTAAGAACCAAGTCAGCAAGAATGCCTCAAGAAGCCGGCGCTGGAAAGGGCTGTTGCCCCGCCTGTTGCGACACCGGCACCTTTACCAGCGGCTACCGCCGCCGCGGGTCCAGCGCATCCCGCAGCCCGTCGCCCAGCAGGTTGAACGCCAGCACCAGCACGAAGATCGCCAGGCCGGGCCAGATCGCCATCCACGGCGCCTGGTCCATGTAGTTCTTGGCGGTGTTGAGCATGCTGCCCCAGCTGGGCGCCGGCGGCTGCTGGCCGAGCCCGAGGAAGGACAGGCTGGCCTCGGCGATGATGGCGGCGGCGATCGCCAGGCTGGTCTGCACGATCAGCGGCGGGATCACGTTGGGCAGGATGTGGCGGATGGCGATGCGCCAGGGCGGGTTGCCGAGCGCCCGCGCCGCCTCGACATAGTCCTCGACCTTGATGTTGATCACCTGCGCCCGGGTCAGGCGCACGAAGATCGGCGTCGCCGACACGCCGATCGCGATCATCGCATTGGTCAGGCTCGGCCCGAGGAACGCCGCCATCGCGATCGCCAGGATCAGGAATGGACAGGCGAGGAAGGCGTCGGTGATGCGCGAGATCAGGCCGTCGGTGAACCCGCCGATGAAGCCGGCCGCGAGGCCGATCGGCACGCCGATCGCCAGCGAGATCGCCACCGACACGACCCCGGCGGCCAGCGATGCCCGCGTGCCCCACATGACCCGGGCGAGGACGTCGCGGCCGATGTCGTCGGTGCCGAACCAGTGCGCGGCGGACGGCGGCTTGCGGATCGCGCTCCAGCTGGTGGCCAGCGGATCATGCGGCGACAGCCACGGCGCCAGTAGCGCCAGCAACACGAAGAAGACCACCACCGCAAGGCCGAACAGCGCCGCCGGCCGGCGCCTGAGCTTGCGCGCCGCCTGACGCCAGCGACCTCCCGCCGGCGCGGCGTCCACCACCTCCGCGGGCTCGCCCAATGCAGGCGCGACGCCGATGCTGCTCATGCCCGCAGCCTCGGATTCACCACCACGTAGGCGATGTCGGCGAGCAGGTTCAACAGGATGTAGGCGGTGCCGGTCACCAGCACGACGCCCTGCACCACCGCATAGTCGCGGTTGAAGACGGCATCGACGATCAGCTTGCCGAAGCCCGGGATGGTGAACACCTGCTCGGTCAGCACCGCCCCGGACAGCAGCGTGCCGAGCTCGAGCGCGCCGAGCGTGATCACCGGCGTGAGCGCGTTGCGCAGGGCGTGCCGCAGGATCACCACCCGCTGGCTCAGGCCCTTGGCCCGCGCCGTGCGCACGTAGTCGGCGCTCATCACCTGCAGCATCGCGCTGCGCGTGTGGCGCATCAGCACGGCGGCGATGTTGGTGCCGAGCACGAAGGCCGGCATCACCATCGCCTTGAGGTTGGCCACCGGATCCTCCCGGAACGGCACGTAGCCGGAGGCCGGCAGCCAGCCGAGCTGCACCGAGAACAGCAGGATCATCAGGATGCCGAGCCAGAAGTTGGGCGTGGAGAGGCCCCACAGCGCAAACGCATTGGCGCCGAAATCCCAGGCCGTTCCCTGCCGTACCGCCGAGATGATGCCGGTGGGAATGCCGATGACCAGCGCGATCAGCATGGCCAATACCGCCAGCTCGATGGTCACCGGCAGCTTCTGCAGCACCAGCTCCAGCACCGGCTGCTGGTTGCGGATCGATTCGCCGAGGTCGCCCTGCAGCACGCCGCCGAGCCAGTAGAGGTAGCGCATCGGCAGCGGTTCGTCGAGATGCATCTTTTCGCGCAGGTAGGCGATCACCTGCGGATCCTGCTCCTCGCCGGCCAGCACCACCGCCGGGTCGCCGGGCAGGAGCTGCTGCAGGCCGAAGATCAGCATGGTCACGAAGACCAGCGTCGGCAGGATGGTGGCGATGCGCCTGACGAGGTAGCTGGTCACCGCCTGCCGTCCGCGAGGAACCGAAGCTTCAAGGCGCCATCTTCAGGCCGTCCACCCGCAGCAGCCCGTCGGGCAGCTCCCGCACGCCCGACAGCTTGTTGCTGTAGGCCCAGAGCCACTTGCGGTGGTACAGGTAGACGATCGGCCGCTCCTTCAAGGCGATGGCGGCGATCTGCTCGAAGGTCTTCCCGCGCGCGGCGGCGTCCGACTGAGTCCGCTGCTGGTTCAGCAGCTCGTCGAGCTTCGGATCGCAGATGCCGGCGTAGTTGAGCGGCTGCTTGCAGGCGTCGAAGCTGTAGAGGTTGCCGTCCGGATCGGCGCGGCCGCTCCAGGCGAGGATGTAGGCGTCGAAGTCGCCCTTGTCCGCCAGGTTGAGCGAGGTGGCGAACTCGGTCGACTGGATCTTGACGTCGAAGCCTGCCTCCTTGGTCATCGCCTGCACCACCTGGGCGATCTTCTGCGCATCCGAGGTGGTGGCGGTCATCATCGTGAAGGTCGGGTTGCTGACCCCGGCTTCCTTCAGCAGCGCCTTCGCCTTGGCGACGTCGCGCTTGGGAATCGGGGCGCCCTTCGCGTAATAGGGGTTGTTCGGCGCCACCCACTGGTTGCCGACGGCCGCCTCGCCGTCCATCACCACCTGCACGATACCCTCGCGATCGAGCGCCAGCTCGAAGGCCTCGCGCACCCGCGGGTCCTTGCCGAGCGGGTTCTGCTTCGCGCGGTCGCTCTTGCCGATGTTGATGGTGATGCCCTGGTAGCCGATCTCGGTGATGGCGGCGGTCTTGAAGCGGCTGTCCTTGCGCAGCGCCGCCATGTCGGATGAGGCTGCCCGCTCGATGAAATCGAACTGTCCGGACTTGAGGTTGGCCAACCTCACGGTGGCATCCGGCACCGGCGTGTAGATCACCTTGTCGAAATGGATGTTGGCCTTGTTCCAGTAGCCGTCGTAACGCTCGAGGACGATCCGGTCCTGCGCCACCCGCTCGACGAACTTGAACGGGCCGGAGCAGACCGGCTGGTTGCTGAAGCCCTCGCCGGAGGCCTGCGCCGCCTTGGGCGAGACCATCATGCCGGCGCGGTCGGCCAGCGCCGCCAGCAGCGGCGAGAACGGCGCCTCGAGGTTGAGGCGCACGGTGGACGCATCGACCACATCGACGCTGGCCACCGGCTTCAGCTCGCCGCTGCGGTTGGAGCCCTTCATCGTCTTGTGGCGCTCGATGTTGTACTTGACCGCCTCCGCATCGAACCGCTCGCCGTCGTGGAAGGTGACGCCCTGGCGCAGCTTGATGGTCAACGCCTTGTTGTCGGCCGACCATTCGTAAGCGGTGGCGAGCTGCGGGACATAGCCGAGCTTCTCGTCGATGTCGAAGAGCTTGTCGCACAGCGCCGAGAAGACGATGCGCCCGACGAAGGTACGCGCCCGGGTCGGATCGAGCAGGTCCGGGTCCTCCGCGAGGCCGACGCGCAGCGTCTGCGCCTGGACCGGCAAGGCGGGGACGACCGCGCCGAGACCACCGCAAATGGCCAACGACAGCAAGGCGAACCGGGACTGCAGGAAGGCGGATTTCATGGTGATGCTCGCTCCTCGGTGGGTGGTGTCCTGCGCACGAAGGCCTGCTGCAGTCGCTGCAACCGCAGCGCCAGGGCCTCATCGGTTTGCCCGCTGCCGGGGCGGACCGCCAGGCCCGATACCCCGATCGGTCGTGCGTTCTGCTGCGCGATCTGCTCGGCGAAATGACAGGCTGCCCCATGTTCGCCCGCGCCCGGGGCGGGCGCAAGCATCGGCTCCTCGGTCCGGCAGCGCGCCTGGGCGTAGGGACAGCGGGTGTGGAAATGGCAGCCCGACGGCGGCGCGGAGGGATTGGGGATGTCGCCCTCGAGGACCAGTCGCCGCGTTCCCGCGGCTGCCCCGCCTCTCGCGTCCCGCGGCACCGGCTGGGGTACCGCATCCAGCAACGCCCGGGTGTAGGGATGGCGCGGCCGCTCGAAGATCGCCTGCTTGTCGCCGATCTCGACGATGCGGCCGAGGTACATCACCGCCACCCGCGAGGCGATGTGCCGGACCACCGCGAGATCGTGGGCGATGAAGACATAGGCCAGGTCGAAGCGCCGCTGCAGGTCCATCATCAGGTTGATGACCTGCGCCTGCACCGAGACGTCGAGGGCCGACACCGCCTCGTCGCAGACCACCAGCCGCGGTTCGACGGCCAGTGCCCGGGCGATGCCGACGCGCTGCCGCTGGCCGCCGGAGAACTCGTGCGGGTAGCGGCGCGCGTGGACCGGATCGAGGCCGACGATGCGCAGCAGCTCGGCCACCCGCTCGCCCACCGCCGCGGCCGATCGCGCGATGCCGTGCAGGCGCAGCGGCTCGGCCAGGATCTCGCCGACCGTCATGGTGGGGTTCAGCGACGAATAGGGATCCTGGAAGATCATCTGCAGCAGGCGCCGGCGCGCCCGCAGGGATGACGCGTCCAGCGTCGCCAGGTCGACGCCTTCGAGCAGCACGCGCCCGGCGGTGGGCTCGATCAGCCGCAGCATCAGCCGCCCCAGCGTCGACTTGCCGCAGCCCGATTCGCCGACGACGCCCAGCGTCTCGCCCGCCGCCACCGTCAGGTCGACACCGTCCACCGCCCGCACCCTGGCGGCGCCGCGGCCGAACAGCCGGCGCGAGGTCGCGAAGTGCTTGACCAGCCCCTCGACCCGCAGCAGCGGCGGGGTCGGGCTCATGCCGCCTCGGCGAAGAGACGGTCCGGATCGAGCGGTGCCTTGATGCAGGCGGCCTGATGCTCGTCCGGGCTTGCCTGGCGCATACGCTGGCCATCGGCACGACCGTTCCCACTCGAGCCGACCGGCGGCTGCGGCGGATCCTGCCGGGGGCAGGCGGCCTCGGCAAACGGGCAGCGGTCGGCAAAGCGGCAGCCGACGATGCGCCGGTGCGCACCTGGCACCTGGCCTTCGATCGTCGGCAGGCGGCGCGCGGCGCCGTCCAGGCGCGGGATCGAGCCGAGCAGACCGATGGTGTAGGGATGCTGCGGCTCGGCAAAGAGCCGCACGGCGGGCGCGCGTTCCACGACCCGGCCGGCGTACATGACCGCCACCTCGTCGGCCAGCTCGGCGACGACGCCGAGGTCGTGGGTGATGAGGATGATGGCAGTGCCGGTTTCGCGCTGCAGCTCGCCCATCAGCTTCAGGATCTGCGCCTGGATGGTGACGTCGAGCGCGGTGGTCGGCTCGTCGGCGATCAGCAGCCGCGGGCGGCAGACCAGCGCCATCGCGATCATCGACCGCTGCCGCATGCCGCCGGAAAGCCGATGCGGGTATTCATCGAAACGGCGCTCGGCATCCGGCATGCGCACCTGGCGCAGCGCCTCGATGGCGGCGGCGCGCGCGTCGGCGCGGCTCATCGGCCGATGGCACAGCAGCGCCTCGACGATCTGCGTGCCGATGGTGAAGGCCGGGTTGAGCGATGTCATCGGCTCCTGGAAGATCATCGCCATCCGGTCGCCGCGCAGCTTGCGCATCTGCGCATCGTCGAGGCCGACCAGCTCTCGACCCTCCAGCCGGATCGAGCCGCCGGCGATGCGGCCCGGCGGCGACAGCAGGCCCATGATCGACAGCGAGGTGACGCTCTTGCCGCAGCCGGACTCGCCGACGATGGCGAGCGTGCGGCCGGCATCGACGCTGAAGTCGACGCCGTCGACCGCCGCGAAATCGCCATGGTCGGTGGCGAAGACGGTGCGCAGGCCACGCACCTCCAGCAGCGGCGCGGCAGCGGGCACGGGCGCCGGCGGCAGGCTCACCGTTCTTGCCACCGCTCGATCCGCCGCTCGATCTCGCCGCGGTCGGTGATGCCGACCGGATCGCCGCGGCGCGGCAGGCACGACACGAAGGCCTGGAAGCGCTCCAGGCTCTTGCGATAGAGGCGCGCAAGCTCGTCGAGCGGGGCCGCATGGTCGTCGACCCGCAGGTCGAGCGCCGGATAATCTTCCCCGGCATGGATGCGCAGCGCCGCCGCTTGCTGGCCGCGTTTGTCGCCGCCGGCCGCCTGCCCCGCGGCCATCGCTGCCAGCAGCCGCTCTGCGAGCGGCCTTCCCGTGGTCTCGCGGAAAACGCGCGCCGTCTCGTCGACGACCTCCGGTCCCGCCAGCATGTTGCCGGCGACCGAGAAGTCCGCCTCGATGCGATGGCCGCACCAGTCGATGCAGGCTGGGCCGGTGAAGGCGGCCGGCTGGCCCTGCGCGCCGACCAGGTGCAGCTGGCGATGATCGCGCCCCGCATCGGCGCCAACCAGCGCATCCAGCACCACCTGCGGGCGTTCGCCGGCGGCGAGCCGGTCGATGCCGGCCTGGCCGTATAACGGGTTCATCAGCGCCTGGGTCGAGAGCGCCCCGACCGCATGCCGCGTATGGATGCAAAGCGCGCCGACGGCAAGAAAGCGGCTGGCAATGGCGACGCCGAAGCTGCCGTCGCCGTCGCGGGCGAGGATCGACCAGGTCATGGCCACATGCTGCAGGGCCTCGGGCGCGATGGCAAGCGCTTCGCGGCGCAATTCCGCTTTTCCGCCGGCAGGACTTGACGCACACTTCCGTCTGCCGCCGCAGCGGCATCAACCAACAACGATCGGAGAACTTCATGAAGACAGCGCCTGCCGTGCTGCGCCGCGCATCACGTCGGATTGCCTGTGGTCTCGCCTATGGTCTCGTCGCCCTCGGCCTTGCCGGCGCCTCCGCCGCAGCAGGCGCGGCCGACCGCCCCACCGACGAGCTCGCCCTCGGTCGCTACCTGGTCCAGACGGCCGGCTGCAACGACTGCCATACGCCCGGCTACGGCGCGACGGCGGGCAAGACGCCGGAGGCCGAATGGCTCACCGGCGATCGCCTCGGCTGGCAGGGGCCGTGGGGCACGACCTACCCCACGAACCTGCGCCGGCACTTCGCCAACCTCACTGAAGAGAACTGGATGGCATACGCGCGCTCCGGCGAGTCGCGCCCGCCGATGCCGTGGTTCAACCTGCGGGTAATGGCTGACGCGGAGCTGAAGGCGATCTACCGCTACATCAAGGCGGCAGGGCCGGCGGGGGAGCCGGCGCCGGCGTATGTGCCGCCAGGTGGGAAGGCCAGCGGGCCGGTGGTGGTGTTTCCGGCGCCTTAGGGACTCAACCCGGCAACATCGGCCTGACCCGCCCCACCACCGACTTCATCGCTTCCTCCGGCGACTTCATCCCGAGCACGGCCGCCTCGGCCTCCTCCTTGAACACGTCGCCGGCGCGCGCTGCCTCGTCGAAGGCGGGCAGCGGCACGCGCGCCACCTTCAGCACGCGTCGCTCCTCCTCGGCATAGGACACCAGCTTGCGCATGCGGTCGTCGTCATAGGTGGAATTGCGCACCGGGCCGTTGCCGTTGAGGGCGGCGGTCAGCGTCGCCTGCTGCGACAGCATCTCGCGGATGAAAGCCCAGGAGAGATCCTTGCGCTTCGCGTTCTTCGGGATGACCATGCCCCAGAATTCGACCTTCGCCGGCGCGACGCTGAACTTGCCGGCCATGGTCTTCGAGGCCGGCAGAGCGATGGTCTTGATGCGTCCCGGAAACTTGCTCTTGGCCGGATCGTTGTAGATGCGGTTGCGACCCATGCTCTGCAGGCTCATCGCCGCGCGGCCGGTCTGCATCCAGGTGTTGACATCCTCGGTGGACAGCGTCGCGAAGTTGCGCGGGAAGGCACCGGCTTCGAACAGGCTGCGCAGCATCCGGATCGCGTTCAGCATCGGCGGCTGGTCGGCAACCACCTTGAAGTCTTGTGTGATGAAATCGCCGTCCCACGCGCGCGCGATGTCGATCACGTTCGGATAGGTCACGCCGGGCATGCACAATCCCACGCAAGGCGTGCCGTCGGCCCGCCGGTAGGAGCAGGCCTTGGCCATCTCGGCGACCTCTTCGATGGTCTGCGGCGGATTCTTGAAGCCGCGCTCGGCGAGGATTTCCTCGTTGTAGTGGAAGCCGGAGGACGCATGGCGAAACGGCATGGCGATGAGGTTGCCGCCGACGGTCATGCCCTCGATCAGTCCCGGGAAGATGTCGTCGAAGGCTTCGACCGGCTGCTTCGACTGGTACGGGCCGAGCGGCTCGAACAGGCTTGCCACCCGCGGCACGGCCTGCGTGTTGAGGATGAAGCCGACGTCGACCGCGGTCTCGCCAAGCGACGCCTCGCGGAACAGCCGCTCCTGCAGCGGACCGGTATCGAAGGTGGTCCATTCGACCGCGAGCCCGGACGACTTGGTGAAGTCGGCGGTGGCGTCGCCGGCGCTGCCGACCGAGACCGTCTTCATCACCCGGTGGGCGAAGACCTGCAGCGGCGTCCCGCCCGCCTGAGCGAAAGCCTGGGGTGTGAAGCGAAGCCCGAAAGCAGCGGCGGTGGCGCCGATCATTGCCCTACGTGTCGCATCCATCCTCGTCTCCTCAAGGTTTCTTGTTTGCAGCGCTTCGCCGCGCCGATGCGGCTGGCGGCGCCGGTATCGGCGCGGCTTCGCTCCCCTGGCCGATGATGACCTGGCTGATCGCCAGCGGCGCCTCCTCGAAATGCGCCGCCATCGCAGCCGCCGCCCGGCGCGGGCCGCCGGCCGTATTGCCCTTCTCGATCGCCCGCGCGACCCGGTCGTGACGCAACCAGGTCTGCCGCCAATCCTCCAACGTGCGCCGCGTCCGGTGGTTGAAGCGCTCCATCATGCCGCGGATCACCGGCTCGAGCGCCTCGAGCTGCAGCTCGATCAGCCGGTTGCCGCTGATCCGCGCAATGGCGCGATGGAAGTCCAGGTCGGCCTCGATCCAGCGCGCCGGATCGCCGGCCGCCTGCTGCATCCGCTCCAGGATCGCCCGCAAGGCGGCGATGTCGTGGTCCGTGCGCCGCTCGGCGGCCAGCGCGGCAATGCCCGGCTCGAGGATGCGCCGCAGCTCCACCGCCTGCGTCAGGCCCTCCACGCCGTCCCCGACCGCCAGCCGGAAGAATCGCCCGAGCGGCGCGCCGTCCATGGCGCGCACCCGCGAGATCTTGCCCTGCTGGACATGCACCACGCCCAAAGCGGCGAGCTCCCGGATCGCCTCGCGCGCGATCTGCTTGGAGACGCCGAACGATGCCGCAATGCTGGCCTCCGACGGCATCGGGTCGCCGGGCTTGAGGCGGCCGTCGGAAATCGCGCCGGCAAGTCGCGCCAGCACCGTGTCGCCAAGTCGGGTCGGCACCAGGCCATCGACGTCGAGCAGCAGCGCGCGGTCGTTCATCGGCTCAGTATGAGCGTCGACCGGAGTGATTGCAACGTAGCAACTTAACTGCTATGTTGTCCTCGCAGAAATGCTCCAGTCGCGGCTCGGCCGCGCTGCCGCTCGTTCCAGTCGCTCCACCCGCCGCCTGCGGGCGCCCCAACCTGGTCCTGCGCATGACCCACAAGCCGCTCGCTGCCGCGGGACCATCCGCCTTCGAGACGCCTGCAACCTCGGGCGGCGGTGCCGCAGGCCGCAGGATCGCGGCGGTGATCGCCCATCCCTTGCGCGCGACGCTGCCAACCCCGCAGCGCACGTCGCAGGCGACGTTCGCCGCGATCGAGATCGTGGTGGTGGAGATCCGCACGGCCGACGGCCTGGTTGGCTGGGGCGAATGCCTGGCGCGACGCGGCTGCAACGCCTATGCGTCGTTCATCGAACAGGTGCTGGCACCGCTGCTGCTCGGCGAGGATCCGCTGGACCGCCGCCGGCTCTGGAACCGGCTGCGCGCGCCGCTTACCGGCCGCACCGGCGGCATGCTGATCGAAGCGATCGCCGGCATCGACATCGCGCTGTGGGATCTTGCCGGCCGCGTCGCGCAGCTGCCGGTCGCCAAGCTGCTGGGGGGCGTCGGCCGCAGCCGGATCGCCGCCTATGCCTCGTCGATCAACTGGCTCGATGACGACACGGTGCGCGGGGAAGTCGCGACGGTGCTGCAGGCCGGCTTCAGCCAGGTCAAGGTCAAGCTCGGCCGGCCGGTCGCCGAAGCGATCCGGCGAGCGAAGCTGGTACGCGAGCTCGCGGGCGACACCGTCCTGCTGGGCGTCGACGCGAACTGGGCCTACGACCTGGACGACGCGATCGCCGTCGGCCGTACGCTCGCCGAACTCGGCTACGACTTCTTCGAGGAGCCGCTGCCGCCGGAGGATCGGCAGGGCTATCGCCGCTTGTCACGGGCGGTGCCGATCCGGCTGGCGGCCGGCGAAAGCGACTTCACCGCCGGCGATGCGCTCGAGTCGCTGGCGGACCGCAGCATCGGGCTGGTGCAGCCGGACGTCGCCCGCGCCGGCGGCATCAGCGAGAGCTGGCGGATCGCGGAGCTCGCCGCCCTGCATCGGGTGCGCTATGCGCCGCATGTCGGCTGGTCCGGCGCCCTGTGTGTCGCCGCCAGCCTGCAACTCGCCGCGGCGGCCGAAGCGTTCTGGTCGTTCGAATGCATGGTCTGCGAGAACCCGCTGCGCCAGGCGTTGACGAAGCAGCCTGCCGGCGAGGCGAGCCTGCTGGTCGACGGCGGGCTGCCGGTGCCTGACGGCCCGGGACTCGGCGTCGAAGTCGATCGCGACCGGCTGGCGGCATTGCGGGTCGTCGCGGGAGCATGACCGCTTCCGCCGGCAGCATCGTGCCTGCCGGCGGCGGCTCCACGCCCTTGCTCGGCACGCGCGGTGCCACGCTGCTGCTGGCGCCGACCTGGCTGCTGGTGCTCGCGCTGCTGGTGCTGCCGGCCTGCTACGTGTTCTGGCTGTCGCTGCACCAGTCGAGCTTCGGCACGGCGCCGAGCTTCGTGGGCATTGACAACTATGTCGCCGTTTTGTCGGACCGCTACTTCTGGCGGGCGCTGGTCAACACGCTGATCATCGTCGCGGTGGTGGTGCACGTCGAGATGCTGCTGGGCCTCGGCATCGCGCTGCTGTTCGCCGATGGCGTGCCGTGGAAGCCGGTGCTGATGGCGGCGATGCTCGCGCCGTATGCCGTCAGCGAGGTCGGGGCGGTGGTCATCTGGCGCTACCTGGTCGATCCGGAGATCGGGTCGCTCACCAAGCTGCTGGCGACGTTCGGGCTCGGGCCGATCGAATGGGGCGTCAATCCCTGGCACGGGCTCGCCGTCGTGTCGCTGATCTCGATCTGGCTGCACCTGCCGTTCACCTTCGTGATCCTGTACGCCGCCCGCCTGGCGCTGCCGGTCGAGGTCTACGAGGCGGCGCGGGTCGATGGCGCCACCCGCTGGCAGCAGCTGCGCCGGATCACGCTGCCGCTGCTCAAGCCGGCGATCGCGGTGGCCATGCTGTTCCGCTACATCTTCGCGTTCCGGCTGTTCTCCGAAGTCTGGCTGATGACCCAGGGCGGACCCGCGCGCACCACCGAGGTGGTGGCGCTCTACCTCTACGTGGAAGCGTTCCGCTACAACCGCTTCGGCGTCGCCACCGCCACCGGCTGGATCATGGTGATGGTGTCGGCGCTGGTCGCGCTGGTGTACCTGCGCCGCGTCTACCGCGACATGTTCGCGGCGCGAACCGAGGGCGTCGGCTGACCATGACGGCCGGCGCACGGGCTTCGCGCAGCTCGCTCGGCTGGCGCATCTTCAAGGCGTCGGTGATCGCCCTGGTCGTCGCCTGGTCGATCGGGCCCATCGTCCTGATGGTGCTCGCCTCGCTGCGGCCGCCGCGCGAGATCTTCGATCCGGCCGCGCCGCTGCTGTTCTCGCCGTCGCTCGACAGCTACCGCGCGCTCTTCAAGCAGTGGCCCGACTTCTTCGCCGGCATGGCCAACAGCGGCATCGTCACCGTCTTCGCCACGGCGCTGGCGGTGCTGGCCAGTGCCCTGGCGGGCTACGCCTACTCGCGAGTGCGCACCCGCGCGATGGGTCTGTCGGCCTTCGGGCTGGTGTTCCTGCGGCTGATCCCGCCGATCGTCACCACCCTGCCCCTGTTCCCCATCGTCAACTGGCTGCGGCTCAACGACACGCACCTCATCCTGATCCTGCTTTACGCCACCTTCTTCGTGTCGCTGGGCACGATGGTGATGCGCACCTTCATGGACCAGATTCCGGTCGAGATCGACGAGGCGGCGCTGGTCGACGGCGCCAGTCACCTCCAGCTGATCGGCCGGATCATGCTGCCGCTCGCGGCGCAGGGGATGATCGCGGTGGCGGTGTTCGTGATCGTGTTCGCCTGGAACGAGTTCCTGTTTGCCTTCATCTTCACCACCAAGGCCGCCAAGACCGCGCCGCTGGTGCTCGCCGAGATGACCGGCGCGGTGGACGGCGTCGATTGGGGCGTGCTGTTTGCCGCCGCGTCGCTGCATCTGCTGCCGGTGCTGGCATTCGTCGTGCTCGCCCAGCGGCACCTGGTCGAAGGCCTGACCGCGGGCGGAACAAAAGGATGATCCCCCCATGGGCCTTCGGCCCTACCCCCCTTGCAGAGCAAGGGGGGCGCCCGCCGAGGCCCGGGCAAGCCCGATCCTCGCCGGCTGCTGGGTCTGGGGCGGTGGGTGGTGCGCTTGTTGAGGCCAGGCTTGGCAGAGTGGCATCCGATGCCGGGGACGAAGGAGCGCCGCGAGCGCGGCGATCCAACCGCCAGTTGGGACAACATCATCAAGACAATGACTTCCTTGGAGCCATGCCCATGAGCACCGATCTCCTGCAAGCCCTGCGACTCGCCGATCCTCGGCTGTCGCGCTTCGATCCGCTGCGCCGGATCATCGCCTTCGACGACTTCGACCGCGGTTTCTGCGGCTGGACGCAGCTGGTCGGCAACTACGAGCACACGCTGGATGCGATGCTGCCCGGCTACGCGCAGCACACGCAGGCGATGCTGTCGACGCTGCCGACCTGGGATTTCGGCAGCCACGGCTCCGTCGACGGTAGCTATGCGCTGAAGCTGGCCAGCCGCCCGCGCAAGGGGGCGCAGAACGTGACCCTCAAGCGGCTCACGTTCCGGGAACGCGGGCCGATCCGGGTGGAGTTCTATTTCACCTTCAAGCCCGAGGCGAGCGAGATGCGGCTGTCCGAAACCAACGTGCGCTCGATCGGCTTTCTCTACGACCTGCAGGGCGGCGACCAGGACGAAGGCGACGCCGCCGACCGGGTGATGCCGCATCTGCGCTTCCTGAACGCGCTCGACGGCGAACACCTGCAGAAGTGGCAATTCAAGCGCCGCACCAAGACCTTTCATGCGATCGGCACCGAGAACAAGACGGTCAGCCACTATCACCTCTCGCCGGAGGACTGGGAGGACCTGCCGGGCGGCCGGCAGCGGCTGTGCTACAACGAGATCCCCACCAAGGTGAACTGGCACTACGCCTGCCTCGACTTCGACCTCGCGACGATGCAGGCGACCGGCTTCCGAGTGAACGACCGCCGCTTCGACATGGCCGGCTTCGAGCCGATCCGCATTCCGGCGATGCGCAATCTCTGGTGCATGCTGAACCTGTGCTTCTTCGTCGAGACCGACGTCGACAAGCGCGCCTTCCTGTACCTGGACAGCGTCTGCCTGTCCGGCGACTTCTGAGGAGGCAGGGACATGATCCGCGAGAATCTCACCGCAGTGATTGCCCGCAACGAGCGCTGGACCGGCATGGCCGCCACCGAGCCCTACGAGGCCGGCTGGGCAAGCGAAGCCGTGATCTTCGTGCGCGCCCTGGCGATCGAGCGGGGACCGGATGCCGCCGCCGACGTGCTGCCACCCACGGCGCGGGTGCAGATCTCGGCCGACGGCATGCGCTGGGTCGACGAAGGGACGACCCTGCCGATGCCGCAATCGACCGAGCTGGACGCCTGCGCCCGGGTTGCGCATTTCGGAAACTGGCTGCGGGTCGTGACGGAGTTGCCGGCGGATGTCGCGATGAAGGTGCTGGTGACGGTGCACCTGAAGTAGCGGGGTGATACAACAACTGCTACAACACCTTCCACCACGGCGCCGCGAGCACGTTCGGCGCCAGCCACTCCAGCATCTTGCCCGTATGAAGCAGCAATCCAGCCCGCGCCTTCCTGCCGTACTCCGCTGCGAACGTACGCAGATGCATTGCATTCGCAAGCGTCGGCCGCGTCGTCGCCTTGACCTCGATCGGCAACAGTTTGCCCTTCGTCTCGACCACGAAGTCGACCTCCTCGCCATTGACGGTGCGCCAATAGCTCAAGTCGGTGCGGTCCAGGCGTGCGTCCCGCCAGGCCAGGAGATCGAGGAGGATGAGGTTCTCGAGGTGCGCGCCGCCGGGCTCGTCGACTTCCGCCAGATGCAAGGGGACGCCGGTATCGCCCCAGTAGAGCTTGGGCGACTTGATGAGACGCTTGGTGCGGTTCACGGCATAGGCGGGCAGCCGCACCAGCAAGTACGACGTCTCGAGCAGGTTGAGCCAGCGGTGGACCGTGGCCTGCGGCAACGCCACGTCGCGACCAAGCTCGGTCTGGTTGACGAGCTGACCGATACGCAGACAGGTAGCGCGCATCAGCCGGCGAAAGTCCGGCAGCGACGCAATCGCCGCCAGATCCTGCAAATCCCGTTCCAGGTAGGTGCGGACATAGCCGTCGAACCAGATCCGGCGGTCCGTCGAAGACTGGAGCTCCAGGGCGGGCGTTGGGAAGCCTCCGCGCCGAGCCAGGTTGCGCCAGTCTTCCTCGTCGGCGTCTGCCGATGCCAAGAGGTCGCGCCAGTCGGCGTCGGGCTTGCCAGCAGTTCCTCCCACCTTCCCGGCCGCCCCAGCCCCTGTTGCTCGCCGCGCGTCATCGGCCAGAGGTTGAGATAGCTTGCTCTCCCGGCCAGCGATTCCGAGACCTGCCGCATCAACAGCAGGTTGGCGGAACCGGTGAGCAGGAAGCGTCCCGCCCGGCGGTCCCGATCGATGGCGCGCTTGACCACTCGCAGCAGATCCGGCGCTCGCTGGACCTCGTCAAGCGTGACCGGGCCCGGGCCGCCCAGCAGGATCTCCGGATCTCTTTGAGCGGCGTCGAGAATGTCGAAATCGTCGAGGGTCGCAAACCGGCGCTCACCCTGAACCAGACGGCCAGCGAGCGTGCTCTTGCCGGCTTGGCGTGCCCCGGTCACCATCACGGCCGGCATCACGCGCAGGCGTTGCTCCAAAGCGGAGCCGACGAGCCGAGGCAGGGTTTTCATGCCGTGGATGATAATCATCCATGACGTGAATGACTGTTCGGACCATGGCTGACCTGGCCCACGTCGCCTGCTGAAGGAGGCAACTCACTGTCCAACCACCACCCCCAGCTCCACCCGCCAGTACCCGGCCGATCCCGCCTCGCGATCGATCGCCGCACCCGTGTCGTCCTCGAACTGGTAGCGACGTCGAAACTCCACCCCCGCCTCCGCCCTCGCGCGCAGCCAGCGCCGTGGCCGCCAGTCCGCCGTCAATGCGCTGCGCCAGGCACGGGCGATATAGTCGAATTCCGCTCCGCCGCGCTCGTCACTGACCACATGCCACGACCCGCCGTTGGGGAAGACGGCGGCGCCGACCGCCAGACGGTCGCGCACCTGCCAGTCGATGCGCGACGAGGGCACGCCCAGCTCGGCACTCATCCGCTCCCTTCGCCACAGGAGCGCCACGTCGGGATAGAAGCGCGGTGCACCGAAAGCCCGATCGCGCACAATCGCCGCGCGCCAGCCGATCGACGGCCCCATCCATTCCTTCACCTGCAAACGCAGGTGCAAGTCGAAATCATCCCGCCCGCCCCGGTTGACGAGGTCCTTGAAGACGTTGGACGACGTGGCGACCAACGGCGTCAGGGCGGCAAGCCAGCGATCATCGCGGTCGCGCCACTGCAGCGGCACGAACAGGTGGTGGAGGTCGCGTGCCCGCGTCGTCACGCCATCGAAGGCGTAGCGGGTGTAGGCGTAGTCGGCGCCGACCCGGAAGTCGACGGGCCCGTCCCGCAGCGAGGGCGACCAGGCACGCAAGCCGGACTGTCGCTCGCGAACCTGCGCGCCGGCGCCGAAGTCGGCCGCGCCGGTGCGCAGGTAGTAGGCACTGATGTCGCCTCCGCTGTCGCCGTCATGGACCGGCTGCGCGATCGCGCAGGGAAGAAATCCCGGCAACGACGCCAGCGCGGCCGCTGTTGCCTGAACCATGTGCCGGGTTGCTGGCTTAGGGTTCGGCATCTCCTGGTCCGCTCCTGCGTCAGACGTCGAGCACGCTCTTCTTCCCGAACAAGCCGCGGGAGCGGAAGGTGACGATGGCGATGAACAGGAGGTACATCGACATCAGCGACCATTCCGACGCGTAGGCGCCGGTGATACCGACCACCATTCCCACCATGAGACCGGCGAGCACCGCACCGCGAAGCGAGCCGACGCCGCCAAGCACGATGATGAGGAAGGCCGGAACGACGGCATCGACACCCACGTGCGGGCGGATGCCCCAGATGGGCGCCATCACCACCCCGGCAATGGCGGCCAATGCGACGCCGATGGCGAACACCAGCAACCGCAGCCGTGACAGGTTGATGCCGAGCGCCCGCACCATCTCGCTGTCATGCGCGCCAGCCTTGATGATCGCACCGTAGGGCGTCTTCTCCAGGAACAGCCACAGCGCGACGATCATCAGCACCGCGAAGCCGCTGGCGAAGAAGCGGTACTTGGAATAGATCAGGTCGCCCAGCAGCATGGCGCCGGATATCGCCAACGGCAACTGCAGCTGCTGCTCGTTCGAGCCCCAGACGAGGCGGATCAGCTCCTCGATCACCAGGGCGGCGCCGAACGTCAGCAGCAGACCGTAGAGCGGGTCGCGCCCGTAGGTGCGCCGCATGCACAGCTCCAGCAGCATGCCGAACACACCGACCACCACCGGCGCGAGGAGCAGGGCCAGGCCGTACCGCGTGCCGATCGGCAGGCCGAGGTACCAGGCCTGCAGCTCGGGGAACAGGCCCAGCTTCGGCGTGATGAAGAACAGCGCGACGTACATCCCCAGGGCGAACAGCGAGCCGTGGGCAAGATTGATCGCCTCCATCACGCCGACGATGAGCATGAAGCCCAGCGCGATCAGCGCGAACAGCAACCCCAGCGTGAGGCCGTTGACGACATGCGGCAGGATCTGCAGCAGCCAGTCCATCGAAGCACCGCCGTCAGACTTCGTAGCTCGGCGTCGCCTCGTAGCTTTCCAGCTTGCAGGCGCCGGCGGCGGCCTGGTCGATCACGTCCTTCGGATCCGCCTGGGACAGGATCCGGAAGATGTCGTCCTTCTCCTTCGGCTCGTCGTTGAAGGTCGCCATGTAAATCGTCTGCTGGCAGTGGTGCGTGACCGGATCGATCCACGCGTCGTGATGCTGCAGGCGGTCCGCTGCGCTCATCTTGCGGCCTTCGAGCTTCTTGATGACCGCGATATTGTTGGTGGTGCCAGCTTCCTCGACGCAGCGCAGCAGCTCCCGCGTCGCCATGTAGGCGTTGTGGTAGACGTTGCCGGGTACGCGGATGGCCATGCCGGGGAACTGCTTCTGATAGGCGGCGACGAATTCCTTCACCCCCGGCAGGTCCAGGCGGTAGTACCAGGTGGTGCCGAACACGCCGAAGATCGCCTCGGGCCCGAGGCCATAGACGTCCGGCCAGTCCTGCTGGTTGTTGATCCACGACATGGACTTGTTCAACTTGACCTGCACCACCTGCTGGCGCAGCGCCTTGATGTCATCGCCGCCGACGGCTGCGGCCACCACGTCCGGCTTGAGCTGCTGCAGCTTGAGCAGGTAGGGTGAGAAGTCCCGCGTGTTCTGCGGAACCAGTAACTCCTCCACGATCTTGCCGCCGTTCGCCTCGACCTGCTCGCGCGTCGCCTTGGAGGTGTTGTGGCCCCAGACATAGTCATTGGTCAGGAGCACCCAGTTCCTGCCGCTGGTCTTGATGGCGTTCTTGACGATCGCATGGGAGAAGTTCGTGCCGTTGCCGTCCCAGACGAACTTGACCCGATGGCAGTCCTTGCCGGCCTCGGTGGGCGAGCTCGAGTTGGTGTTGAGGAAGATGGTGCCGTACTTCTGCGCCACCTGCGAGATCGCGTTGGCGACGCCGGAGTGCAGCGCGCCGATCAGGAAGGCGGCGTCGTTGCGGGTGATCATCCGCTCGGCAACCCGCGAACCGGTCGCGGGAGTGGTCTCCGTATCCATGTGCAGCGCTTCGATGCGTCGGCCGAGCACGCCGCCCTTGTCGTTGAACTCCTTGATCGCCATCGTCGCGCCCAGCCGCTCCTCGCCGCCCGACGCGCCATACTGGCCCGACGCATCCATGGTCAGGCCGATCACCAGCGGTTTCTTCTGGCCGGCCTGCGCCCAGGCGTGGTGGTGCTTCCAGGGACCGAAGAACGGCGCGGCAGCATAGAGGCCGGTGCCGGCCACGGCGAGCGCCGATCCCTTCAGCAGCGAGCGCCGCGGCATCGACAATCGCTGCACCGTTACGTCGCCGGCTGGATCTTTCCTGCTGGTACTCATGCGTGTCTCCTCTGGCTGGCGTGCCATGGTGGTTGTTTTGCCCCGAAATCGGATGTCCGGGTTAGAGACGAGAGAACGACGCGGAAGACTCGGGTGATGCGGAAGACTCGGGGAATGCGCAACTCGGTGAAGCAGGCGTACCAGGAACGCAATTCTTGCCTGGTTCGCCTTCGGCACGTACATTCTGCTAGGCAGGTCCAGTATTGACAAGCATGCCTAACGAGGGGCGCCGTCGTCATGCAATCCACACCGGGCCGGGCCGCCCGCCTGCCGCTCCCGATGGTGATCACCCTGGCGGTGCTGCTGTCGACGCCGCTCTGGCTCGCCGGCGTCGGCCTGTACCAGTACCTGGCGCTGGAGATCATGATCTGGATGCTGTTCGCGCTCGGGTACAACCTGCTGCTCGGCTACACCGGCTTGCCGTCGTTCGGCCACGGCGCATTCTTCGGCATCGGCGCCTACGCATTCGGCCTGCTCCAGCAGCGGCTCTGGGCCAACCTGTGGGTCGATCTGCTCGGCGCGATGCTGGTCGCCGCGGCGCTCGGCGCGGTGGTCGCGGCGTTCATCTCCCATCGCCGAGGCATCTACTACGCGCTGCTCACCATCGCCTTCGGGCAGGTGTTCTGGTTCCTGTCGATCAAGTGGCACGGACTCACCGGCGGCGAAGACGGCTTGCTCGGCATCAAGCGGCTGCCGGCCGACTTCGGCTTCGTCAGCTTCGATCTCGGCAGCAACGAGGCCCTGTTCTACTTCTGCCTCGCCGTGTTCGCCGCCGCCCTGGTGGCTCTCTGGCGCCTGGTTCATTCGCCGTTCGGCCGCATTCTCGGCGCCATCCGGCAGAACGAAACCCGGGCCGCGTTCGTCGGCTACAACGTCTGGCTCTACAAGTTCCTGGCGTTCATCGTCTCCGCGGCCGTGGCGGGGCTGGCCGGCGGCATGTTCGCGATGGCCCAGCAGTCGGCTTATCCCAACGTCATGAGCCTGCACGCCTCCGGCTTCGTGGTGATGATGGTGCTGGTCGGCGGCGGCATGGTGAGCTTCTGGGGGCCGGTGATCGGCACCACCATCTTCATCCTGGCGAGGGACTTGCTGGGGGCATATACGGAGGCCTGGCTGCTCTGGTACGGCCTGATCTTCATGGCGCTGGTGCTGTTCAAGCCCGAGGGAGTGGCCGGCATCTGGCAAGGCTGGCGGGCAAGGCGCCCCGCATCCCGGGTCGCGGCGCTGCCTGCACACCGGAAGCACGCCTGACCATGGCATTGTTCGAAGCGACCGGCCTGTCGAAGCGCTTCGGCGACCAGGTCGTGCTGGAGGACATCACCCTCTCGTTCGAGGAGTCCAAGCTCGCCGGCATCATGGGCCCCAACGGCGCGGGCAAGACCACCTGCTTCAACGTGCTGACCGGGCTGCACCGGCCGGACCGGGGCACGGTGCGCTTTGCCGGCGAGGACATCACCGGGCTCGCGCCGCGGGCGATCGCCCGGAGGGGAATCTCGCGCTCGTTCCAGATCATGAACCTGTTCAACGACTACTCGGCGCTGGACAACGTGCTGGTGGCCACGCCGCGGGTCCGCGCGCGCGGCTTCGACTGCTGGCGCGACCTCGGCGCGGATAGCGCGGCGCAGGAGGCGGCCGCGCAGGTGCTGGCGCGCGTGGGGCTGAGCGGCAAGGAGCAGGCGAAGGCACGCAGCCTGTCCTACGGCGAGCGCCGCGCGCTGGAGATCGGCGTGGCGCTGGCGGCGCAGCCTCGCATGCTGTTCCTGGACGAGCCGACCGCCGGTCTCGGCGCCGAAGGCACGGCGCGGCTGGCCGACCTCGTCGCGGAGCTCAAGCGGCAACTCACTATCGTGATCATCGAGCACGACATGCAGTTCCTCTTCAGGCTGGCCGACAAGGTCTCGGTCATCCATTGGGGCCAGGTCATCGCGGAGGGGACGCCGGAGCAGCTGCAGCAGAACGAATGGGTCCGTCGCTCCAACCTGGGGGCGCTCGCCACATGAGCACCACCGCCGCGCTACCTGCCACCGCCGCGCTGCCCGCCACCGGCGTGGTACCCGCTACCGGCGCACCGCCCGGTCCGGCCGCGCGCCGCGAGCCGATGCTGTGGGTCGAGCGGATCAGGACCTTCCACGGCGAGACGCAGGTGCTCTTCGACGTCTCGCTGGACGTCGCGGCCGGCGAGGTGGTTGCACTGCTGGGTCCGAACGGGGTCGGGAAGACGACCACCTTGCGCTCGATCCTCGGCCTGACCCCGGCGCGGTCGGGCGCCGTCCGGTTCGATGGCCGCGAAGTGACACGGCAAAGCACCCATGAGATCGCCCGCAGCGGCATCGGCTGGGTGCCGGACGACCGGCGCATCTTCCCGACCCTGACGGTGGCGCGCAACCTTGCCATCGCCCGCAAGCGGACGCGGTTCCGGGCCTGGTCGGAGAAGGACTGCTTCGAGATCTTCAGCGCGCTGGAGTACCTGATGCACCGCGAGTGCGAGAACCTCTCCGGCGGCGAAATGCAGATGGTCGCGATCTCGCGGGCGCTGATCGGCGCGCCCGGCCTGGTTCTTTTCGACGAGCCCAGCCAGGGACTCGCGCCGAAGGTGGTGCAGGACGTCATGAAGACGATCGCGCGGCTGCGCGCGGAAGGCATCGCGGTGCTGCTGGTCGAGCAGAACGTGCAGAGTGCACTGGCCGTCGCCGACCGCGTCTACGTCATGAACGGCGGCGTCATCGTCCACCACGGGACGGCCGCGCAACTGCGCGACGATCCGGACTTGCGCCGTCGCCTCCTGGGGGTCTGATGGCATCGCCCCTGCTGCTCGTCGACCGGCTGGCCAAGCGCTACACGCGCGGCGTCTTCAATCGGCAGGTGACGTTCTCGCTCGCGGCCGACTTCACCATCGCCGAGCCCGCCATCGTCGGCGTCATGGGGCCCAACGGCTCCGGGAAGACGACGCTGTTCGAGCTCATCACCGGCAGCAACCTGCCCAGCGCGGGCCGGGTGCTGGTGGCCGGGCAGGACATCCATGCCGTCAAGACGCGGGAGCGGGACCGCCTGGCGATCCACTACCACCAGTCCTACCAGGTGCGGTCCTTCCAGCGCAACCGCCCCGACTTCATGCTGGCCCACGCCAATGGCTCATCGCCGCGGGTGCACCTGTTCGACGAGCCGCAGTTCAACACCCAGGACGGCTACATCGGCTTCATGCTCGCGTTCTTCCAGAAGCTGCGCGCCGACGGCAGGCTGGTGTTTCTCTGCCTGCACCCCAACGAGCACTACCACATCGACATCCTGCGGCAGTGTTGCGAGCGCTTCATCTTCGTCGAGAAGGGCGTCGTCAGCCAGGCGCCCGACTTCGATGCCCTGCTGCAGGACCCGCGGGTGCGCGGCTACCTGGGGGCGCTGGTTCCCTGAGCGAAGGAGCGCGTCGCGACTTCCGGCGCCGACTGCCGCAGGCCGAGATACTGGGCGCCGGCGAATACCAGTACCGCCAGCGCCTGCATTGCCACGTACGCGATGCCCAAGGCACCCGGTTCGACGGCGCCGGCGGCGAGCAGAGCCACGCAGCCGACCGCCCAGATGACATTGCCGATCACGACGGTCCTGACAAGCCAGGACCAGAGACGCTGGCTACGTGCCATCACCACCAGCAGCAGCACATAGGCGACCAGGAAGGCGCCGGTCTCCAGCAGCAGGCCGCGCGGCAGCGTCAGCAGGCGGCTCAGGGCATCCGGCAAGGCGAGTTGCAGCACGGCCAGGGCGCCGGTCGCAGCGGCGTCGACGACAAGCGCGAGCCTGAGCAGCCGCGAGGGGAGGATGAGTGGCATTTGATGCTCCTGGTACGTGTGAAGAGGAAGCACCAGTGTCGCGGAGCGCTGGCGGAAGGTCGATTACCTGGTTGGTAATGACGCGGGCATTGCGGGCAGCACGGAAAGCGTAGGCCCCGGGGGGCCGGGCATAAGTCTCAAGCAGCTCGTCGGGGCTCCACCCGCTTCCTGATCTCCTCACGAGTCGGGAGGGTCTTCAGGTCATAGGTCGCCTGCAGGGCAAGCCAGGACGCAGCATCACCGCCGAAGTAGCGGGCGAGCCGTTCGGCCGTATCCGCGGTGATGGAGCGTCTTTCCTTGACGATCTCATGGATACGCGTGGCGGGAACGCCGAGCTCCATCGCCAGCGCATTTACGCTCAGGCCCAGTGGGACGAGAAAGTCCTCACGCAGGATCTCGCCCGGATGAACCGGCCGCATCCGGTTGACAGGTCGACTCATCTAATGTTTCTCAGTGGTAGTCAACAATCTCGACAAGGGCCGGCCCAACGTCGGTCCATACGAAGCAGATGCGCAAACGATCGTTGATCCGAATGCTGTGCTGACCGCTTCTATCGCCTCGCAAGGCTTCGAGGTGGTTCCCAGGCGGTGAACGCAAGAACTCTAATGTCAGGGCGGCATCGAGCTGAGTCAACTTGCGCACCGCAACGGCCTTGCATGAGCGGAATCGCGGCGGATCGCCTCCTTCGAACAGCGCCTGCGTATGCTTGCAACTGAAGGATTGGATCATGGCGATCGTATTACGCAGGGCGTAATACGTCAATAATCATGCCGCCTCGACTCTGGGGCGTCTGCTCAGACTACCTGGATCTGCAGTCCCCTATACGGGCCCACGCCACCGCAAAGCCTAGGACGGCCGGCCATCCGAGGGAAGGCGCCAGCGCAAAGCGCGCTGCCGGAAGCAGGCGATGTCAGCCTGCTCGCAAGTAACGACTACTGCGGCTGGAACCCCGACGCCTTCACCAGCTCCGCCCAGCGCACGCGCTCCTTCTCGACATCGGCCGAGAACGCCTGCGCCGAATTGCCCACCGGCTGAAAGCCGAGGAAGTCCATGCGGGCGTTGGCTTCCGGATCCTTCACGAAGTCCTGCAGCGCCGTGGAGAGCGCGGCGATGGCAGCCGGCGGCGTGCCGGTCGGCACGAAGGCACCGATCCAGCCCGTCAGGTCGATCTCGCCGTAGCCCTGCTCCGCATAGGTGGGCACATCCGGCGATGCCTTGGTGCGATGCGGACCGGTGATGGCGAGACCCTTCACCTTGCCGGCCTTCGACTGGTTGACGAAGGTACCTTCGGACATGAAGGACGCATCCAGCCGCCCGCCGACCAGATCGGTGAGCGCCGCCATCTCGCCGCCCGGGTACGGCACGTGGATCAGCTTGCTCTTGCTCAGCCGCTGCAGGTAGTCGCCCAGCAGGTGCGACGCGGAGCCGTTCGCAAAAGAGCTGTAGGTCCTGCCGTCGGAGCCCTCGCGCGCCGAATCGAGGAACTCCTTCAATGTCTTGTACGGGGCATCGGCCGGGACTGCCAGCACCGTCTGGCCGTCGGCAAGCTTGCTGACCGCCTGGAAATCACGCGCCGTGTCGAACGGCAGCTTGGCCTTCAGCAGCTGGTTGAGGATGTGCGCCGAGTTGGTGGTGATCAGGATCGTGCTGCCGTCGGGCCGGGCACGCGCCGCCGCGTCGGTACCGACGATGCCGCCGGCACCGGTGCGGTTCTCGACGGTCACGGTTGTTCCCCAGCGCTTGGCCAGGTTCTCGGACAGCATGCGCGCCAGGACGTCGAAGGCGCTGCCGGCGCCGGCCCAGGTGATGATGCGCATCGGCTGCGGGGTCCAGGCCTCGCCCGAGCCAGTTGCACCGGTCGCACCGGTAGCGCCGCTTGCGGTGGCAACCCACGGCGCGGCGATACCCGCGGCAAGCAGGCGGATGGTTTGGCGACGGACTGGCTGCATCTGGTCTCCCCTGTCGATGGTGCAGCGACCGGTGCAGGTCGCCGCGAATGCGAGTATTCTCGTCGCTTGTTGACGTGTCAACAAACTGCGTCCGCGTGACGAGGCAGGCGAATGAGGCCATCGCTCCTACCCACGCCGCAGCCCGCAAGCCGGAGATTTCCATGACAGTACCCGCCGCGACCACCTCCGCCTCGCCGATGCCCGATGAGCTGTCCGAGATCCAGGACCCCGCCGGCTGGCGCGGATCGGACCTGGGTGACATCGGCAACTTGTCGCTGGCGCTGGATCCGCCACAGCTGGACGAGCTCGAGACCGCTCTGGAACGGGTGGAGGACGCAGGCGTGCCGCTCGAAGCTACCGACGAAGCCCACTTCCATCTGCCGACCCTCGGCCCGATCCTTGACGGCATCCGCCAGGAACTCGAGGACGGCAAGGGCTTCGTGCTGCTGCGCGGCCTGCCGTTCGATCGCTGGTCGACGCAGCGCAGCCGGCTCGCCGCGTGGGCCATCGGCTGCTGGCTAGGCCGGCATGTCTGCCAGAATGCGCAAGGCCAGCGAATCGTGGACGTCACGGACTTGACTGCCGAAGGCCAGTCGCCGCGGCAGTACCGCACCAGCCAGGAGCTGCGGCTGCACAACGATCCGGCGTCCGACATCATCGGCCTCGGCTGCCTGCGCGCGGCGAAGTCGGGCGGCGAGAGTGTCATCACCAGCGCGGTGGCCATTCACAACGCCATGCTGAAGGAGCGGCCGGACCTGCTGGCGCTTCTCTACCAGGGCTTCCACTGGCATCGCTTCGGCGAAGGCCGCCCCGAGGACGGAGCGGTGACGGCACAGCCGGTGCCGCTGTTCGCGACGCAGGACGGGCGCCTGTCCTGCCGCTATGTGCGGGCGCCGATCGCTGCCGGACACAAGACGGCCGACCTGCCGTTGTCGGATGCGCAGGTCGAAGCGCTCGACCTGTTCGATCGACTGGCGGCCTCGCCCGAGCTCAGGCTCAGCTTCCGGATGCAGCCCGGCGACCTGCTGCTGGTGAACAACCTGGTGGTACTGCACGCCCGTACCCAGTTCCTCGATCACCCGGAGGCGGAACGCAAGCGCCACATGGTCAGGCTCTGGATCGAGGGGCGGCCCGGCTTCCGATCGGTGCCGCCGACGCTCAACTTCTTCAACGGCGGCGCCTGCGGCATTCCGCAACAGGAAGGGCGCATCGCGGCGTATTCCGACCTCGATTCGCTCTACCGCGGCCGCGAGAGCGGCGGCGTCGCGCGCCTGGGCATCTCGTCGACCCGCTGAGTTGCCGTGGCGGATCATGGCTTGCGACGCCGGATCGGTGACGACGCGTTGGTCGCATCGATGAACCGTCCGTCGAAGCGCCAGGCGGCGCAGGGACAACAAGCAGGACAGCCAACGCAGGCTGCCGCGACGGACGACCCCTGCCCCTGGATCGATCCGGGGCCGGATGGCGAGCGCCTGGGCCTGGAGGACTTTCTCACCTTCAAGCTGACGCGCCTGGCCAGTGCGGGCCAGCGAAGCGTCACTGCCACCTACCTGGAGAAGTTCAACCTCGGGATCAGCGAATGGCAGCAGCTGGCGGCACTGGCCCGCTATTCACCTGCGCCATTCGGTCAGCTGGTCAGCCTGTCGTCGCTCGACAAGGCGCTGGTGAGCCGCTCCATCCGGTCGCTGGTGGCGCGGGGCCTCGCCACCACGTCGCCCGATCCGGAACACGGCAAACGCCTGGTGTGCAGCATATCGGCGAAGGGCCGGGCGCTCTTTCGGCGGATCCTGCCGCAAGCGCAGCGCCGGCAGGCTGCCCTGTTGGCGAGGCTGAGCACGCAGGAGCGTATCGTGCTGCACCAGGCCCTCCGGAAGCTCGAAGCCGCGTTGGATCGAAGCGCCGATCGAAGCGTCTGAGGGACTTCCGATCCAGCAAGGGCCCGATCACACGGGCTCCAGAGGCCTCTTTGCTCCAAAGGCATGGGCATTGCCACCCTGAAGGATCTCTCAACCCACAGGAGCAATACATGCCCGATATCAAGCAGCGCAAGATCCTCATCATGGCCACCGATGGCTTCGAGCAATCGGAGTTGCTGGTGCCTTTGAATAAGCTGAAGCAGGAAGGCGCGACGGTCCACGTGGCCACGCCCGACAAGAAGCCGATCAAGGGGTGGGACAAGAAGGACTGGGGCGAGACGGTGCCGGCCGACCGCGCCATCAGCGACGTGTCCGCCAAGGACTACGACGCGCTGGTGCTGCCCGGCGGGCAGATCAACCCGGACGTCCTGCGCACCAACCCGAAGGCGGTGCAGCTGGTGAAAGACTTCGAAGCGGCCGGCAAGGTGGTGGCGGCGATCTGCCACGGCCCCTGGATGCTGGTCGAGGCGAAGCTTGCCTCAGGTCGCACCATGACCTCGTATCATTCGATCAGGACCGACGTCGAGAACGCCGGCGCCACCTGGGTCGACAAGGAAGTGGTGACCGATCGCGGCATCATCACCAGCCGCAAGCCGGATGACCTGGAAGCGTTCGTCGGCAAGATCGTCGAAGAGGTGTCCGAAGGAGTTCACGAGCGGGCTTGAGCGGGACCGGGCAGTGGAGGCCGGCGCGCCTCGTCCGCATCATCAACCACCTTCCTCATGAGGAGCACATGATGCCCGAGCAAGCCGCGCCTTCATCGAATCGTCCCGACCCCATACCCGCGGATTACCGCGGCGCCACGCCCTACCTCTGCGTCCACGACGGCAAGGGCGCGCTGGAGTTCTACCAGCGCGCCTTCGGCGCCAAGGAGACGATGCGCATGGCCCAGCCCGACGGGCGCATCGGGCATGCCGAGTTCCGCATTGGCGATGCAGTGATCATGCTGGCCGACGAATTTCCGGAGATGGGCTTTCGCAGCCCGCAGACGCTGGGCGGCAGTGCGGTGAACCTGCTGGTCTACGTGCCTGACGTCGATGCCTTCGTGAAGCATGCGGAGGCGGCAGGTGCGACGGTGCAGCGGCCGCCGGCGGATCAGTTCTACGGGGACCGGATGGCGACCTTGAGGGATCCGTATGGGCACGGGTGGTCGATCGCAACCCATATCGAGGATGTGTCGCCGGAAGAGATGGAGCGGCGGATGAAGGAGAATAAAGGCGGCTAGCGGGCGTGCGATGGCTGGATCAGGATCGCCGACGCATCGAAAGCGTATGGCCGTCCCCTGGAGGCGTGGAAGACCTGAGATGATCGATCCGGACTAATGGCAATCGTCAGCATGATCCAGAGCGCCGCGGTGGTGATTTTCGCGGTGCTGTTCCTGGCGTTTCTCGGCGACCGCTTCAACCGCCGCTTCTGGCTCAAGGGCATCCTGTGCGGGGTGGTGTTCGGCACCACCGGGATGATCGCGATGGCCACTCCCGTCGAACTCTCGCCGGGGCTCCTGCTCGACGCGCGCAGCGTGATCATGGCGTTCTCCGGGGCAGTCGGCGGTCCCGTCAGCGCCGTCATCACGGCGGCGATGTTGACGACGATGCGGGTCTGGATGGGCGGCTCCGGAACCATTGCTGGCATCGTCGGCCTGGTCCTCGTCGCGGTCGGTTCGTCCGCCCTGTGGGCGTGGCTGCGGTACTCCTCGGTGACCCGTTTCGCGCCACGGCACGTCGTAGCCCTGGCCACCATCGCGGCGGTGATGCCGGTCGTTGGTCTGTACTGGGCCCAGACACCCTGGGCCAAGTACCTCGAAGCGCTGGCACTGATCATCCCGACCAACTTCATCGGCGTGCTGCTGCTGGGCTTCCTGATCGTTGCCGACGGCGAGCGGCGCTGGGCGCTCAAGGCCTATTCCGACAGCCGCGCACGGCTGCAGTCCATCACCAACAACGTGCCGGCCGTGCTGTTCCAGATCTGCCTCTCGCCCGAACGCCGGATCGTCTTCCGCTATATCTCCGGCGGCGCGGAGCGCATGCTCGGCGTGGCCGCCGACGTGCTGATGAAAAGACCCGAAGCGCTGCTTCGAATGCTGTCGCGTCCGGCGGTGAAGGAGGTGGAGTCCAGGCTGGCGCGCTCGGCGGCAGACGGCCGCGCCTGGTCCCTCGAGCTCGAGCTCACCCGCCCCAATGGCAGCATCCTCTGGGTGCGCGCGGCGGCGGAGCCTCGCGAGGACGTAGCCGGCCAGCTGGTCTGGGACGGCTCGCTGTTCGATATCACCGAGCAGAAGCGCAGCGAGCACCTGAAGAACGACTTCATCTCGATCGTCAGTCACGAGCTGCGGACGCCGTTGACGTCGATACGCGGTTCGCTCGGGCTGGTGGCGGCCGGCGTCGGCGGCGCGCTTCCCGAGAAAGCGGCTGGCCTGATCAGGATCGCTCACAGCAACAGCGAGCGCCTGGTGCGCCTGATCAACGACATCCTGGACATCGAGAAGATCGAATCAGGCCGCATGCCGTTCGACATCCGGCCGATGGCGCTGGCTCCGCTTGTCCAGCAGTCGATCGACGCCAGCGGCGGCTATCTCGCCGACCGCGGCGTCGAGGTGGCGCTGGTCGAGGAAACCCCGGACGTGGCGGCGCAGGTCGATCCCGATCGGCTGCACCAGGTCATGCTCAACATGCTCTCCAATGCCATCAAGTACTCGCCGGCGAAGGGTCGGGTCGAAGTCCTGGTCCGCCGCCGGGACGGCGTGGCCCGCATCTCCGTCAAGGACGAGGGACCGGGAATCCCGGAGGAGTTCCACGCCCGAATCTTCGGCACCTTCGAGCAGGCCGACTCGTCCGATACCCGGGAGAAGGGCGGGACCGGGCTGGGGCTCAGCATCGTCAAGGCCATCGTCGAGCGGCTGAACGGGTCGGTATCCTTCGAGACGACGGCGGGCGTGGGATCCATCTTCCACGTCGACTTGCCAGGCGTGCAAGCGGAGCCCGCGCCGGTTCCCGACATGGCACCGCTGCAGGATGCCGTCGAGCCGAGTCGACGCGTCCTGATCTGCGAGAGTGAGCCGGACATCGCCGGCCTCATCCGGGAGATGCTTGGCCGGCAAGGAATTGCCGGCGACGTTGCGCCCGACCTCGAAACGGCACGCGCGCTGCTGGCGAGTAACCACTACCTGGCGGCAACGCTCGACCTAGGGCCCGGCGGCGAGTCCGGCATCGCCTTGTTCCGTGAGCTGCGCTCGATGCAGGCCGATGCCGATCTTCCGGTCATCGTCATTTCCGCGGTCGCCGACGATGCGCGCAAGACCCTGAACGGATCCGTGGTCGGGATCATCGATTGGCTCGACAAGCCGGTCGATGCGACTCGCCTGGGCGCCGCCATCGCCCGGATCGGACAGCAGACGGATCGGAGGCCTGCGGTCCTGCACGTCGAGGACGACGAGGACATGCTGAAGGTGATGTCGGCGACGCTGGGCGACCAGGTCACGCTCGTGCCTGCCAGGAGCGCCGGCGAGGCGCGCCGCAAGCTGCAGCAGCCATTCGATCTGGTGATCCTTGATCTCGGCCTGCCGGACGGCTCCGGGGCGGATCTCCTCGGCGCGATTCCCAATGGGACACCGGTGGTGATCTTCTCGGCGCTGGAGGTGGATGAAGCGCTGGCTGCAAGGGTCACTGCCGCCATGACCAAGACGAAGACGTCGGAGATCACGATCGCCGACCTGGTCAGGACGTTGACCGCCACGGCTTCGGTCCCGGCCGGCGTTTCCTTGGATAACACAGCAGAGATGGCCGATGCCCAAGACCCGCATTCTCTACGTCGATGACGAAGCGGATATCCGCGAGATCGCCGCGCTGTCGCTTGCCCTCGACGAATCCTTCGACGTGAAGACCTGCCCCTCCGGCATCGAAGCGCTGCGGGTGGCGCCGGAATGGCAGCCCAGGCTGATCCTGCTGGACGTCATGATGCCGGGAATGGACGGGTCGGAGACGCTTGCCGGGCTCCGAGCCGAACCGCGGACCGTCGATATTCCCATCGTCTTCATCACCGCGAGAACACAGTCCTACGAGGTCCAGCGGTTCCTGTCGCTTGGGGCGGCCGGCGTGATCGCCAAGCCGTTCGATCCAATGACCCTCGCCGCCCAGGCAAGACATTACCTGGACGGTCCAGCAAGGCCGGGCTAGCAGACAGCCCGCCGAGGAAATCCGGATGCGCGGTTTCGAGGTCAAGGCGGCATTGCTGCTGGGATGCCTGGCAGCCGGATTCGTGCAAGCTGGAGGAGCTCAGATGAACGACGCCCAGCCCGCGGCGACATCCGAGCCCATCTGGACCAGGACCGTGGTGTCGCCGGCCGCGCCACCGTCCCGCATCGTGATCGAAGGCCCGGTGACCCAGGACGGCTTCCAGCCCAATGCCGTCGTATTCCCCGATCCCGAACCGTCGGGGCCGGCATCGTCGTCGGCCCTCATGCCGGAAAGCAATATCCTGCCGCTGCTCGACGTCCGCGCGTTCGGCCTGGAGGAACGGGTCGAGCATCATGTGTCTGCGGAAGGATTGACCATGCGTTGCGCATCCGGGCGGCGACCGGCCGGCCTGGTGCTCGGCACCGGCTCGTTTCACCTTCCGCGCGGAATTCGTGCGCAACTGATCCTCGCGGGCGATGCCGGTCGCGACGTCGGCGTGTCGCTCGTTGACGCAGGGACGGACGCGCCGGCGGCCCCGATGAGCATGCTTCGACCCGGGCAGACAGCACTCTCCCTCGCCGTGACGCCCTGGTCCGAGCACCCGCCAATCCGCGACATCGTCCTGACCTGTCCGGCGGCTGCCACCGAAGCCCGCATCACATCGATCGCCATTGCCGCGGACCTGCCGCAGGACGCCAAAGGCCAGGGAACCTGGGTCTGGCAGCCCAACGTCTGGATCGAGCGGCCCGAGGCCGTGGCAGCGCTGGCGAAGGAGGCCGGCCTCGACCGCGTCTACCTGCAACTGCAGGTCGAGGACGGCAAGGTCGCGCAGCAACCGGCCCTCGCCGCACTCGTCGAGCGACTTGGTCATGCCGGCGTGGCGGTTCATGCCGTCGAAGGCGATCCGGCGATGGTGACCGCGAGTGGCCGCGAGCATGCACTGGCACGGGTCTCGGCGATCGCCCGGTATCAGGCGGACGCCCTGCCCGACGCTCGCCTGGGCGGCCTGCAGTTCGACATCGAGCCCTATCTGCTCGAAGCCTATTCCCGCGAGCCCGCTGCGGTCTGGGCGGCCTGGGCCGAAAGCATGTCGCTGCTGGCACAGGCGTGGGGCGACCCGGTCTCGGTCGTGGTGCCGTTCTGGATGCTTGGCAATGGGGCCGGGCTCGTGGCGCTCGAGACAGCGCGGCGCGCGATATCGCAGGTAGTGGTCATGGCTTATCGCACGGCGCCGCAAGCCATCTTCGGGCTGAGCGAACCGTGGCTGGCCTGGGGCGCCGCGCGGGGCGTCCCGATCGCCATTGCGCTCGAGAACGGCCCGCTGCCGGTCGAGCTCCACCGGACCTACGTCCGCGCCGAGTCCGGGCCGCTGCTCCTGTCGTACGAGCACGGACAGGCACGGGTGACGTTGCTGTCCCACCACGTCCAGGCTACCGGCGAGCGGCTGGTCTACACCCTGAGCCACGAAACGCGGTCTGATCCATCCCGCGTCAGCTTCATGAATGATCGCCGGCGGCTGCGGGATGTCAGGTCCCGGTTGTCGGGGCCTTTCGGGGCCTGGCCGTCGTTCGACGGCTTCATGCTGCACGAGTTGGGCATCCCCTGATGGGATTGCTGCTGTGAGCCGGCCGACGCCCCGGCAAGAAGGGCAAGAAATGAAGAAGCACAAGGTACTGGTCTGTGACGACGATCCGCTGCTGGTCGAATTGATGGAGTTCCGTCTGCAGGCCAAGGGATTCGACGTCGTCACCGCCGTCGACGGCGAAGACGCGCTGCAGAAGGTCGCGAGCGAAAAGCCTTCATTGGTCGTGCTGGACGCCATGATGCCGCGGCTCGACGGCTTCGAGGCGCTCAGGCGGATCAAGGAAGACGTTGCCCTCGCCGATACTCCCGTCGTCATGCTGACGGCACGCAAGGGCGAGAAGGATATCGTCTCTGCCCTGGAGCGCGGTGCCGACGACTACCTCGTCAAGCCCTTCATACCGGAAGAACTCCTCACCCGGCTGTCGAAGCTCCTGGCCCGGCGACCTGCCGGGTCACCATGAAGGGATTGCGACCCGTCATCCGCTCCCTCGCGCTCGCCGACCTCGTCTCCCTGATCCTCTGCCTGACGATCTCCCTGTGGGCCGTTGCGGCGGCGGCGCAGACGGCTGCGAATCTGTACGAGCAAGGTGTGGCGGCGCGCGGCGAGCAGCGCTTCGAGGACGCCGTCTCGGTACTGGATCGGGCTGCCGCGCTCGACCCGGTCAATGCCGACGTGCAGGTGCAGCTCGGGTTCGCTCGGCTGGCGTTGGGCCATCATGACGCGGCGCGCACCGCGTTCGATCGTGCATTGGACATCGCCCCCGACTACCAGGACGCCAACTTCGGCCTAGCGCAGGTCGCCTTTCGCAGCGGAAGCCTCGGGGAAGCACGCGCGCGCGCCGAGACGTTCCTGGCGGTGCGCCGGTATGATGCCGAGGCGACGGCGCTTCTCGCTACCATCGAACTGGCCGAAGCAGCCCAAGCCGTGCATCCCGATGCGCCCGCGCTTTCGGCCAGCATCCAGCAGCGGCTCGCCAAAGCACCGCCGAGCAACTGGCGGCTCGACCTCGGCAGCGAGGTGAGCGACCTGAGCGGCGGTCGCTCCTCATGGACCGACAGCGGCATCGGGCTGGCCTATCGCGCAACGTCGAAAGCGACGGTCTCCGGACGCGTTCGCCGTGCGACCCGCTTCGGTCGGACCGACATCCAGCTCGAAACGCGGCTCGACTACGCGGGCAGCGGTGACTTGTCCTTCTACGGACTGGTGGCGGCGACGCCGGACTCCGACTTCCTCGCCGAGACATCGATCGGCGCCGGAACCTCGTGGCGGGCCGGCGAGCGCACCGCCGGAAGGGGACCGCTCTTCCTGAATCTCGATGTCCGGCACGACCGGTATCCCGGCAGCGACGTCACCACCCTGTCGCCGGGCCTCCAATACTTCGTGCTGGACGAGCGACTCGGGATCTCCGCGCGCTGGGTCGGATCGCAGGACGACGACGGCACGTCGGCTTCGGGCTACGTGCTGCGCGGCGACGTCGTCGCAACCGACCGGCTGCGGCTGTTCGCCGGCTATGCCGACGCGCCGGAGATCTCGGCCGGTGCCCTGGTGAAAGTCCAGACCGCCTTCGCCGGCTTGTCGTTCGACGTCAACGACAGGATCACGTTGAACGTCGCCTACGCGCATGAAGTACGGGACGCCTTCGACCGGGATACCGTCGGCGTCGGCCTGTCGCTGCGGTTCTGACCGATGCTGTGGCTCATCTGGATCTCATCGATCGGGCTCGGCGCCGCGGCGCTCGCGACCATGAGCGTCCTTGTCGTGCTGCGACTCCTGCATGACCGCCGGACCGGCCGGTCGTCGGAAGAGCGCCGTCGCGTGCTGACGGCGCTGATCCGGTTCTCCGAAGACGACGACCGCCCTGCCCTCGTCCACGCGTTGCGACCGATCCGCAGCGAGGTCATCGCCGCTGCCGGCTTCGAGTTTCTCGAGATGCTGCGTGGGGAAGAACGCGAGCGCATCGAGACCGTGTTCGCCGACATCGGCCTGCCGCATTCCATCCGCCAGCGCCTGAATCACGGAAACGAGGCCGATCGCATCCATGCGACCGAGATGCTGGCGGCATTCCCCGGCCCCGAAACCGTCCGCAGCCTGGAGGATGCCTTGCGCAAGGATCGCGCTCGCGAAGTGCGCATCGCCGCGGCGATCGCGCTATCGACGCTGCAGGCACTGCCTGCACTCGATGCGACGTTGGCCAGCATCGGTGTGCGCGGCCAGCGCTCACGCCGACTGGTCGAACTGTTCCAGAGCCTGCCGGCGGAACGTTTCGATGAGCTGGCAGCGTATGCGACCCGAACAGACCATCCGTCCTTCATTCGCGCGGCAGCGATCGACGCCTTGTCGTTGTCGAGCAGCTATGGCCTCCTGGCGCTTTTCGATCGGTTGGCCGAGGATGCCGCACCGGAGGTTGCCGCCGCCGCCATCCGCGCCCTCGGCCGTTACGGACATCCGACCGCCTACCCCACGCTGCTGGCAGCGATGCAGAACCCGGACTGGCAGATCCGCAGCGAGGCGGCGGAGGCAGCCGGGCGCATGGGCATCGAGCGCGCCGTCGAGCCCTTGAGCGAGCTTCTCGATGACGGCGAGTGGGCGGTGCGCTACGCGGCCGGCAGGTCGCTGAAGGCGCTAGGTCCGCCCGGCCTGGAAGAGCTTCGCCGGATGGCGGAGGACGAAGGATCGCGCCGCCAACGCACGGCTTCGATGGTGCTGACCGAGGGACAGCTGCTATGAGCGTCGACTGGCACCAGGTCCTGCTGGCGATCGCCACCGGCATCGCCTGGCTGGTGATCGCCGCGGGCATCGCACAGACAACGGTCTACCTCCTGCAGCTCGTGCTGGCGGGCTTCGCGCTTGCCCAGCGGCCGCCGGTCGCGCGTTCGTCGCTGCTCTGGCATCGCTACGGCGAGGTGGCGCCGCCGATCGCACTGGTCATCCCGGCGTTCAACGAGCAGCTGAACATCGTCGAAACCGTGCGCTCGATGCTGTCGCTCGAATACCCGAACTACGAGGTCATCGTCGTCAACGACGGGTCGAAGGACAAGACGCTGGAACGCCTGGTCGACGGCTTCGGCCTCGTGCCCTTCCAGCGGCCGCACGAGGAAGGGCTCGTGCACGAGCCGATCCGTGGCATCTACGGCTCGCCGACGATGGACCGGCTGGTGGTGGTCGACAAGGTGAACGGCGGCAAGGCGGATGCGCAGAATGCCGGTATCAATGTCTGCCGCGCGCCCATCTTCTGCGTCATCGACGGGGACTCCCTCCTGGAGCCGGATGCGCTGATGCGGGCCATGCAGCCCTTCATCGAAGACCCGGAGCGAACGGTCGCGGTGGGCGGCACGATCCGCATCGTCAACAACTCGGTCGTCGAAGGTGGCCGGGTCAAGGCGATCCGGCTGCCGCGAAAGATCCTGCCGCTGTTCCAGGTGATGGAGTACCTGCGCGCCTTCCTGATGGCGCGGCTCGCCTGGAGCCGCATCAACACCCTGATGCTGGTGTCAGGCGCCTTCGGTGTCTTCCGGCGCCGCGAAGTCGTCGCTGTCGGCGGCTTCACCAAGGGCTCGATGGGCGAAGACCTCGACCTGATCATCAAGCTGCACCGGCACATGATCGACGAGAAGAAGCCTTACCGCATCGAGTTCATTCCCGAGCCGGTCTGCTGGACGGAGGCGCCGGAAACGCTGCGCGTGCTGGCGAGGCAGCGTTCGCGGTGGCAGCGCGGCGCGCTGGAAGTGTTCTTCCGCTACCGCCACATGTTCTTCAACCCCCGCTATGGCCGCATCGGAACCCTTGGCCTCGGCCACATCCTGGTCGTCGACGTCGTTGGACCGATCATGGAAGTGCTCGGCTACATCCTGATGCCGCTCTTCTGGCTCCTGGGCGTGCTGTCGGTCGAATACCTGCTCGCCTATACCGCGCTCGTCTTCCTCTACGGCGTCTTCATCAGCGTCGCCTCACTGATCCTTGAGGAATCGGAGCTGCAGCGATTTCCCCACGCCTTCGATCTCGTGGTGCTCACCCTGGTCGCCGTGCTGGAGAACTTCGGCTACCGCCAGCTCAACAACTTCTGGCGGGTCAAGGGGTACTGGCAGTTTCTCCGGCAGGACAAGTCGTGGGGAGAGATGACGAGGACCGGGTTTTCCGCGGGCCGCTAGGCTACCGGTCTGGCGAGGTACCGCGCTGCGCTTCAGGCCCGGTCAGCGACTCGAGGGTCGCGATCAGGAGGTCGAGGGCCCGGCGTCGATCGGCTTCCGGGCTGTCGTTCTCGAGAAGCAGGGTTTCCAGGTCACTGGCCTGGCGGCTTACTTCCGGGAAGCCGAAGGTGGCGCCGGCACCGGCCAGGCCATGCACCGTTCTGACGAAGCGGTCGTCCGTCCCATTGGCCTCGTGCAGCCAGTCATCCCGCATCTGGCAGAGCGTGCGCAGCTCGCTGCGGCATCGTTCAATGAAGCGTAGGCGCAGGGATGCGAGAAGGTCGGGGGTCATGGCGACAAGCATTCTATGCCCTGCCCGGGACGAGCCTGGTGCCTTCCGCGCGGGACTTTGGCGAGGGCCGGTGAGGCCCTCAGAGCGTCACTGAGGCTCTATTCCGGCATCCGCTGCCGCCGCTGACCACTTCGCGGTCTCGGCGCGCAAGTACTCTCCGAAAGCTTCCGGCGAGTTCCCGACTACCCGCGCCCCGAGACCTCGAAACTTCTCGGTCACGGCCTCCGACTTGATGATCGTCACGATCTCACGGTTCAAGCGGTCCACGATGGCCTTCGGTGTACCGTCAGGCGCCGCCACGCATTGCCAGGCCACCATATCGAAATCGGGAAAGCCCGATTCATGCAAGGTCGGCACATCCGGCAGCGCCGCCGAGCGCTCGCGGCTGAGCGTGGCAAGTGGCTTGAGCTTGCCTGCCTTGATGTTCGCCAGGCTGCCCGGCAGGTTGTCGAACATCGCCTGCACGACACCGGAGATGGTATCGATCGCAGCTGGCGCGCTGCCCTTGTAGCTGACGTGCGTCATCTCGAATCCAGCCTGTCGCTTCATCAGCTCTCCGGTCAGGTGGGTGATCGATCCGACGCCGCTCGACGTGAAGTTCACCTGGCCCGGCCGCTCCTTCGCGTAGCGGACGAAATCCTGCACCGTCTTCACCGGCAGCGACGGCGTCACGACCATGACGTTGTCGACCGCGGCGAGAACCGTGATGGGCGCGAAGTCCTTGATCGGATCGTAGGAGAGCTTCGCGTACAGGCTGGGATTGATCGCGAACTGCCCGACACCGCACTGCAGGAGGGTATAGCCATCCGGCGCAGCGTTGGCAACATGCTCCGCCGCGATACGTGCGGACGCGCCGGCACGATTCTCCACGATGACCGGCTGGCCGACCGCCTTCGCAAGCTCGGGAGCGATCATCCGGGCCATCAAGTCCGCCGTTCCTCCAGGTGGGAAAGGCACCACCCAGCTGATCGGCTTGGTCGGCCACTCCTGTCCTAGAGCAAGCTGCGGTGCGCTCGATATCACGCTGCACAGCAGGATGGTGGCGAACACTCCGGACTTCCGCATACGTTTGCCTCGGCTCGATTGATGGTTGCTGTCGGACGAACTCGGTCAGGCGATCGCAATTCCACCGCCGCCGCGGGGATCGGAGCCCCCCTGGAATCGGCCATCGGCGGAACGCAATGCGACGAATGTCAAGGCGAAGGCGCGGTCGTAGCCCTTGGCAGACGGACGCATCCGCCATCCAAGGGACTCGAGCGCATGCCGGTGCTTCCAGTACAGGCGACTTTCCAGTTCCAGCCACGGTCCCTCGGCATGGAAGCGGGCCGCCTCGACCGCCTCGACCGGACGAAGGCCGTGGATCGCGATGCCCAGGATGGTGTTGACGATGGCAGTCGGCATTCGCGTGCCGCCGAGGGCGCCGATGGCCATCGCAACCTTGCCGTCGCGGAGGATCAGCGTGGGCGCGGCGCCGGTCAGGCGGCTCTTTCCCGGAGCGATCGAGTTGGGATGTCCGGGAACCGGATGAAACTGGTACATGCAGTTGTTGTAGATGAAACCCAGACCCGGGGTCACGACACCGGACGCGGAACCAAGCGTGTGGGTGAGGGTGACGGCATTGCCTTCGGCGTCGATGACGCAGTTATGCGTCGTGTGCGCGGCCTCCCGGTAGCCCAGATCTCCCACTACGATCGCGCGATCCCCCATGACGAGTTTCACGAGATCGGATGCATATGCCTTGTCGATGAGCCGATCGACAGGAACCTCGATGAACCGTGGATCACCGAGATGGGCTCTTCGATCAGCGAAAGTCGCCAGCATGGCACGTGACACGCGATGGATGTACCCGGCCTCGCCATCTGCAAGCATCGCGCGCAAGTCCATGCGCTCGAGGATGTTGAGCAGCTCCACGATCTGGACACCACTCGCCGGCAGCGGGGTGGAATGCACCTGCATTTCGTGGAAGGTCCCGACGACCGGCGCCCCGACGTCGGCCTCGAAGGCGGCGAGATCATCGCCCGTGAAGAGGCCGTCGTTTCGGGCGAAGTCATCTGCGATGCACCGACCGATCTCGCCGCGATAGAAGTCGACGGCCCCGGCGCGGGCGATCTGCGCGAGGGTCGAGGCGTAGTCGGGCTGTCGCAGCAACTGCCCGGGTTTGAGGAGTTCGCCACCCGGCGCGAAGATGGCCGCACAGGCCGGCGTCGCCTGCAAACGCTCGAGACCAGTCTTGTGGCCAGGCTCGGTCAGGTCCGTCCAGTGGTAGTAGACCTCCCCCGGTAGCGGTAGGCCGTCCCGGGCGAGAGCGATGGCCGGTTCGAACAACGCCGGCCACGGCAGTCGTCCGAAAGCCCGGTGAGCCGCCTCGAACCCGGCAAGCGAGCCCGGTACAACGACGGACCGGTAGCCGATCTGGTTTGCAGCGTCCTGGACCTCATAGCGCTCGGCGTGGCCATGGATTTGCCCGATGACCTGATCGGCGAAGATGTCCGGCCGGGCTTTGGAGCCCGCCCGTCCGTGATAGGAAATCGAGGTCGTCGTTCCCTTGCCGGCGTCGTGAACAAGCATCGCGCCGAATCCGCCGATGCCCCCGTTGCAGGGATCGACGACGCCTTGCACGAGGGCGGTAGCAATGGCGGCATCGATCGCATTGCCACCCGCGCGAAGGATGTCGGCTCCCACGTTGACGGCGATCGGTTGGGGGCCGACCACGATGCCTCGTTCGGCGGCCCTCGCCGCCGTGATTGCGGATGCGGCCATGCTCAGACGGAGCGGCGCTTGCGAACCGGAAATGCCTCCAGGAAGCGACGCACATCGGCGGCAATCTTGTCCGCCGTCTTCTCGACCACCCGCTCACCGAGCTTCTTCGAGACGGCGCTGGGATCGCCGAAGAAGCCGTCGACCGGCGCAACTTCCTCCATATTGAGCACGGCCTTGAAGGGAAAGCTCCGCAGCATGTCTGCAGGGCCGCGGTCAGGCTTGATGCGCTTGTCCATCTTAGTCGAGTCGTTGGCGTGGGCCTCGGAAATCGACAGCTCGACCGAACCCCCGTGGCCATCCGCACCATACGGGATGTCTTCCGGCCGGATGTGCGAGGCCGCCTCAGGACCGACCACGTCCAGCAGACGGCCGCGATTGGCGTCCTGGTAGCTCATGTAGAGCAAGTGAGTATCCGAGTCGTACCCGGCCTCCTGGAAGCCGCAGAGGGCCGCATGGTCGTTCCCGCGGTGTCCACTGATTCCGAGCACCAGGCGGTACCCGTCGCGGATGAAATTCTCACAGAGCTCCTTCAGAAGGAACGCATACGTGCTCGGCTTGAGCGCGATCGTTCCCTTGAAGTGACGTTGGTCGTAGCACATCCCGAACGGCACGGCGGGCGCAAGGATTGCGTCGAGGCGCTCGGCGACCGCCCGACAGACGATCCTCGCGGCGAAAGTATCCGTCCCCATCGGACCATGCTTGCCATGCTCCTCCGTCGAACCCAATGGAAGGATCAGCAAGCCGGGCCCCTCCTCGAGGTAGGTCTCCACTTCGTCGAAGGTCATCCGGTCAAGCTCGCGTAGCATTCAGCATCTCCTGTGTGCAAGTTCGTTCCGAGCAAGCGTTGTGCTCTCGGGCCATAAGTGATTCAAGCACGGTCAGCCCGGCTTGGCCCCGGAGGTGCGAATGACGTCCGTCCAGATCTTCACCTGGGCCTTGATGTGTTCACCGAGCTCCTCCGGCGTCCCACCTACGGGTTCCATTCCCTGGGCGCTGAGTTTCTCCCGCACCTCTGGGTCCTTCAGGATCTCGTTGATCTCTTGATTGAGTTTCGCGACCACATCCGCGGGCGTTCCCGCGGGCGCCACGAACGATAGCCACGACAGGTAGTCGTAGCCTGGCACCCCGCCTTCGATGACGGTGGGCACGTCGGGAATGACCGAAGAGCGCTTGGCGCTGCTGACCGCCAGGGGTCTCAGCCTGCCGTCCTTGATATGCGGGAGCGACGGCGGCAATGGATCGAAGATGATTGGCACCTGGCCCCCCAGCACGTCCACCAGCGCAGGCGCGCTGCCCTTGTACGGGATATGCACAATGTCGATCTTCGCCTCGCGCTTCAGCAACTCCATGAAGAGATGATTCGACGTGCCGGAGCCGCCGGAGGCGTAGGTCAGTTGACCGGGCTTCTCCTTCGCCAACGCGATGAGCTCTTGCAGGGATTTCACCGGAAGTCCGGGATGCACCGACAGGACACTCACCGTCGAGACCGCATAGACAACGGGCGAGAAATCCTTGACTGGATCGTACTTGAGGTTCGGGTAGAGACCGGACGCCGCCCCGTGGGTGTTCATCGCCGCGGTACCGAGCGTATAGCCATCCGCAGGCGAGCGCGCCACATACTCCATGGCAATCGTCCCGCCGGCGCCGGGGCGGTTGTCCACGATGACGGGCTGGCCCAGGCGCTCACTGAGCTTCTGCCCGACCAGACGCGCCATGATGTCGGTCTGGCCGCCAGCCGCGGCTTGAACAACGATGCGAATCACCCGTGTCGGAAAGTCCTTCTGAGCCGCGGAGGGAACCGGAAGCGCGAGTGAAACCGCGCCTGCGCCGACGGTGCCCATGAACTGGCGCCTGCCGCTCCAGAGGCGCCGATGGCTGTAGGTGTTGCTCGACATGGATCCTCCCGGTCCGAAGGCTTGTTAGAGACTTGCCGCCTCGAGCGCACACCCTTTGATCTGGGTCCGGTGCATCACTCGCCGCGAGCTGGGGTCGAACGCATCGCGACGATGCAACGTGCAGTGATTGTCCCAAAGCAGCAAGTCATACTGCTTCCATTGCTGGCGGAAGGTGTGCTCCGGTCGCATAGCATGAGCCCAAAGCTCATCCAGCAGACCGTCGCTCTCGGCCAGGTCCATGTCGACGATGCAACTGTTGCGGCGACGTCCCAGGAACAGCGCCGGCCGACCCGTCACTGGGTGCCGGATGACCAGTGGATGTCGCGCCCCCGGCGCCAGTCGCGGATCTGTCACCTCCTTCATGCCCTTCCGCATCATGCCGGCGCTGTTGTACGTCGAATCATGGATCGCCCGTTGCCCCCGGATGGCATTTTTCAGCTGGATCGGCAGCGTCTCATAGGCAAGATACATGTTCGCCCAGAAGGTGTCGCCGCCGCCGGTGGCGGGGATCTCGAGCGCGTGCAGGAAGGCGCCTCGTGGCGGCGCATCCGCGTAGGTCATGTCGGCATGCCATACGGCTTCGCCATCGCCGAGGTTGCCGATCGGAACGCCGTCCACTTTCACGTTCGAAATCACGTTGATCTCGGGAAACTCCCCCAGGAAAGGCTTTCCATAGGGATTGGGACCTGGAGGGTCGAGGTCTCCGAAGTAGCGGCTGACGGTGAGGAGCTCCGGGTCGGACAAGTGCTGATCTCGGAAGCGCAGCACCAGATGTTCCGTCCACGCCTGCCGGAGTTGCGCCAGAATGTCGGCCTCGACAGGCCGGCGCAGATCCACGCCTGAAACTTCGGCGCCCAAGGCAGGTGCGAGCGGCGTCACGGTAATTCTCGCCACGGGATCGATTCCTCCACGAGGTTGGACTCTGCGAACATGCCACGTGCACCCCGCCCGCTCCCCCGGGTCTGTTAGGCGAGCGCGGCAATAGCGAGTAGGAGCCCAGTCCCAGAGGCGGGGCTGGCCATGGCAGCAGACCGAAAGTTAGGTCAACCCCCCGAGGATGTCTATTTCAAGATTTCGATGAGGCTATCCGACCGCTGAATGAATATCACCCTCAAGCAGATCGACGCCTTCCTCGCCGTCGCACGAACAGCCAGCTTCAGCAAGGCCGCGCGACTCGTCCACTTGTCTCAGCCGGCGCTCAGCACCACGATTCGTCGCCTGGAAGAGGCTATCGGCGCGCGCCTTTTCGATCGGTCCACACGTTCCGTTTCGCTGTCGCCCGTCGGAACGGAGTTCCTGGCGATCGCGATCGGTCTGCTGGACGACATGGGAACCGGCTTGGAACGCATCCAGAGCTTCGTCGCCGGCAAGCGCGGTCGGCTCGTGGTCGCGGTCGCGCCCTCAGTAGCGACCGGATTCGTGCCCAGGGTGATCCTGGAGTTCGTCAGGGCTTATCCCGAGGTAGACGTCAAGCTCCATGATGTACTGGCGGATGTCTGCATCGACATGCTCCGATCGGGTGCAGCGGATATCGCCCTCACGCCCAAGAGACGGGACGCACCCGATCTCGAACAGGTCGACCTCTTCCGCGACCACCTAGTCGTGCTGTGCGCGAAGAGTCACCCGCTCGCCAAGCGCCGGACCGTGAACTGGGCGGACATCAGTGCCTACGACCACATTGCCAAGAACGGCAACAGCAGCGTGCGCCAGCTGGTCGATGCGGAATATGAGCGGCAAGGATCCCAACTGCGGCCCGTATTCGAAGTCGAACACCTGGGCACGATGATCGGGCTGATCGCCGAAGGCCTGGGAATCGGCATCCTGCCGTTCTCGCTGCTTCATGCCATCAAGATGGAAGGTCTCGCCTGGCGCCTGTTCAGTCCAGCCAATGCTCCCTTCCGCACCATCTGTGCGGTGTCACTGCGAGCCCGCTCCAGCCCGCCAACGGTCGCTCCCTTCGTCGAGCTCTGCCTGAGGCAGGCTGCGACAAAACGCCGCGTGGCGAGCGCGGCCTGATTGAGTACTCCGCGCCGTAGTACCTGCGACGCGTCGACGATGGCTGCCGGCCGTCCGGCCCATGACACCTGCCGAGTGGTGGTGACAGGTTCAACGAGACCCGTTTGCCGAGTCAGCGGCGACTTAACTCAGGCCACCGTCGTCCGATGCATCTTCCGCCGATGCTGCGGCCCGTAGTTGAAGTTGACCTTGTGCTGGGTCGAATAGTTGTCCCAGACGAGGACGTCGCCGACCTTCCACTTGTGGTGGTACACGACCTCCGGCTGCACGATGTGGTCGCAAAGCTGCTTGATCAGAACGGTCGCTTCCGCATCGTCCATGCCTTCGATGCCGAACGTAGTCCCTTCGTTGACGTACAGGCAATCGACCCCCGTTCGCGGGTGCGGCCAGACGACTGGATGGAAGCGATCCGGATTCCGTGCCTTCTGCTCCGGCGTCAGCGGCACGTGCTTGCCCACCCCGGTGCTCTTCTTCTTCTCGTACTGGATGATGAGGCTGTGGAAGCCTTTCACTCCCCTCAGCCGCGCCTGCATGTCCGGCGGCAGGGTCCGGAAGGCGTGGGTCGTGCTCACGAACATGGTGTCACCCAGCGACGGGCCGCCGGGCTCGATGGGTATCTCCTGGGAGTGGAGCAGCGAATAGATGTGCGGCGCGGCCTCGAAGGCACCGTCCGTATGCCAGTACTGCCCGGCGTCCGCCACCCCGATCTGGCGCCCGTTCTCGACGATGTTCGAGATCAGCAGTATCTCGGGATGCTCCTTCAGCAGGAACTGGTCGAAGACATGTCGCCTCATGGTTCCCAGCCGGCCGCTGAAGGCCACGAAGTGCTGGGGCTCGAGGAACTGATTCCGGATGTAGATCATCCCGTGCCGATCGAGCGCCTCCCTGACGACCTGCAGGGAACGGTCATCGAGGGGCTTGCGCAAGTCGATGTCCACGATCTCGGCGCCGACGGGGACATCGTTCGGAATCACGCGGGGGTTCATTTACGTCTCCAGGTTGGGCTCGATTGGATGGCAAAGCGGTCAGCGGGCAAGAGCATCATCGCAGGCGAGCGCTGACTCATGGGCAGCAGACACTCAAGACCCCGGTGCATCCAGTGGCGCGAGATCCGGCGCCCGAAGGTGCCAGGCCGTCCGGCCCTGGAATGCTCTTCCGATACGGATCAACCGGGCCTCGTCGAAAGGCTTCCCGAGCAGTTGGATGGCCAGCGGGAGGCCTGCTTCCGTCGCACCTGCCGGCAGGGTGAGCCCGCAGGCGCTCAGGAAGTTGCCGGCACGGGCGAAGGCAGCCAGGGTGGTGGAGCGCTCGTCGACCTCGGCCACCGGCAAGGCCGGGATCGCCAGCGCCGGGCTGAGGAATGCGTCGGCATCGGCCAGCCATTCCTGCCATTGCGCCGACAGCTTCCGATGCAGCCGCGAAGCGCGCTCGAACCCGTCGCTGCCGAGCGACTTGCCGGCCAGGATTCTTTCGCGCACCCACGGCCCGAACGGCAACGCCTCGTCCTCGATGTACTCGCGATGCGCCTTCCAGCCTTCCGCCGCCATCATCACGCCGCACTCGCGGATGATTTCGTTCATGTAGAAGGGGAAAGGGCTTTCCGATACGGATGCACCGAGCGATTCCAGGGTCGTCCTCGCTTCGCGGTAGGCCTGCGCGATTCGGGGATCCACCGGAACGAGGAAATCACTCTCCTTCATGGCGACGATCCGCACGCCCGAGAGGTCGGTCGAGCTCTCCAGCGCCTGACGCAGGTCGAATGGCGGCGCCTGGGCGGTGCGAGGATCGTCCGGATCGGTGCCGGCGAGCGCGGCGAGCATCAGCGCCGCGTCCTCGGCGGTCCGGCACAAGGGTCCCGCCGTATCCAGGCTCTCGGACAGCGCGAGGGCCCCATGCAGGCCGATTCGCCCGCTCGATGTCTTCAGGCCGGTGATGCCGTTGAGGGCTGCCGGCGTACGCACCGAGCCACCGGTATCCGAGCCGATCGCCACCGGCACCATGCCGGCAGCCACTGCAACGGCGGAACCGCTCGATGAACCGCCGGGGATGCGATGTGTGCCCAGGTCCCAGGGATTCCAGGGAGTGCCGAGGCGCGGGTTGGTGCCCCACGCGCCGAAAGCGAACTCGACCATCTGCGTCTTGCCGATGATGCACATGCCGGCGGCGCGCAGCCGCTGCACCACCGTCGACGATCCGGCGCTGACCCGGTCATGCCAATGCGCCGATCCGCAGGCGGTGACCTGCCCCTCGATATCGAACATGTCCTTGACGGCGACCGGCAGTCCGTCGAGCGGACCTAGCGGGTCCCCATCGGCATGCCGTCGGTCCGCCTGCGCGGCCTCCTCGAGCGCGCCCTCCGGATCGATCGAGACGAACGCATGCAGCTTGTCGTCGAGCCGTTCGATCCGCGCCAGGAAGTGCTCGACGAGTTTCGTGGAAGTCAGCTGGCGCCTGCGGAGCCGATCCGACAACGTGGCCAGCGATTCGAAGGAGTAGGTTTCGCTCTTGCTCATACCTCGCCATCCGATCCGCGCACGGCTCGAACGGCCCTCATGGTGGATACGATCAGCACGATGATCGAGATGACCAGCAGCGACGCGGAGATCGGCCGCGAGAAGAGGATGCCGAACTCGCCCTGGGACATCTCGAGGGACTGCCTGAGCGAGCGCTCCATCAGCGGCGCCAGCACGAAGGTCAGCACCAGCGGCGCGAGGGGCACGTCGGTCTTCTTGAAGAGGTAGCCCACCACGCCGAAGAACAGCATCAGGCCGATGTCGAAGACGCTGTTGTTGATGCTGTAGGCGCCGATCACGCACATGGCCAGGACGATGGCCACCAGGATCGCTCGCGGCACCTTCAGGACTGCAACCCACAGCGGGATGAAGGGCAGGCTCAGCACGAGCAGGATCAGGTTGCCGACGAAGAAGCTGGCGATGACCGCCCAGATGAACCGCGGCTGCTCGACGAACAGGGTCGGACCCGGAATCAGCCCGTTCATCATCAACGCGCCCATCAGGATCGCCGTGGTCGCCGCACCGGGAATGCCGAGGGTGAACAGCGGGATGAACGCGGCGTTGGCATAGGCGTTGTTCGCCGTCTCCGGGCCGGCGACGCCCTGGATGGCCCCCTTGCCGAAGCGCTCGGGCGTCCTGGAGACGCTCTTCTCCAGGGCATAGGACAGGTACGTCGGGACGATGGCACCGACGCCGGGAATCAGGCCCAGGAAGAAGCCGATGGCCGAGCCGCGGGCGATCGGCGCGGCGGAGTCGCGGATATCGGCCTTGGACAACAGCAACGAGCGAGGCGCTGCCTGCGCCGACGCACTGCCCTTCTCCCCCAGGCTGTGCAGGATTTCGCCAATTCCGAAGAGGCCCATCACCACCGCGACGATGCCAAGGCCGTCCAGCAGTTCCATCCTGTCGAAGGTATAGCGCGGAACACCCATCACCGGATCGATTCCAACCTGCGCCAGAAGCAATCCCAGCACCGCGGAGATCAAGGCGAGCACCAGCGACTGGCTGGCCAGTCCCATCACCAGGCACAGGCCCACCATCATGAGCGAGAAGAATTCGGGCGGGCCGAATTTCAGTGCGATGCTGGAGAGAGGAATGGCGAGGACGACCAGGCCGGCGGTGGCGATGATGCCGCCGATGAAGCTGCCGATAGCCGCGATGGCCAGCGCCGGACCGGCACGGCCCTGGCGCGCCATCTCATAGCCGTCGAGGCAGGTGACCGCCGACGACGCTTCGCCAGGAAGATTGAGCAGAATCGAGGTGATCGTGCCGCCGTACATGGCGCCGTAGTAGATGGCGGCCAGCATGATCACGGCGGACGTCGGGTCGAGCACCAGCGTGAGCGGAATGAGGATCGCCGTGCCCGCGGCGGGGCCGACGCCCGGCAGGACGCCGACCAGCATCCCGAGCACGCAGCCCGAAAAGGCGAACGCCAGGTTCTGGATCTGGAAGACCGTCGCAAAGCCGGCGAGAAGATACTGAAGCGTGTCCAACTCCGTTCCCTGCTCCTAACGTTGCCCGCTCCGCCTTGCTGCCAGCTGGCCTGCTACCAGCCGAGGATGCCCGTCGGCAGGGGCACGGCCAGCCATTCCGTAAAGACGTGGAAGGCGCCGAAGCTGCCGAGCAGTGCAATCAGCGGGGACAGCAGGAAATCGCGCCGTCCCAGCCCGTACAGCACCACGAGGTACATCGCGAGCATCGTGAGCCGAAAGCCAAGCGGCTCCAGCAGCACGACCACACCACCCAGGGCACCGACGACGATGGCCATCTTCGCCATGACGTCGCGGTCGGGCAGCGCCCCCTCCCCCTTGGCGTGGCGCAAGGCCGGCAAGGACCGGACGCACAGCAACAGCGAGAGGATGCCGAGCAGCACCGCGAGCCAGAAGGGGAAGAAGCCAGGCCCCGGCCCCAGCGCGGTCCAGTAGGTCAACTGAACCGCCTCCTGGCCGGCCACGATGGCCACGGCGAGGAGCACGATCCCCAGGATGAAATGGCGAGGGGTCACCCGCTGGTTGCTCCCGATGGAAGTGGGCCGCCCGGCGCGACTGCCGGGCTCTCCGGGTCGCGCCGAAGCAAGCTCGTCAGTCCTTCAGCGGCTCGATGCCATCCTGGCCGACCCAGCGGAACTTGCGCTCCTTGTAGTTGGAGCCGTCGACGCCGGAGAGCATGGTCAGGAGATCGAAGACGCTGCGGCCGGACTCGACCCAGGCCTGCTCCTTGTCGTCGAAGATGATCCCTTTGAGGGCCAGGTCCAGCACCTGCTCCACCTTGGCCCAGGGCACTACGGCCACGCCGTCGTCATCGCCGAAGACGAGGTCCCCGGGGCTCACTGGAATCCCGCCGCACATGACGGTTTCACGGATGGCGCCGGTCCCGGGGGCGCCGAAGCCGGCGATGGCCGGCGCCTGGCCGCAGGCGAAGAGCGGTATGGCGTTCTCCAAGGCCTTGATCTCGACCATGTCACGCGTCGGCCCGTCGACCACCACAGCCGCCAGCTTGTCGCGCGAGGCGTTCCAGTGGACCATGCCGCCCCAGGGCGAGAGCTCGGACGGTCCGCCGGCTGCGATCACGAGCACATCGCCAGGTTGCGCCTGCGCCAGCGCCTCCTGCCCGGCGCGGGTGAAGCCGGCCAGCGTGCGGGCAGTCAGCGCTCGCCCCACGAAGCGCTTTCCGGGCAGCATGGAACGGATCCGGGTCGACATGACCATGCCGCCGCCGGACCAGATGTGCTCGGAGGTCATTCGGGGATGCAGGAACTTCTCCATCATGGCGCGTTCAGCGGGCGTGGTGGTGATCTGGTTCTGGGTGTTGGTGCTCACGAAATATCCTGTCTACGTGGTTCAAGGAAACTGCGGGGTCACTTGTTCGTGACCGTCTGCCGGGCGCTTTCGATCAGGGGCTCGACCTGCTTCTCCAGCGACTCCCAGTACTGGGCGAACTGATCGGGGCCGAGATAGCGCAGGGTCTGCCCCATCTCGCTCATACGCTTGCGGTGATCCTCGGAATTGATGACCTCCTGGATGGCCTTAGCCCAGGTTGCAACGATCTCCTTCGGCGTACCGACCGGCAGGGCCAGGCCGCGCGAGGCTGCCATCTGCATGTCGATGCCTTCGGCCTTGAAGGTCTTCACGCCCGGGAGAAACGGGTTCTCCTCGGAGTCGGCAATGGCCAGCACCCGCAGCTCGCCGGATTTCACGCGGCCGTAGGCGCCCGCCACCGTGTCCATCTGGACATCGATGTGGCCGCCCAGCAGCGCCGTAACCCCCGGGGCCGACCCTTCGAAGTTCACCAGCGCGATCTTGGCACCAGTGCTGCGTTCCAACTCGAGGAAAGAAAGGTATGGCGTGCCCATGAAGCCGCCGGTGCCCCCCTTGACCTTGCCCGGCCGCGCCTTGGCATCCTCGATGAGATCCTTCAAGGTCTTGTAGGGGCTGTCCGCGCGCACCACGACTGCGATCGGATCGACCACATGCATGGCGATCGGCTGCAGGTCCTTGCGCGAGAAGACGGCCTTGCGCGTCGGGTCCATGTAGGCGGTGATGAGCTGCGGCAGGCTGACGAAGCCGATGGTGTGGCCGTCCGGCTTGGACTTCGCCAACTGGGTTCCGCCGATCTGCGTGCTCGCCCCCGGCTTGTTGACCACCGTGATCTGGGTGCCCAACTCCTTCTCGAGCGGGGTTGCCAGCAGGCGCGCCGCCACGTCGGTCGGTCCGCCCGCGGCGAAGGGAACGATCATCTCGATCGCCTTGCCCTTGATCGGAAAGTCCGCGGCGGCGGCCGGATGGGTGGCAGCCAGCGCCGTGGCCAGCAGGAGGCTTGCCGAAGCGGCAAGCGATCTGATCTTCATAGTCCGTCCTCGCTATCCATGCAGTCGTTGATGAATCACTGGGCCTTTCGCTTGCGGGACTCGCGTCGCCGCTGCTTCCAGAACTCCGTCTCGACCGAGTCGAGATGGGAAGTCATCGCCGCTTCGGCGGCATCGCGATCGTGACGTTCGATCGCCTTGAAGACGTTTCGGTGGGACTCGTACGCAAGCCGCTCGGCCGTCGGCTCACGAAGGACGACGTTGCGTTGCTGAAGCAGCCAGGACGTCAGCGCCTCGTGAAGCCCGGTGAAGATCGGGTTGCCGGTGGTTCTTGCGATCTCCAGGTGGAACGCGACGTCCGTCAGCTCGAAGCGGGCGCCGTCGCCCATGGCTTCCTCGTTGGCTGCCAGCGCCTGACGAAGGCGCTCGATCTGCTCATCCGTCGCGGAGGCAGCGGCGTGACGGACGATGGCAACCTCGAACAGGCGGCGCGCGGCCTGGAAATTGCGGACGCCCTCTTCCGTCGAGAGCGAGACGCGCACCGCGCTGGAGAGGCTGTCCAGCACCTTCTCGGTCGTCGGCTGCACCACCAGGGCGCGCTCGCCGTTGGAGATCCTGAGGAGGCCGCTGCGTTCCAGGCTGAGGATGGCTTCGCGGACGGCGGGACGGCCGACGTTGAACTGGGCCATCAGCTCGCGCTCGGAGGGGAGGCGCTCACCTTCCTTCAGGCGGCCCGAGATGATGAGATTCTCGAGCTGTGCGACGATTTCGTGGTGGACTTTGGGGCGCTTGATCTGGACGAACAAGAACGAACCTGATTTGGTCGTGGTATGACAGGTTAACAGCCGCTCCGGCAGGTTGTCTAGGGAGCGCCGATGCACCAAGTACATGCGCGAACTCTCTTTCGGGCACAGCCAATATCGCTGAGCACACTCCAGTATCCTGAGGACGAGGATCTCTTTCGCAGTCAGCGACCACTGGAGAGCATCTGGGCGGCTTGGATGACGCCGTCGATACGTTCGCGCTAGGTGGTAAGACGGCGATCCACCTGGAGCACCACCTTCCCGATCTGCTGATTCGAATCGAGTACTTGATGCGCCTCGGCGACGTCATCTAGCTCGAAGACTCGATGGATTCGCGTGATGATCGTGCCGTCGGAAAGGCGGGGCCAGACCTGGGCCTCCAGCTGGCGCGCAATACGTCCCTTGAACGCTGCATCCCGCGCCCGGATGGTGGAGCCCGTCAGGGTCAGTCGTCGGTAGACGATGCTGCGCAAGTCGACATCGGCTCGATCGCCGCGATGCAGCCCGATCAGCACCAGCCGCCCCCCAGTCGCGAGAAGCTCGATCTCCGGCTGCACGTAGTCTCCCGCCTGGGAATCGAGGATCACGTCGATACATTCGTGGCCCAAGAGGGAACGAATCTCCTGGGGCCAGTCGGACTGACGGTAGTCAACGGCCAATTCGGCTCCCGCCTCGCGCGCGGCGCGCCGCTTCTCTTCGCTGCTGGCGGTGACGACAACCCGCGCGTTCCTCAGCACGCGCGCAAGCTGGATAGCCGCAAGACCCACACCGCTGCTCCCGCCTTGGACCAGAACGGTCTCGCGATCGGTGAGCCGTCCGTGGTCCAGCAGATTGTTCCAGGCGGTGAAGAAGACCTCAGGAAGCGAAGCCGCTTGTTCAAAGGAGAACCCTCTTGGCACCGTCAGGCATTGCTCTTCCGGCGCTACACAGAACTCGGCGTAGCCACCTCCCTGCACGAGGGCACACACCGGATCCCCGACCTGCCAGCGCGACACACCCGCACCGACCGCGACGACGACACCTGCAATGTCCAACCCCGGGATCTCGGAAGCGCCCGGCGGAGGCGGATAGAGACCCTTTCTCTGCTGGATATCCGGTCGGTTCACGCCGGCGGCAGCGACTTGTACCAGCACTTCCTTCCGACCAGCGACAGGAAGCGGGCAGTCGACGGATCGAAGTACTTCCGGGCCCCCTGCGTGCGTGATCTGGACCGCCTTCATCGCGGCGCCTACTCCGGCTTGAGGCTGATCGACTTGGCGAGATCCTGGTAGGCTGCCACCTCATCGCGGATTGTCTTGGCAAACGCGCCGGGCCCGAGTCCAGATGCCTGGACACCCTGGGTGCGGAGCTGCGCCAGGAAATCGTCACGCTTCAAGAGCCCCTGGATCGCCTGGTCAAGGCGGCTTACTACGGCGGCCGGCGTGCCGGCCGGCGCCAGCAGACCCAGCCAGTTGTCACCAAGGACGCCTTCGACCTTGCCTTCACCGAAGGTGGGCACGTCCGGCAACAGCTGGGAGCGCTCGAGCCCCACAATCGCAAGCGCACGGGCTCGTCCATCGCGGACCATCTGGCCGGCCGAGATGATCGAACCCAAGGCCAATGGGACTTCGCCGGCGAGCAAGGCCTGGCCTACCTGTGGAGACCCTTTGTAGGGAACATGGTTCAGTCTCACGCCTGTGGCACGCTCCACCATGGCCGCCGTGATGTGCGTCGTAGTTCCGATACCGGGCGTCGCATAGTTGAGCTGCCCCGGTTGCGTGCGCGCCAGCTCCAACAGGTCCTGCAGGGATTTCGCCGGATGATCGGCTTTGACGAGCAGCATGTTCGGCGAGGTGCCGACCAGCGTCACCGGGGCGAAGTCGTTGATTACGTCATAGGGCAGCTGCTGGTTGAGCGCTGGCAGGATCGTATGGCTGCCGATGGTGAACAGCAGCGTGTAGCCATCGGGAGCAGCCTTCGCGACGATTCCCGTGCCGATCTGGCCGCTGGCTCCCGCTCGGTTGTCGACGATGAAGTTCTGCTTGAGCTCGTGCTCGAGCTCCCGGGCGACCAGGCGTCCGACGATGTCGGTAGTGCCGCCTGGCGGATACCCGATCACCAGCCGGACGGGCTTCTGTGGATAAAGGTCGGATTGGGCATGCACGGAGAATGCCGCCGCCGACAGGCAGGCGAGCAGCAATGACAGTAGTCGTTTCATCGAAATACCTCAGCGAATGGGTTCGAAGGGAAAGCTTCAGTTCGACAAGCGGAAGGCTTCAGTTCGACAAGCGCAGGAAGCGGGCCGCGTTGTCATGCAGCCAACGTTGGCGGACGGCATCAGACAATGGCAGCGCCTGGATGTCCTCGAGCGCCTGCCCAACAGTCATCAACGGGAACGCCGAACCGAAGATGACGCGGTCCTTCAGGACCGTGGTCCCATACTGGAGCAGTTGACCATAGCCGCTGTTCGGCACGGCGAGATACTTCGGCCGCAAAGCCATGAGGCCGATGTACACGTTGGCGTGACGCCAGGCAACGGCCACCAGGTCATCTACCCAGGGCCAGCCAGGAGGTCCCGCCAGGACCCGCAGATCCGGGAAATGAACCATGACCTCGTCGAGCAACATGGGATGACTGTTGCGGATGGGCGCTTCGGTGGAGAAGTTGACGCCGCAGTGAAGCGCGACGGGAATATCCAGCTCGATGCACTTCGCGTACAGCGGATACAGGCGGGCATCGTTGATCGCCATCTTGAGCTCGAAGCACGGCAGGTTCAACCCGATCAGACCCAGCTCACGGACGGCGAATTCGAGGTCACGCAACGCCGTGATTCCCCGGTAAGGATCGACGCCGGCGAATCCTAGGTAGCGACTCCCGTGGTCCCGGCAGAAGCGCGCGACGGTTTCGTTGGACACGTGAAAGCCGAAAGTCGATCTCAGGTCGCGCCCCCGCAGTATCACGTGGCGCGCCGACTGCTGCTCGTACTCGTCGAGATACGCCCGCAGGCTTTGCACTTCGCCGGAGCCGGTCTTCTCTTGAACCTCCTTGGTCGACTCGTAGATCCGATCGTAGTTGGCCATGTGTGCCGCCCCCTCCTGGAAGGCGGCCAGTGGCGGTTTGCTGCTGAAGTCGATGAACATCGAATCCGATCCCTCCGGTTAGCGCCCTTGGAGGCGTACGACGCAATCGACCGCCACCGCACCGCCCACCGACCTCGGTCGCACGATCAGGGGATTGATCTCGATCTCGTCGACGGCAGTCGCCATTGCAAGCGTAGACACGCTGACCATTGCATTCACGACGGCCGCCTCGTCAGCAGGTTCCGCGCCGCGATATCCCGCAAGCAGCGGATACATCCTCAATTCGTTCAGCATCGCACGTGCCTCGCCGGCGCCGACTGGCAGCATTCGCAGGGCGACATCGTCAAGAAGCTCGGCCATCGTTCCGCCGAAGCCGATGGTGAGGACGGGTCCGAAGACCGGGTCACGCCTGCATGAAAGCAGCAATTCGTGGCCGCCCTGCTCCTGGCGCTGGACCAGGACCCCGCGAACCCGCGCCTCCGGCAAGGCTGCCCTCACCGTGGCAATGATGTCGGCGTAGGCCTTTTCCGCCGCGGCGGGGTCGCCAATGCCCAGCCGTACACCGCCGACCTCCGTCTTGTGGGCGATGTCTTCGGACAGCACTTTCATGACAACCGGGCAGCCGAGCTTCTCGGCCGCTCTTGCGGCCTCCGCAGCCGAGCTCGCGATCAACTCACTTCCGGTCTCGATTCCCGCTGCCGCGATCAGGCGCTTACTGTCGTGCTCGTCCAGCATCCGCTGGCCCGCTTCTGCCGCAGAATTGAGAATCGCCTGGAGTTCCCCCGGCAGTGCCGCAGCTGGCAGCGCCTTCCTGTCCCAGGGCCTTCTGCTAGTCTGATGGGCATGCCAGTGAGCGAGCGTGGCGAGCGCCTCGGCGCCGCGCCCGGTATCGTGAAAGACCGGCACGCCCGCGGCCACGAGCTCCTCCTCGGAGCGGATCACTCCGGTGACCATCACCACTAGCAGGCGTTCGGAACCGGTCGCCGCGCGAACGATGGCCGGGGCCAGACGATCGATCAGGTTGGAGGTCGAGAACAGCACCACCATGTCGACCTCGTCAGTGACAAGCATCTCGGCAAGTGCGGCTTCGAAGCCGTCCGGGGAGTTGACGACGTTTGCCGTAATGTCGACGGGATTGACGACCGTTGCGAAAGCCGGAACGTTCGGGCGCAGGGTTGCCTGCAACGCCACGCTCAGCGAGGGCACCTCGAGGCCTTGCCCGACGAACTTGTCGGTCAGGATGGCAGCGAACGCGCCCGACGTGGTCAGGATGCCGACGCGCTTGCCGGCCGTCCGATTGGCGAAGCGCGCGAGGTAGGCGAGCTCGGCCAGCTGCTCCATGTCGTCGGCCTGCATCACGCCGAGCTGCCTCATTGCGGAGGTGAATACCCGATGGCTGCCCACCAGCCGAGCCGTATGCGAGGCGGCCGCGCCTGCGCCGGCTTCCGTTTCGCCGACCTTGTAGATCACGACCGGGAGTCGCCGTGCCCCGCAGTCCTGCATCAGCTCGAAGAAGCGTTCACCATCTTGGAGGCCCTCGATGTAGCCGGCGATCACCCCCGTCCGAGGGTCATCCGCGACATGGGCGAGGTAGTCGTTGAAGTCGACGCAGGCCTCGTTCCCCGTGTTGATGATGTAGTCGAAGCCCACGCCGCGCCGTTCGATGGCGTTGTACACCGCGATGCAGGCCCCACCGCTCTGCGCGACTAGCGCGACTTCGCCAAGCTTCGGACGGGCCTCCAGCATGGCCGTCATGAAAGTCGCGTAGTTCTCCTTGGCGACGTTCACCAGTCCGATCGTGTTGGGTCCGGCAACAACGAGTCCGGTCTCACGCGCCAGTGCGGCCACGCGCGCCTGCAGGTTACGACCTTCCTCCGTCGCCGTCTCGGCGAATCCGCCGGCAAACACCACCGCGGCTCTCACGCCGCTCTCGGCACAGGCTTCGAGCTGCGGGAGTACGTCCTTCGCCCCCACGGCCAGGATCGCCAGGTCAGGGACGAAAGGGATTTCCGAGATCCGGGGGTAGCAAGGCAATCCCTGGATCGTGTCGTACTTGGGATTCACGCCCACCGCCGGGCCAGGAAAGCCGTACTCGCGGGCAAGCTGGATCGGCCGTCCGCCGATCCGAATCGGGTCTTGTGACGCACCCACGACGACAATCGACTTCGGTGCCAGCAGCGGCTCGAGATCGGCTGCGGGAGAACGCTTCATCTGGCCGCGTCCTTTGCCGTCTGGATCGCGTTCGCCAGTCCGCGGGCGGCATTTTCCTGGAACTCCCGGGTCACATGCGAAAGCTGGTGTCCATCGAAATGGGCGCTGAGGGCGACCTTCAAGCCCTGTGCGTCCCACGTGCGATTCAGCGCACGCTTGAGCAGCCGCAGCCCGAAGGGCGGGGCCGCGGCGATGGTCATCGCCAGGTCCAGCGTTTCCTGCTCGAGCTGAGACCGGGCAACCACCCGGTTGACCATCCCCGCCTCGAGCGCCTCCTGGGCGCCGAAGCGACGGCCAGTAAAGAGGACCTCCTTGGCCTTGCGCATTCCCAGCACCCAGGGATGGATCAGCACTTCGACTGCAGCGGTCCCGAGCGAGTGGGCGACCGGATCCGAGAAAAAGGCGTCGTCGGCAGCAACGATCAGGTCGCACATGTTGGCCACCATCAGGCCGCCGGCAATGCAGGCGCCCTGAACCTGCGCGATGGTCGGCTTCTTCAGGTCGAGGATGTTCAGGCAGTATTGGTAGAAGTGCTCCTCCTCGTATTCCCAGCGCTGCTCCACCGTGAGCGAAGGCCGTTCCCTCTGGGCCTCCTTCAGGTCGTGCCCAGCCGAGAAATGGTCACCCTTGCCCGCGATGATGACTACCCTGACCTGATCGTCAGCCTCGGCGGCGCGCAAAGCCTGGTTCAGTTCCTCCAGCAGACGACGGCCTTCGGCGTTGCGCACCTCCGGACGGTTGTGCGACACCCGGAGCACCGGCCCGAGACGCTCGACGAGGATGTGTTCGAAAGCAGCTTCAGTCATGTGATTCCACTTAATGGACTTCTTGGTCAGTTGCTTGCTGACAGACGGGCTATTCAGCCTCACGCAGGCTCTCGATCGATAGAATAGTTGGCGAGAGCCGCAATCGGGCTCGGGAGTCCGGTATGTGGAATTGGCAGTTCCGTAGCGGCTGGGAGGGCCTGAATGGAAGAGCACGCCGGCGGGGTGCAATCGGTCGAACGGGCAGCAGAACTGCTGCGGCTGGTCTCCCGGTACGGACATGGAGGCGCGCGGCTTCTCGACCTCGCGGAAGCATCGGGGCTGGCAAGGCCGACCGTCCACCGTTTCCTGCAAAGTCTCTGTTCGGAGAACTTCCTCGAGCAGGATGAGGACACCAAACGCTATCGGCTCGGCGCTGCGATCTATGAGCTTGGACTGGCTGCACCGAGCCCGGTACAGCGGCTCGAGCGCATTCGGCCGAGGCTTCGCGAGCTCGCCGTCGCCACCGGCGATACCGTCTACCTGGTCATGCGAAGCGGGTTCGAAGCCGTCTGCATCGCGTTCGAGGAAGGGGGATTCCCTATCCGAACCCGTACGTTCGAGCTCGGGGCACGGCGGCCACTGGGGCTTGGGGCAGCCGGCCTGGCGCTGATGGCGGCATTGCCAATCGATCAGGCGGAGCACGCACTACAGCGCAACCGACGGGCGCTGCGTCAGTATGGACTGACGATCGAGCGGCTTCGGGAGCGGGTCCAGCAGACACAACGGCGCGGTATGGCCCTTAGCGAAGGCACGATTACGCAGGGCGTGACCGGGATCGGGGTTGCCGTGCCCTGCACCGGTGGGGTGCCCTACCTGGGGCTTAGCGTGGCTGCGATCTCCTCGCGGATCGAAGGTGAAAGGGTGGGATTGCTGCGCAGGGAACTGGAGGCCGTCGCTGCTCGAGTGGGGACGATCGAGCGTGGGAAGGGGTAACGCTCGTAGACGGCCCTGCCGCTCTCGACCGATACGGAACCCTTCGGCAAGCGCGACCATCCGACGGTGGCGAGAAGAACCTGCTCAGCTCCTGGAGCGTCGGCTCGGTGCCGAAGCCGAACAGCGCGGGCTCGTGGGACGCGACTGCACCCGGGAATCGGTGCACGGAAACGATACCGACCGCAGATAGGGTGGCTACCTGCGCCCGCGAGCAGACCTCCCCCGCCGGCTACTTCACCGTCGCCGTGATGATGATCTCGACCTTCATGTCCGGGCTGCCCAGGTCGCAGGCACCGCAGGCCCGTGCCGGCGGGCTGTCCTGGTCCACCCAGGCGTCCCACACCTCGTTCATCTCCGCGAAGTAGCGCATGTCCGCGAGCATCACATGCGCCATCAGGATCCGCGACTTGTCGCTGCCGGCCAGGGCCAGTCGCTCCTCGACCCGGGCGAGCATCTGCCGGGTCTGCACGCCGACCGACGCGCCGGGATCGAACGGCCGGTCCGGCGTCGCGGCGAAGTAGACGGTGCCGTTGTGGACGGAGATCTGGCTGGCCCGCGACCGTTGCTGGTCGCCGCCGGCGGGGTTGCGGCCGATGCGTTGGATGTCCATGTGCTGCTCCTTGAATGTCGGATTACTGGAACCGGGTACAGGCGTAGGGGGCCGGATCGATGCTCGGCTGCTGGCCGTTGATCAGCTGGGACACCAGGCGACCGCTGGGCGGGCCGCCGGTCATGCCGAAGTGGCCGTGGCCGAAAGCGAGGTAGAGTCCGCTGCGGCCCGGCACCTCTCCGAGGACCGGCAAACTGTCCGGCGTCGATGGCCGGTGGCCCATCCAGTAGCGCGGCTCATCGGTCTGCAGGGTGGGGAAGATGCGCTTGGCATGGGTCACCAGCAGCATCGCCCGTCGCTCGTCCGGCTCGGCCTGCAAGCCGCCGAACTCGACGGTGCCGCCGGCGCGCAGGCCCTCTTCCATGGACGTCAGCCCGAAGCCCCGGTTCTTGATCGACATCGGAATCTTCAGCGTGATGTTCGGCGCTGGCATCATCGCGTGGTAACCCCGCTCCGTTTCCAGCGGCACCTTGATGCCGAGCGGATCCAGCAGCTCCCGGGTCCAGGCACCCGTCGCCAGCACGATGCGTTTGGCGGTGTGGTTGGCGATGTTGGTCATGACGAGGAAGCCGTCGGCGCCACCGCGGGGAATCACCTTCAATGCCCGTTCCGCAATGATGTCTCCGCCGGCATCGACGAAAAGCCTGCCGAGCGTCCGCACCAATCGCTGGGGGCTGACTGTGAACGCATTGCCCGGGATTAGCAGGCCATGGCTCACGCCGGGCGAGATCTCCGGGTAGATCTGCCGCAAGGCATCGGCATCCAGCGGCTCCGCGCGGATGCCATGGCGCTTCGCGACGGCCAGCTCGATCTGGGATTCGGCGCCTTCGCCCTCCCAGATGCGGATCTGACCGACGGTCTTGATGAGGTCGGAGAAATGCTCCGACCCCAGCAGCTCGCGCCAGCAATCCAGGGAGTCCTTGTGCAAGGCGCGCATCGCGTCCGAGATCCGGAGCACGCGAGCCATGCGGCTTGCATCCACCCACCTCATCAGCCAGGGCACCAGGCGGGGAAGGTAGGCGCGCCTTATGGTCAATGGCCCTTCGCTGCTGGCCAGCCAACCGGGAACCTTCCTCAGCATCCCGGGGAGCGCAATCGGCACGGCCGTATCGCTGCTGATCAATCCGGAATTGCCATAGGAGGTGCCCCCGGCCGGCGGCAGCGGATCGATGACGGTCACGGCATGCCCGGACCGCTGCAGGTAGAGCGCCGCGGACAGGCCAGCGACCCCGGCGCCGAGCACGATGGTCGAGGGTTTGGTGGGGTCCATGGGCTGGGGTTCCTCAGTGATTGACGAACAGGGTGCGGGGCAGCTGCGTGAGGCGCTCCGGACCCTGCTCCGTGACAAGAACGGTTTCGCTCAGCGATGCCCCCTGGGCGGAGGCATACATGTGAAACACCATCCGCGGCTCGAGCCGCCAACGGGCGCCCGGATGGAAGATGCGGGTGAAGTCGCTGGTCCGCGGGCCGGCGCTCGCATAGAAGCCGAGGGTATAGCCGCTGATGTTGTCGAAGGACGGACGCAGGCCCGAGGCAATCAATCCCTCGCGCAGGATCGCGTCGACCTCCTCCGCGACGGCGCCCGGCCGCATCGCCGCGATCTGCCGGTCCTGCAGCTCGCGAAGCAGCACCGCTGCAGCTTCCAGCCCGTCGGGAGGCGATCCCACCACCGCGCAGCGCATCAGGCGCGCGCTGTAGCCGCCGACCCTGGGCGTCAGCTCGATGTGAACGACATCGCCCTCGGCCAGCGGCGTATCGTCCGAATGCCCGTGCAGGAAGTCCCATCCGCGGCCGGCGGAGATCGGGCCGGGCGGACCGGGGTCCGCCCCGAGCTCCACGAATGCGACCATGGCCGCCTTGGCCGCATCGCGTTGGGTGGCGCCTCGCACACAGGCCTTGGCGGCGCAGATCATGGCCTGGTCCGCGACACGGGCCGCCTGCCTGAGGAGCTCCAACTCGGCCGGCGACTTGCTCAGCCGAAGCTCCCACACCGCATTGCCCAGATCGATGAAATGCGCCTCGGGCAAGGCTTCCTTCATGCGAGCGAATCGGGAAAGCGGCATGCCGTAGGAACCGAAGTCCAGTCCGATCGTCGCGCGGCGCAGACTCCTTCGATCCAGCGCGGCTGCGAGCACGACCATCGGATCTTCCCAGTCGCAAAAGGTGGGGACGTCCGTGATCCAACTCCGTTGGCGGCACGGATTCGCATCGAGCGCACGGATCAGGAAGAACGGCTCGCCTTCGAGCGGTACGCCGACGCAGCGCCAGCGGTTCTCGGTGTTCCCGAAGCCGGACAGCCAGGTCATCGCCTCGATCTCGTCGAAGAGGGCGACGTCCACCCCGGCCTTGCGCATGCGATGGCGCAAAGCGTCGATCCGGCCGCTGAACTCGGCCGGCTCGAAGTGCGGATGCCCGCGACTCAGCATGCTCACGCCCGTCTCATCCTGCGGGTGAAGCAGCAGAACGGCGCCGCAACTGCCGCATGTAGGCATCCATCAGGAGGATGACGCCGGTCACGGCGATCAGGAACGCGCTCACCGCGGCGATGACCGGCTCCACTTGCAGGTGCAGGCTGTTCCAGATCCGTACCGGCAGTGTCTCCGAGCGCACCCCGGCGAGAAAAAGCGAGATGATCAGCTCGTCGAACGAAGCCAGGAAGGCGAAGAGGGCCGCCGAGAGGATACCCGGGAAGGCGATCGGCACGACGACCTTGGTGAATACGCCCAACCGGCTGCTGCCGAGGCTGAGCGCTGCCCGCTCCAGGTTCACGTCGACACCCTGCAACGAAGACAGCAGGATCAGCAGCACGATCGGCAGGGCGATCGTCGCGTGGCAGATGCCGATCCAGACGACATTGCCCACCAGGCCGAGAGGGCCGGACACGAAATACATCGCGATCGCAGTGATCACGTGCGGGATGATGATCGGCAGGAGCATGAACGACAGCAGGAGCTTCTTCGCCCGCATGTCGCCCCGCACGAAGGCGTACGCTGCGAAGAAGCCCAGCACCGTGGCGACTGCGCACGCGATGAGCGCGATCACCACGCTCGACCACAGGGCGCTGCGCCAGCGCGAGTTTCCAAAGAAGCTCTCGAACCAGCGCAGGGAGTAGGATCCCGGCGGAAACCGGAGATAGCCCTGGTCGCCGAATGCCAGGATGATGAGGATCGCGATCGGGACGATCAGTACCAGGCAGGCAACGGTGACGTAGAAGGACAGCCCGCGCATACCGGTATCGCTCACCCTTCAGGCTCCCATCATCCGGCGCACGTCGGTGAGCCGATAGTAGATCGCGTACAGCACCAGGGTGGCAGCGAGCAGCATCAGCGACATGATCGCCGCGCTGGTCCAGTCGAAAAGGATCTCGACCGACCGTTCGATGAGCATCGCGATCATCACGTCCGTCGGGCCGCCCATCAGGGCAGGCGTGATGAAGAAGCCGATCGAGAGGATGAAGACGATGAGCGAGCCGGAGACGACACCGTGCAGGCTCAGCGGGAAATAAATCCGGGTGAAAGCGTAGAACCCGCTCGCGCCCAAGCCACGCGCCGCCCGCATCAGGCTCGGGTCGATCCCTTTCATGGTGGCGAACAGGGTCAGCACCATGTACGGCAGCAGCACATAAACCATGCCGATCAGCACGCCCGTCTGGGTGTACAGCAGCTCCAGGGGCTGGTCGATCACGCCGAGCTGCAACAGCGACTGGTTGATGATGCCGTTGCGTCCCAGCAGGACCATCCAGGAGTAGGTACGCACGATGACGCTGGTGAAGTACGGCATCACGATGCAGAACAGCACCAGCGTGAACCGCATGCCCCGGCTGTTGGCCAGGTAGTACGCCAGCGGATAGCTGATCAGCAGGACGAGCAGCGTCACCAGGAGCGAGATCCAGTTGGTGTTCACGAGCGCCGTGACCACGGCCTTCGACGTGATGACCGCCCACGCATGCGAAACGATCTCCGCCGGCGTTCCGATGTCGGCGAGGGTCGTGACGAAGAACCAGATGAGCGGGGCAACGAAGACCAGCGCGAGGAGGAGCACGGCCGGCATGATGAGCACCGTTCCCTCGCGCAAGGCGCCCCTGCCCTGTTCCATGGGTCAACTCGGCAGGATCACGCCGTCAGCCGGCCGCCACGACAGGCGGACGAGCTGGTCGCCGGTATGATCGAATCCGCCGCTCGCGTTCTGGACATCGACCGTGATCCGGACGCCCGGCGCGATCTCGACGGCATGGCGCAGGATGTTCCCGAGGAACGACGTGTCCGCCAGGTGCCCGTCGACGCGATTCAACGCCGGGTCATCGCCGGCTTCGCCGCGCGAAGGCGCAATCACCACCCGCTCCGGCCGGACGAACAGGCTGGCCCGCGCGCCCGCCGTCACGTCATCGTGCGCTCTGGCATGGAGCTGCACGCCCGCGGCGGTGCGTAGCGTTGCCTGGCCGTCCCCGACCGTCTCCACCGTGCCTTCGATGAGGTTGGCCTCCCCGAGGAAGCGGGCGATGAACCTGCTCGCGGGGCTGTTGTAGATCTCGACCGGCCGCCCGACCTGCTCCACCCGGCCGCTGTTCATGATCGCGATCCGGTCCGACAGGTTCATCGCCTCCTCCTGGTCGTGCGTCACGTAGACGACCGTCATGCCGAGGCGCTGCTGGATCTCCTTGATCTCCACCTGCATCTGGTAGCGCAGGTTCTTGTCCAGCGCGCCGAGCGGCTCGTCCATCAGCACGACACTCGGGTGGAAGACGATGGCGCGCGCGATGGCCACCCGCTGCTGCTGGCCGCCGGACAACTGGCGCGAAAAGCGATCGGCGAAGCGCTCCAGGCGCACCAGCTCCAGCGCCTCCTTCACGCGCGTCCGGATCTGGTCCTCCGGGGTTTTGCGGGCGCGCAGCGGGAACGCGATGTTGTCGAACACGTTCAGGT
>JAEZQX010000135.1 GCA_023441105.1 Pseudomonadota bacterium | reverse complement strand
GGTGCGATAGAGCCGGCGCACGTTGCCCAGGACGTTGAACAGGAAGTGCGGCTCGATCTGCGCCTGCAGCAATGCCAGCTGCTGCTCGCCCTCGTCCCGGCGGCAGCGCGAGCCGGTCGCTTCCGCCGCCTGCGCGGCGGCGTCGATCTGCATCGCATGCCGATGCACGTCGGCGATCACGGCGAGCAGGGCGGCCGGCAGGCCCCAGCGCAGCGAATCGGCCACCAGCCGCAGCAGTGGCGGCAGGTAGGCGAAGCCGCGGGCGTAGTACGCATAGAGCAGCAACGTCAGGACCATCGAGGCGCAGGCCAGCGCCAGGCAGACGATGCCGAGGCGCAGCCGCAGGCGGCGTGGCAGCGCCTCGTCCAGCAGCGCGTAGACCGCCATCAGCGCCGCGGCGATCGCCAGCAGCTCGAGCAGTTGCTCCAGCCAGGCGACCGCGGCCTCGAGCGGCGAGAAGAAATCGTCGAGCCCGGCGCTGACCAGGGGGCCGACGGACAACGACAGGGTGACCAGGCCGACTGCCGCCAGTCGGCGTCGATCGAAGGCATGCAGCACACGGACGAGATAGCGGCCTGCCCGCTGCTCGTCCGGGAGTGCAAGACGGATCTCACCGGGCATCGCGACCCTCGCCTCGTGACGAGGATTATGCGCTGCGCAATGCGGCGAAGGTAGCGGACCGGGATCGGGACGGCGGCCGGTGCGATGAACGCCGCCGGCAATGACATGGACGCGCCGGCGGACGGGCGGCTGCCCCTTGCCGGTGCACCGGCCGCCGGCGCCGGGCACCGGCTCGGGGCATCGGGCGGCGCAGCTCTAGGCCTTGCCGCACCGTCGGCCATGGGCTGCGACGAAAACGAAATCTCGCACCGTCGGCAGGTTCCGGTCCAGCCGTTGTGCGCCGTACCATTGGCCATGCGCAGCCGCATCCGGCGTTGCGCAACCGAGGAGCGTGGCAACGATGATCCCAGGCGAGCTGCTCGTCGACGAGGGCGAGGTCGAATTGAATGCCGGCCGTGCGACGGTGACGGTGAAGGTGGCCAACACCGGCGATCGGCCGATCCAGGTCGGCTCGCACTACCACTTCTTCGAGACCAATCCGGCGCTCGATTTCGATCGCGCCGTCGCCTATGGCTACCGGCTGAACATCGCCGCCGGTACGGCGGTGCGATTCGAGCCCGGCCAGGGCCGCACGGTGGAGCTGGTGGCGCTGGCCGGCAGGCGCCGGGTGTACGGCTTTCGCCAGGCGGTCATGGGCGCGCTGGACGCAGCGCCGAAGGCACGGCGCAGCTCCCCCGGCAAGGCAGCCGGCAAGCCCGCCAGCAAGTCCGGGAGCAAGTCCTCAAGCAAGTCCTCAAGCAAGTCAATAAGCAAGTCCACAAGCAAGTCGACCCGCAAGTCGACCCGCAAGTCGACCCGCAAGTCAGCCGAGTAGCCCGCCAGAGGATCATCGTGACGCGAATCTCCCGCAAGGCCTATGCCGAGATGTTCGGCCCAACCGTCGGCGACCGGGTCCGCCTGGCCGACACCGACCTGATCGCCGAAGTCGAGGCCGATCACACCATCCCCGGCGAAGAGGTCAAGTTCGGCGGCGGCAAGGTCATCCGCGACGGCATGGGACAGGGCCAGCTGCTGTCGCAGGACGTGGCCGACACCGTCGTCACCAACGCGCTGATCATCGATGCGGTGACCGGCATCGTCAAGGCGGACATCGGCCTCAAGTCGGGCCGCATCTGGCGCATCGGCAAGGCCGGCAATCCCGACATCCAGCCCGGCGTCACCATCCCGATCGGCGGCGCCACCGAGATCATCGCCGGCGAGGGGATGATCGTCACGGCCGGCGGCGTCGACTCGCACATCCACTTCATCTGTCCGCAGCAGATCGAGGAGGCGATCAGCTCCGGCATCACCACCATGCTCGGCGGCGGCACCGGCCCCGCCACCGGCACCAATGCCACCACGGTCACGCCGGGGCCGTGGCATATGGAGCAGATGCTGCGCGCCGCCGAATCGTTCCCGGTCAATCTCGGCTTCCTCGGCAAGGGCAACGTCTCGGTGCCGGGGCCCCTGGTCGAGCAGATCGAAGCCGGCGCCATCGGCCTCAAGCTGCACGAGGACTGGGGCACCACGCCCGCCGCCATCGACAACTGCCTCGCGGTGGCCGATCGCCACGACGTGCAGGTTGCCATCCACAGCGACACGCTCAACGAATCGGGCTTCGTCGAAAGCACCATTGCCGCCATCGCCGGCCGGGTGATCCATACCTATCACACCGAAGGCGCCGGCGGCGGCCACGCGCCCGACATCATCAAGGTGGTCGGGCTTGCCAACGTGCTGCCGTCGTCCACCAATCCGACACGTCCGTTCACCGTCAACACGCTGGACGAGCACCTCGACATGCTGATGGTCTGTCACCATCTCGATGCATCCATCGCGGAGGATCTGGCTTTCGCCGAAAGCCGCATCCGCCGCGAAACCATCGCCGCCGAGGACATCCTGCACGACCTCGGCGCCATCTCGATGATGTCGTCCGACAGCCAGGCGATGGGCCGCCCCGGCGAGGTGATCGTGCGCACCTGGCAGACGGCGCACAAGATGAAGCAGCAGCGCGGCCCGCTGGCGCCCGACGGCGACCGCAACGACAACCACCGCATCCGCCGCTACATCGCCAAGTACACCATCAATCCGGCAATCACCCATGGCATCGCGGCGCACGTGGGTTCGATCGAGCCCGGGAAGTGGGCCGACCTTTGCCTGTGGCGGCCGGCCTTCTTCGGCGTCAAGCCGTCGCTGATCCTCAAGGGCGGCAGCATCGCCTATGCGCTGATGGGCGATCCCAACGCCTCCATCCCGACGCCGCAGCCGGTCCACTACCGGCCGATGTTCGGCGCCTTCGGCGGCGCCATGAACAACGCCTGCCTGACGTTCGTCTCGAAGGCTTCTTTGCGCAAGGG
>JAEZQX010000079.1 GCA_023441105.1 Pseudomonadota bacterium | reverse complement strand
GCGACCTGGCCGGCAACGACGTCGGCTGGTACATCCGCAAGCGCCGCTACCAGGAGCGGCCGGACATGATGTATCCGCGTCTCATGGACAAGGTCTGCGAGCTCGGCCGCTTCGGCCAGAAGACCGGAGCCGGCATGTATCGCTACCAGCCGGGCAAGCGCGACGCGCTGCCGGATCCGGCGATCGAGCAGCTGATCGACAAGCACCGCGAGGAGATCGGCGTCAAGCCGCGCCGGATCAGCGACGACGAGATCGTCCACCGGCTGCTGCTCGCGCTGGTCAACGAAGGCGCGAAGATCCTGGAGGAAGGGATCGCGATGCGCGCGTCCGACATCGACATGATCTATCTCACCGGCTACGGCTTTCCGCTGCATCGTGGCGGACCGATGCTCTATGCCGACATGCTGGGGCTCTACAACGTGGTCGACCGGATGAAGCAGTTCGCCGCCAATCCGCACGGCGATCCGGCCTTCTGGACGCCGGCACCGCTGCTGGCGCGGCTGGCCGCCGAAGGAAGCTCGTTCAACGATTGATCGCGACCCCTCCATCCATCACCACCGGCATCCACCAGGCCGGACCGTCCATGCGGCGGTCCGATTCCTACCAGACGATTCAGGAGCGCACGAATGCGTGAAGCGGTAATAGTCTCGACGGCCCGTACCGGCCTTGCAAAGAGCTGGCGCGGTGCGCTCAACATGACCCATGGCGCCACCATGGGCGGCCATGCGGTCAAGGCAGCGATCGAGCGCGCCGGCATCGACCCGGCGGAGGTCGAGGACGTGCTGATGGGCTGTGCCAATCCCGAAGGCGCGACCGGCAGCAACATTGCCCGGCAGGTGGCGATCGCGGCCGGCTGTCCGGTGACCGTGGCCGGCGCCACCGTCAACCGCTTCTGCTCCTCGGGCCTGCAGACCATCGCCATGGCCTCGCAGCGAGTGATGGCGGGAGAAGGCGACATCTTCGTGGCCGGCGGCCTCGAGTCGATCTCCTGCGTGCAGAACGAGATGAATACTCACCTGCTGCGCGACAAGAACCTGATGGCATCGAAGCCGGAGATCTACTGGCCGATGCTGCAAACCGCCGAGATGGTCGCCAAGCGCTACCAGATCGGCCGCGACCGCATGGACGAGTACGGCGCGCGCAGCCAGCAGCGCGCCGCCGCTGCGGCACAGGCCGGCCGCTTCAAGGACGAGATCGTCCCGATCACCGTGAGGATGGGCATCGCCGACAAGGCAACCGGCCAGCTCGGGGTACGCGAGGTGACGCTGGCGGACGACGAAGGGCGGCGGCCGGATACGACGCTGGAAGGGGTTGCCGCGATCCGCCCGGCCATCGAGGGTGGCGTGATCTCCGCCGGCAATGCCAGCCAGTTCTCCGACGGCGCGGGCGCCTGCGTGGTCATGGAAGCCAGCCTCGCCGAGAAGCGCGGGCTCAAGCCGCTGGGCTACTTCCGCGGCTTCGCGGTGGCCGGCTGCGAGCCGGACGAGATGGGCATCGGCCCGGTGTTCGCGGTGCCGAAGCTGCTGCAGCGCGCCGGCCTGCGCGTCGAGGACATCGATCTGTGGGAGCTCAACGAGGCATTCGCCGTGCAGGTGATCTACTGCCGGGATCGGCTGGGCATTCCCGACGACCGGCTCAACGTCAACGGCGGCGCCATCGCGGTGGGGCATCCCTACGGCATGAGCGGCCAGCGCCTGACCGGCCATGCGCTGATCGAAGGCAAGCGGCGCAAGGCGAAGTACGTGGTGGTCACCATGTGCGTCGGCGGTGGCATGGGTGCCGCCGGACTCTTCGAAGTCGCGCAATGAGCGCCCCCGCCCGGCCGCCCGAAGGGGGCGCGTTCTCCCCCGGGGAGATGGACGCGCAGCGTCCAGAGGGTAGTCCAGTGAGCTCCAACCCCGTCATCGACCTGTTCGACCTCAGCGGCCGCAAGGCCGTCGTCACCGGCGGTTCGCGGGGCCTCGGCCTGCAGATCGCGGAGGCGCTGGGCGGCATGGGCGCGGAGCTGGTGCTGACGGCCCGCAAGGCCGACGAGCTCGACCAGGCGGTCGAGCACCTGAAGAGCCGGGGGATCACGGCCCATGCGCTGCCGTCCGACCAGAGCAAGCCGGAGCAGATCGCCACCTTCGTCGACGCCGCGCTCGAGCGGCTGGGCCACGTCGACATCCTGGTCAACAACGCCGGCGCCACCTGGGGTGCACCAGCCGAGGATCACCCGCTCGAAGCGTGGCTCAAGGTTGTCAACCTGAACCTCACCGGCGTCTTCCTACTGACCCAGGCGATCGGCAAGCGTTCGATGCTGCCGCGGGGCTACGGCAGGGTCCTGACGGTCGCGTCCATCGCCGGCCTGCGCGGCAATGCGCCGGGGACGCAGCAGACCCTCGCCTACAACACCACCAAGGGCGGGCTCGTCAACTTCACCCGCACCCTGGCCGGCGAATGGGGGCCGCACGGCATCACCGTCAACGCCCTGGCGCCGGGCTTCTTTCCGTCGAAGATGACGGCCGGCACCTTGGCGGCGATCGAGGAGCGGGTCATCGCGCGGGCGCCCTTGCGGCGCATCGGCGACGACCAGGACCTCAAGGGCGCGGCGCTCCTGTTCTGCTCGGCAGCAGGCAAGCACATCACCGGCCAGATCCTCGCCGTCGATGGCGGCGTGACCGCCGTCTGACGCCGGATCCAGCCACCGCCGCCCGACAGCGCCAGGCCGCCGCCGGCTGCCTCGGCGCCGGCCGATGCGGCAGCAACTCTCTTTCTGCAGCAGCACCGACCAATCCTCCGACATGACTCAACCCAAGACTCCTGCATCCGCCGCCACGATCCCGGGCAACCTGCCGTTGCCGATACCGTTCATCGAATCGCTCGGCGTCGAGCTCCTGGAGATGGCGGACGGCCGCGCCCGGGCGACGATGACCCCGCACCCGGAACACATGAACTCCTGGGCGGTCGTTCATGGCGGCGTGCTGATGACGCTGCTGGATTTCGTGATGGCGATGGCCGGGCGGTCCGCCCGCCCCGAGCTCAGCCGCGAGGGTGCCGGCGCCGGCGGCAACCTGACGGTGGAGATGAAGACCACCTTCATCCGGCCGGGGAAGGGGCCGCTGACGGTGACCGCGATCTGCGTGCACGCCGGACGCAGCCTGAGCTTCTGCGAGGGCGAGATCGTCGACGACCAGGGCCAGCCGGTGGCCCGCGCGTCCGGTACCTTCAAGTTCTGGCAACAATCATCATGAGGTGACGTCATGAGCAGCACCACCACCCGCAGCAATCGCCGGATCGTCCTGGCCAGCCGGCCGCGAGGCACCGTCGGCGCGGACAACTTCAGGCTCGAGGAAACGCCGGTCGCGGCGCTCAAGGACGGCGAGTTCCTGGTGCGCAATCTCTACCTCTCGCTCGATCCCTACATGCGCGGACGCATGGACGATGCCAAGTCCTATGCCAAGCCGGTGGCGGTGGGCGAAGTGATGGGCGGCGGTGCCGTCGGGGAGGTGGTCGAGTCGCGTCATCCCGGCTATGCCGTCGGTGACCGGGTGCTGGGTCCGCTTGGCTGGCAGCTGTTCGCGGCGAGCGACGGCACCGGCATCCGCAAGCTCGAGGCTCCTGCGGTGCCGCTGACCGCCTGGCTCGGCGTCGTCGGGATGCCCGGCGTGACCGCCTGGCACGGGCTCAACCGGATCCTCCAGCCGAAGGCCGGCGAAACGCTCTGCGTCAGCGCGGCCAGCGGCGCGGTCGGCTCGGTCGTCGGCCAGCTGGCCAAGGCGGCGGGCTGCCGGGTGGTTGGCATCGCCGGCGGCGAGCAGAAGTGTCGCATCGTGCGCGAGGAGTACGGCTTCGACGCCTGCATCGACTACAAGGCTGGCCGGGTGGAGGAGGAGCTCGAGGCGGTGGCGCCGGACGGCGTGCACATGCTGTTCGAAAACGTCGGCGGCGCGCTGATGGACGCGGTCCTCGGTCGCATGAACACCTTCGGCCGCGTCGCGGTCTGCGGCCTGATTGCCGGCTACAACGGCGAAGACATTGCGCTGCGGCGGGTGCGGTCGATCCTGGTGAACCGGCTCAAGGTCCAGGGCTTCATCGTCGGCGACCACCCGGCGGACTGGCCGCCGGCCCTGAAGGAACTGGGCGAACGGGTCGTCAACGGTTCGCTGAAGTACCGCGAGACGATCGCCGACGGACTGGAGAACGCGCCGCAGGCGTTCATGGGACTGCTCAACGGCAGCAACATCGGCAAGCAGCTGGTCAAGCTTGCCTGATCCGGGCGCCACGGAGACACCGATGCTCAACGACTTCTCCGACAAGGTCGCCGTCATCACCGGCGCCGGCAGCGGCTTCGGCCGGGAGTTCGCCCGGCTCGGGCACCAGCTGGGCATGCGGCTGGTGCTGGCCGACATCCAGCAGGACGCGCTCGATGCAACCGCCGCCGAGTTGCGCGCCGCGGGCGCCACCCTGATCGCCGAACGGGTGGACGTGTCGGTGGGGAGCGACGTCCAATGCCTGGCAAGCCGCGCGCGCAGCGCCTTCGGTGACATCGACCTGCTCTTCAACAATGCCGGCGTCGGCGCCGGCGGACTGGTCTGGGAAACGACCGAAAGCGATTGGCAGTGGGTGCTGGGCGTCAACCTGTGGGGCGTGATCCACGGCATCCGCGCCTTCGTGCCGTCGATGATCGCCAAGGGAAGCGCCGGCCACGTGGTGAACACCGCCTCGGTGGCCGGGCTGCTGTCGGCGCCGCTGATGGGCGTCTACAACGTCAGCAAGCACGCCGTGGTGACGCTGACCGAGACGCTGCACCACGACCTGAAGCTGGCGAAGGCGGCGATCGGCTGCTCGGTGCTGTGTCCGGCCTTCGTGCCCACCGGCATCCACGAGTCCGAACGCAACCGGCCGGCCAGTGCCGGGGACGAGAAGCCGACGGCATCGCAGCTGGCAGCGCGCGAATCGATCAGGAAGGCGGTGACATCCGGCCGCCTCTCGCCGCAGGACGTCGCCAAGATGACGTTCGATGCCATCCGCGACGACCGCTTCTACATCGTCACGCATCCGAAGATCCTCGGCTCGATCGGGCTGCGCCATCAGGATATCGCCGAGATGCGCAACCCCAGCGATCCCTACAGCTACAAGCCCGAGGTCGCGAAGAAGCTTGGTTGACCCGGACATCCGAAAGGTCCTGTACGCGGCCAGCCGCTCGCGCGCACCGGGCTATCAGGAGATCGGGCCGCAAGCCGCGCGCGCGCTCTACGAACGCACCGCCGCGATTCTCGACGTCGCACCCGAGCCGCTGGCCCTGGTCGACGACTGGCCGGTGGAGGAGGCCGCAGGGCTGGACACGGTGCCCCTCGTCGCGGCCGGCAGCGTGCAAGTGCGGCGCTACTGCCCGAGCTTGCCGAGCTGGGCGGCGCTGCAGCCGGCGCTGCTCTACTTCCACGGCGGCGGCTTCGTCATCGGTTCGACAGCGACCCATGACCGTCTCTGCCGCCGCCTCGCCGCCTTGTCGGGCTGCATGGTCCTGTCGGTCGACTATCGGCTCGCGCCGGAGCATCGCTTTCCGACTGCCGTCGACGACGCATTCGCCACCCTGGCCTGGCTGCGGCGCGAGGCGGCATCGCTCGGCATCGATGTAGACCGCCTCGCGGTGGGCGGCGACAGCGCCGGCGGCACGCTGGCTGCCGCCTGCGCCATCCATGCGCGCGACCAGGGCTGGCCGCTCGCGCTGCAGCTGCTGATCTACCCTGGCACCAGCCCCGACCAGTCGACGGCTTCGCATCGCGAACTCGGTCGCGGCTACCTGCTGGAGTCGCCGCTCATCGACTGGTTCTTTGCGCAGTACCTGCGCCCGCCGCAGGACCGGCAGGCCTGGCGCTTCGCGCCGCTGGTCCATCCGGACTTGCGCGAGGTCGCGCCGGCCTGGATCGCGCTCGCCGAATACGATCCGCTCCGCGATGAAGGCCGGCTCTACGGCGAACGGCTGCGCGACGCCCGGGTCGATGCGGATTGCCGTGTCTTCCAAGGCATGATTCACTCGTTCATGCAGTTCGGCGGCCTGGTCGCCGCAGCCCGCAGCGCCCATGTGGAAGCTGCCGCAGTCCTGGCGCGCCATCTCGCGCCGGAGCGATGAGAGGAGATGAAGCGCCATGTCGATCGAGAAGTTCTCGCTGGTCCATCCGCTGCGCGTGCGTTGGGCCGAAGCGGACATGCAGGGGGTGGTGTTCAATGCCCACTACCTCGCCTACTTCGACATCGCCATCACGGAATACTGGCGGGTGCTGGCCAAGGGCGACCAGGAGTGGCTGTCGCAGGCGTTCGAGGCTCTGTTCGTGGTCAAGGCGACCGTCGAGTTCCACCGGCCGGCGCGTTTCGATGACGAGCTGCGCGTGGCCGTGCGCTGCGCCCGGCTGGGCCGCTCCAGCATGACTGTCGATTTCGAGATCCATCGCGCCGCCGAGCACCTGATCAGCGGCCAGAGCATCTACGTCTACGCCAGCGACGGCAAGTCGCTGCCGATACCGGACGACCTGCGCCGGCGCATCCACGGCTTCGAGAGGATTCCCCCGCTGTGAGCGACGCCGGCGCGGCGCATGCTCGGCGGTTCAGCCCGCCGCCACGCCTCCGCCGCCATTCCGGGCCAGCCCGAAGCGCTCGCGCACCGTACCGAGATCGCGACCAGCCGGGCCGAACCGGCGCTCGACGAAGGACACCGTACCGTCGCGGTCGACGATGATCACCGTGCTGCAGCGCGTGCCGTAGTGGTCATCGACGATGAACGGCGCCGACAGCAACCGCTCGCGCGCCGGATCGAGGCCGGTGCTGGGCAATTGCGCCGCCGGCGCGGGCGTGCGGTCGGCGAGCGCATCGAGCAGCGTTGCCGCCAGGGTATCGGCCTCGGCCGCGGCGTCGGGATGCGCCGCCGTCGCCCGGCCTGCATCCGCCCGCACGGCGGCACCTGGCCCGCCGCGCGCGAGCGCCGCTGCCAGTGCGCTCCCGAGCAGCCGGGTCTTCGGCCATTCGACGTCGAGGGTTGCATTGGAGAGCACGTGCACGCCGCCGGCCAGGCGGCGGGGAAGGGTGCCGGGCAGGTTGTTGAGGTAGCCCGCCTCGACGCCGCTGGAACGATCGAGCTGCGCCGCCAGGAGGTTGAACCCGGCATAGTCGGCAGGTGGCGGATCCAGCGACTGCAGGAACGGCAACGGCTGGCGGTCGCTCTCGAGAAAACCTGCCACCAGCCTGCCGCGCGACGGAGGCACCAGGTCCGGCGCCGGCGCGCCCGGCGCCGGCATCAGGCCGGGGCGCAGGTTGGTCAGCGCCGCCAGGCGCAGCCGCCGGCCGTCGGCGGAAACCTGCAAGCCCAGCCAGGTGCCGCCACCCTGCAGGTCGCGGCCGGCCAGGATGCGCTGGTCGGTGCCGCGCCACCAGGCGGCTGGTGCCGCATGCCGATCGTGGAACTCGTCGCGGTTGGCCGCGACCACCAGCAGCCACGGGCCCGGCGCATCGACGGCCACGGCGATCAGGCACACGGCTCGAAGATCTCGTAGTGGCGTCCGCCTTCGATCAGCTCGAAGATGCCGGCGCTGCGCACGCAGCCATCGATCAACGATCGTATCGCGTCGTTCGACTGCGGCGCTTCGGCCGGTGACCGATAGACTTCCATCCAGGTCTGCAGGTGTTCCTGGCCCTGGCCCGGCGAATCGCGCGCGGCGTTCTTGCCATGGCCGTCTTCGTCGACCTTGCGCATCAGTCGCGGCTGCCAGCCGCCGATGCCGACCGCCACGTCCGCGAACGCCTTCTCCAAGGCGGCGCCGTTGGATGGCCGGACGCGGTAGTAGACGAAGACCGCCCGGGCACCGGGCTGCGGCAGGCCCGACTCAGGCGGTGGCATCCGGCACCCGGCGGGCCGGCGCTGCCGGCGCTGTTGGCGGCGGCAGCGGATAGGGCAGGGGCAGTCGCGTGATCGGGCTGGCATCGATGCGGATCGCCGGCTCGGCCGCTGCCGGCGGCGCGGCCTGCCCGTCCGGCGCCGTCGTCAGCGGTGCGCCCAGGGCGGCTGGTTCGCCCCCTTGATCCACCGCCGGCACGGCGCCGACCGTGCTTTCGAAGAACACGACGAAACGGCCGCCATCCGCCAACGGCGCGGCCAGCACGACCTGGCCGACCGGCTCCCCGGATCCTGCTGCCGGCGCGAACACGTCGGTACCGGACAGCGGCGCTTCGCCGACACCTAGGCCGAGGAAAGCGCGGCGCTTGAGCTTGCCGAGATATTGGCTGCGGGCGACGACTTCCTGGCCGGGATAGCAGCCCTTGCGGAAGTTCACGCCCTCGACCAGCTCGAAGTTGACCATCTGCGGCACGAACAGCTCCTGGTTCGCTGCCTCGATGCGGGCGATGCCGGACAGCACCTCCAGCCGGCGCCAGGCGGCCATCGGCAGCACCCGGGTGCCGGCGCCGTGCATCGCCTGCAGCCGCTCCTCGCGCGCGGCCACCGGCACCGGCAGCAGGGCGCGGGCAATGCGAATATCCGCCGCCGTCTCCAGCTGCGCCGGCTCGATGGCGGCGGCAAGCCTGGCCGACACGAGGACCGCCGGCAGGGAACGTGCATCGGCCTGGATGGCCGGCGCCCCGGCGTCGTCGGCGACGGCGAGGATGCCGAGCAGCCCGACGGCATCGCTCACGTCCTCGACCCTGACCTTGGCGCGCAACACGAACATGCCCAGCCGCCGGGCGATCGGCGCCGCGATATCACGGCTGCAGGCGAGCCAGAAGGCGTCGGCCGCGCTCTCGCGCCACAGCCAGAAGCTCGCCATGAGCCGGCCCTTGACCGAACAGTAGCCGGCGAGGCGGACCTCGCCGTCCTGCAGGCCGGCCACATCGTTGGTCAACTGCGCCTGCAGGAAGGTGGCGGCATCGACGCCCTGCACCCTGAGCAGGCCGAATTCCGTGAGCTCCACCACCCCCGAGCCGAAGTTGGTCGACTCGCTCATACCGGCTGCGCCGGCCCCGCCGGTTGCATCCATCGCTGCCTCGGACACCCGCTGCTCCAGTCTGTTACCCGCATGATGAAAGTCGGCCGCGACTCGACGGCCGGGCCTCGCCGGTATTATAGGAACCTTGTCCGACCTGGCCGTGTTCTCCCTGATGCGCAAGAGCGTTGCCCTGCTGTTCCGGATGCTGTTGCTGCTCGCGGTCGTCGGCACGGTGGCCGCCGCCTACCAGTGGTGGCACTACGGCCACGCCCCCCTGGTCGGCACCGGCGGCAAGGTCCAGTTCGAGATCAGGCGCGGCGAGGGCGGCAGGCCGCTGGCGTCGATCCTGCAGAAGGCCGGCGTGCCGGTGCAGGGCTGGGAGCTGGCGCTTGCCTGGCGACTGCGCGGCGACAGCGGCCAGATCAAGGCTGGCCGCTACGAGCTCGAGGGACCGGTGACGTTGAAGCTGCTGCTGGACCAGCTGGTCGTCGGCCAGCCAGTCAAGGAGCGCATGGTCGTGCTGATCGAAGGCTGGACCTTCCGCCAGGTGCGCGAGGCGCTGGCCAGGGCGCCGGAGCTGGTCAATACCATCGACGGCATGACCGACGAGCAGGTGATGCAGAAGATCGACCCGGCGCAAAGCCATCCGGAGGGACTGTTCGCGCCCGACACCTACGCCTATCCGCCCGAGAGCAGCGACATGGAGGTGCTGTCGCGCGCCTACCGGCTGCAGATGCAGCGCCTGGCGGCGGCATGGGAGGCGCGCATCGAAGGCCTGCCGCTGCGCAACGAACGCGAGCTGCTGGTGCTTGCCTCGATCGTCGAGAAGGAATCCGGGCGCGACGAGGATCGGGCGCTGGTCTCCGCCGTGTTCCACAACCGGCTGCGACAGGGGATGATGCTGCAGAGCGACCCGACCACCATCTACGGCATCGGCGACACCTTCGACGGCAACCTGCGCCGCAATCACCTGCGCACGGATACGCCCTACAACACCTACATGCGTGCGGGGCTGACGCCGACCCCCATCTCCATGCCGGGCAACGGCGCGTTGCTGGCGGCCGCGCGTCCGGCGCCGTCGAAGGCGCTTTACTTCGTTTCGCGCGGCGACGGCAGCAGCGAGTTCTCGAACGACCTGTCCAGCCACAACCGCGCCGTCAACCGCTACCAGCGCAAGGCCCAATGACGGGCCGCTTCCTCACCTTCGAAGGCATCGACGGTGCCGGCAAGAGCACGCATCTGCCGCGCTGCGCGGAGCTGCTGCGCGAGCGCGGGCTCGAGGTCCTGGTGACTCGCGAGCCGGGCGGCACCGCGCTGGCGGAGTCGATCCGCGACTGGTTCCTGCACCAGGATACGGACCCGGACACGGAGGTGCTGCTGGCCTTCGCCGCGCGCAGCGACCACCTCGCGCGGGTGATCCGGCCGGCATTGGCAGCCGGCCGCTGGGTCATCTGCGACCGCTTCACCGACTCGACGGTCGCTTACCAAGGCGGCGGCCGGCAGCTCGGCGCCGCGCGGGTGGAACGCCTCGAGCAATGGCTGCATCCGGACCTGCAACCCGACCGGACCTACCTCTTCGACCTGGAGCCGGAGGAAGCGGCCCGCCGCAGGGCGCAGGCGCGGGCCGCCGATCGCTTCGAGGCCGAGGACGTGGCCTTCTTCCAGCGGGTGCGGCATGCCTACCAGACCCGCAGCGCGGCCGCCGCCGCCACCACGGGGCAAGGCCAGTCCGCCCGGTTCCTGGCGATCGACGCCAGCCGGGGCCGCGACGAAACCTGGAAGATTCTTGAGGAAGATCTCGTAAGTTGCTGCAAACGTTGGGTTTCATGATCTCCACGCTTCCCCGCGCCGGATGAGCGAGCCGCTCTTCGAGAGCCATGTCGCCACCGCCGGCAGCCTGCTTGCAAGCGGTGACCGCCTGGCCCATGCCCTGCTGCTGCACGGCGACCGCGGCATCGGCAAGGGCGCCCTGGCCGGCGCGATTGCCAAGGGCTTGCTGTGCGAGACCGTCCCGGCCGATCGTCCGTCGCACCTCGCGTGCGGCGCATGCCCCTCCTGTCGCTGGTTCGAGGCTGGCCACCACCCCGACCTGCGGGTCGTCGAGCTGATCGTCAAGGATGGCAAGCAGGCCTGGGAGATCTCGATCGACCAGATTCGCGGGCTCGAGGACTTCATCGGGATGACCGCGTTCCGCGACGGCGCGCGGGTAGTGATCATCGATCCCGCCGAGACGCTGAGCATTCCGGCCGCCAACGCCGTGCTCAAGATGCTGGAGGAGCCGGGCGAACGGACCTGGTTCCTGCTGGTGACCCACCGCCCCGACAGCCTGCCCGCCACCGTGCGCTCGCGCTGCCGCAGCGTGCCGGTGCCGACGCCGCCGCACGACCAGCAGCGCGCCTGGCTGGCGCGGCAATGCGACATCGCCGGCTCAGAGGCCGACCGCTTGCTGGCTTACTCCGGCGGCGCACCGTTGCACGCCAGCCACCTCGCTGACCCTGCGGCGCAGACCGCCTATCGGCGGCTGCTGGAGGCC
>JAEZQX010000038.1 GCA_023441105.1 Pseudomonadota bacterium | reverse complement strand
GGCGTGGCTAGGGAGCCGGCGCGCGGCCGTCCTTCTGCGGCCCAGGCTCCTTCCCGCCGGCTGCTCCGCCCGCCGGCGCTTGCCGGTCGCGCGCAGCGCCGCCGGATGCTCCGGCAGCGTGACCTCGCCACGATCGATCCGCTCCAGCAGGGCCACGAAGCGCGCGCCGCCCTCGATGGTGTCGTCCACGATCGCCTGGCGCACCTTGGCCGGATCGCGCTCGCGCAGGCCCTCGATGACGGCCAGGTGCTGGTGGCGGCCGGCGTAGGTCGGCGCGGCGTCGGGATACTGCAGGTTCGGCATCGGGCCGTTGCGCAGCCAGCTGCCCTCGATCAGCGCCAGCAGCTCGGGCATGCCGGCGGCGCTGTAGACGGCATGATGGAACTGCCAGTTGGTGCGCACCGCGGCCGGCCAGTCCTGGTCGTCGGTCGCCTTCATCAGTGCCCGGTGATACTCCTCGATGCGGCGCATCTGGGCCGGCGTCACATGGCGCGCCGCGGCTTCGCCGGCCATGCCTTCGAGCAGCAGGCGGATGCCGCGCAGCTCCAGGTACTGGGGCAGCGACAGCGGCGCGGCCGAGATCGAGCGACCCGCGTCCATCACCAGCACCCGCTCGCGCACCAGCTGCATCAGCGCCTCGCGGCACGGTGTCTCCGAGACCTTCATGGCCGCGGCCAGGTCGCGCACCTTGAAGCGGTAGCCGGGCCAGAAACGGCCTTCCATGAGGCCGGTGCGAAGCTCCTCGTAGACCTTGCTGGTCAGGCTTTCGCGGGAGACCGTGCGCAGCTGGGGGGAGCGATCAGCGTCGCGCGACGAGAGGGCGGAAGCGGGAGCGGCCATTCGGGACAAATCGATGCGTTGGAATAGGAGCAGCTCCGTATCATGCACCAAACCGGAAGCGATGCCGGGTCATCCGGCCCAGGCGGCGAAGGATCGGCAGTGAACACGACACGCCGCCTTCAGGGACTGGAGGCCCCGGTCGAGATCCATCGCGACGCCTGGGGCATCGCCCACGTGCGCGCCCGCAACAGCCATGACGCCTGGTTCGGCCTCGGCTACGTCCATGCCACCGACCGCATCTGGCAGATGGATGCGACCCGTCGCCGGATGGCGGGCCGCTGGGCCGAATGGGTCGGGGCGGATGGGGTGGCGGCGGACCGGCTGGCGCGCCGGCTCGGCGGCGAAGCCGCTTCGCGACGCGACCTGGCGGCGCTGGGTGCGGACGCGCGGGCGATGCTCGCCGCCTACACGGCTGGCGTCAACGCCTGGCTCGGCGAGGACCATCCGCTGCCGCTGGAGTACCGCCTGCTGCAGGCCCGGCCCGAGCCGTGGCAGGACTGGCATGCGATCGCGGCGATGCGCTATCGCGGCTTCCTGATGGGTTCCGTCTGGTTCAAGCTGTGGCGCGCGGCGGCGCTGCGCGCCATCGGTCCGGACGCCATCGGCGCGCTGCGCTATCACGACGGCGGCCAGGACCTGCTGACGATTCCGCCCGGTGTGCAGTCGCAGCGCTGGCTGGCAAGCCTGCAGGATCTCGCGCCGGCGATCGCGGCGCTGGCCGAGCTGGGTGCGGTCGACGCCACCGGCGGCGGCAGCAACAACTGGGCCGTGGCCGGCAGCCGGACCGCGAGCGGCCGGCCGCTGCTGGCGGGGGATCCGCACCGTGCCTTCGAGATGCCGGGCATGTACCTGCAGGCGCACGTGGCCGCCGACAACTTCGATGCCATCGGCCTGACGGTGCCCGGCGTGCCGGGGTTCCCGCATTTCGCCCACAACGGCAAGGTCGCCTGGTGCGTCACCCATGCCTTCGCCGACATCCACGACCTCTTCGTCGAGCGCTTCGACGACCAGGGCCGGCACCTGACCCGCGACGGCTGGACACCGAGCCGGGTGCGCGAGGAGCAGATCGAGGTGCGGGATGCGGCGCCGGTGACGGTGCGCATCGTCGAGACCGGCCATGGCCCGATCGTCGCCGAAGCGACCGGATCCGACGGCTCGACCTGCGGCCTGGCCCTGCAGTCGGTGCAGTTCGCCGTCGTCGACCGTTCCTTCGATTGCCTGCCGGCCATGGTCGAGGCGGGATCGGTCGACGAGCTGTATGCCGCCTCCCGCGGCTGGGGCCTGATCGACCACAACCTGGTCGCCGCCGACACCGCCGGCCACATCGGCCACCGCGTGCGCGCCATCGTGCCGGACCGGCCGCGGCTGAACGGCTGGCTGCCGGTGCCGGGCTGGACGGGCGAGTACGACTGGCGCGGCATGATCCCGTGGGAGGACATGCCGGTGGCGACCGATCCGACGCGCGGCTTCCTGGTCACCGCCAACAACCGCTTCATCGCCGAGGCGCCCGGCGATCGCTACTACTTCTGCACCGACTGCCATCCGCCCTGGCGGGCGCAGCGCATCGAGGAGCGGCTGGCCGCGCTGCCGGCAGCGACCAGCGACGACATGGCTGCGCTGCACCTGGACGACGTCAGCCTGGCCGCGGCGGTCTTCAGGCCCGGCCTCGCCGGCCTGCCCCAGGCGATGCTCGCCGGCCTGCCGCCGGCGGCGCAGCGCCTGCAGCGGGCGCTGCTGGACTGGGACGGCCGGATGGCTGCCGGCTCGCCCGCCGCGGCCGGCTACTCGCGCTGGCGCTGGGCGCTGGCGGCGCTGGTCCATGAACGCTCGGGGCTGGCCGCGACCGGACAGGATCCGCTGATGCGCCTGCCGCCGGGCGTGGTCGCGACCAACCAGCTCTGGTGGACGCTGCCGCGGCTGGTGCTGGACGACGACCGTCGCCTGCTCGGCGGCCTCGACTGGCCGGCCGCCTTCGCGATCGCCCTGGAGCGGGCCGCCGGTGAGGAAGACGAGCAGGCGGATGAGCAGGCGGACGGCGGCGCGGCGGCAGATCCCGTCACCTGGGGTACGCTCCACCGCGTCGCGTTCGCCCATCCGCTGGCAGCGCGCTACCCCGAGGCGGCCGCTCGCATGCAGCCGGCCGGCGCGGCCGTCGGCGGCGACAACGATACCGTCTGGGCCAACGGCAGCCTGGCCGGCAATGCGCCGGCGGCCGGAAGTGGCCAAGGCAGTGGACAAGCCGGTGGAAAAGGCAGTGGAAAAGCCGGTGGACAACCCGTCGGTCGGCATGCGACGCAGGCCTTCAAGGCCGCCTATGGCGCGGTCGCCCGCTACGTCTTCGACGTCGGCAACTGGGAGGCATCGCGTTGGATCGTCTTCGACGGCGTGTCCGGCGACCCGGACAGCCCGCACTACGTGGACCAGCATCCGCTATGGGCCAGCGGGCGCCTCGTCCCGATGCACTACGACTGGGACGTGATCGCCCGGGCCGGCCAGTGCCTGCGCCTGGCGCCGGGGAAGCCCGGCGACGACGCTGAAACTTGATATATCCTATACCCGAAACCGCACCGGAGAGACCTGTTCCGTGAGTGACTCGAAAGACGTGCCCGACAGCGGCGCCACCCCTGCGTCGCCGGCGCCCCGCCCCGTCAATTCATTCGGCCAGCGCGCGCCGGGCGACCCGCGCAGCATCAAGGCGATCAACGTCGGACCGCCCTCGATCGGTCCGATGCATGCCGACAGCGGCTGGCCCGACCGGCGCTGGTACGACGCGCCGCGCGAGGATGAGGTCTGGCACGAGGTCCACACCTATACCGACGCGATCTCGTACGACCCGGGCGATACCGTCCGTTTCCACAGCAGCACCCATGCGAAGACCTGGTCGCTCGAGATCGTGCTCGACGGCCTGGAGCCGCAGACGATGTTCCGCAAGGACGAGCTGCCCGGGGTGTTCCATCCGGCGCCGAAGGATGCCTACGAGAAGGGCTGCCGCTGGCCGGAAAGCCTGACCTGGACGATTCCGGCCGACGCGCTCTCGGGCTTCTACAAGGTGGTCTCGACCTGCATCCGCCCGGACGGCGGCCGTTACGTGCAGCACCACTTCTTCGTGGTCCGGCCGACCGCGAAGACGCAGACCGCGAAGCTGCTGATGATCCTGCCGACCTCGACCTGGATCGCCTACAACGACTGGGGCGGCGCGAGCAGCTACATCGGCGTGCACGGCCCGGATCGCAACTCCGCTTCGCCGCTTCTGAGCGTGCAGCGGCCGTGGACCCGCGGCATCGTCTGGGTGCCGGACGGGGCGCCGCGCATCTGCGCCGCGCCGCTGCCGGATCCGCTCACGGCGCCCCGCTACCATCCGAAGGACTGGGCCTGGAGCCACGGCTTCGGCTACTTCTACGCGGCGTCGGGCTGGGCGATGTACGACCGCCACTTCGTCTGCTGGGCGCAGCGCGAGGGCATCGCCTTCGACATGATCAGCCAGACCGACCTGCACTTCCACCCGGAGATCCTCGATCGCTACCGGGCGGTGGTCATCGTGGGCCATGACGAATACTGGAGCCACGACATGCGCACCCGGATCGAGCGCTTCGTCGAGGAAGGCGGCAACCTCGCCCGCTTCGGCGGCAACTTCATGTGGCAGGTCCGCCTGGAGGA
>JAEZQX010000504.1 GCA_023441105.1 Pseudomonadota bacterium | reverse complement strand
GCTCAGGGCCGGATGCTGCACCACCAGCCGATGGCGGGACGGGGAGGACGGATTGTTCAAGGGCGGGGTGGCAGGGCGTTTGGAAGGATGGTCGAGGCAAGCGGGCGCGGCGTCAGCCGCGCTCGGTGACCAGGCGCTCCGACATCTGTCCGACGGCCGGCTGCAGCGCCATCAGGATCTCGCGCAGCTTGCGGGCGCGCGTCGCGACGTCCGCGGTCGCCAGCTTGATGCGCAGGCGGTCCTGGCCGGCGAAGGTGGTATCGCGCCGCGACTGCGCGAACTTCAGGATGACCGCGGGCGAGGTGATCGGCTGGGCATCGAACTGCAAGGTGATGGCCTCCGGCGTGGCATCCACCTTGGCGAGGCCGATCGCCTGCGCGAGCAGCCGCAGACGGTGCAGATCGATGAGCGTCAAGGCCGGCTCCGGCAGCTTGCCGAAGCGGTCGACCAGCTCCTCGCGCAGCAGGCTCACCTGGTCGCCGTCGCTGCAGTTGGCCAGCCGCTTGTAGAGCATCAGCCGCTCGTGCACATCCTCGCAGTAATCGGCGGGCAGCAGCGCCGGCGCATGCAGGTTGATCTCGGGAATGCGCGCCAGCGTCGCCGCGAGGTCCGGCTCCTTGCCTGCCTTGAGTGCCTTGACCGCCGCCTGCAGCATCTCGGTATAGAGCGCGAAGCCGACTTCCTGCATCTCGCCCGATTGCGTCTCGCCCAGCACCTCGCCGGCGCCGCGGATCTCGAGGTCGTGCATCGACAGGAAGAAGCCCGAGCCGAGCTCCTCCATCATCTGGATGGCCTCGAGGCGCTTGGTGGCATCACGGGTGATCGCTTCCTCGTCCGGTATCAGCAGGTAGGCATAGGCCTGGTGATGCGAGCGACCGACGCGGCCGCGCAGCTGGTGAAGCTGCGCGAGGCCGAACCGATCCGCCCGGTGGATCACGATGGTGTTGGCGGTGGGCACGTCGATGCCGGTCTCGATGATGGTGGTGCACAGCAGGATGTTGAAGCGCTGCTGGTGGAAGTCCCGCATCACGTGCTCGAGCTCGCGCTCCGGCATCTGCCCGTGGGCGATGCGGATCTGCGCTTCCGGCACCAGCTCGGCCAGCTCGCGGCGCCGGTTCTCGATGGTGCTCACCTCGTTGTGCAGGAAGTAGACCTGGCCGCCGCGCTTGAGCTCGCGCAGCAATGCCTCGCGGATGGTGCCGCTGACTTCCTTGCGCACGAAGGTCTTGATCGCCAGCCGCTTCTGCGGCGCGGTAGCGATCACCGAGAAGTCGCGGATGCCCTCGAGGCTCATGGCGAGGGTCCGCGGTATCGGCGTGGCGGTGAGCGTCAGCACGTCGATCTCGGCGCGCAGGGCCTTGAGCCGCTCCTTCTGGCGCACGCCGAAACGGTGCTCCTCGTCGATGATCACCAGCCCGAGGTTCTTGAACTTCACCTCCTGGGAGAGCAGCTTGTGCGTGCCGATGACTACGTCCACCGTGCCGGCCGCGAGGCCGGCGATCGCGGCCTTGGTTTCCTTGCCGCTCTTGAAGCGCGACAACTCCGCCAGCCTGAGCGGCCAGTTGGCGAAGCGATCGCTGAAGGTCTGGAAGTGCTGCTCGGCGAGCAGGGTCGTGGGCGTCAGCACGGCGACCTGGCGGCCTCCGGCCGCGGCGATGAAGGCCGCCCGCAACGCCACCTCCGTCTTGCCGAAGCCGACGTCGCCGCACACCAGCCGGTCCATCGGCCGCGCGGCCACCAGGTCCTGCACCACCGCGTGGATGGCGGCGATCTGGTCGGGCGTCTCCTCGAAGCCGAAGCCTTCGACGAAGGCCTCGTAGTCCGCGGCGTGGAAGCGGAACGGATGGCCCTCGCGCGCCGCCCGCCGGGCATACAGGTCGAGCAGCTCGGCGGCGGTGTCGCGCGCCTTCTCGGCCGCCTTGCGGCGCGCCTTGTCCCACTGGCCCGAGCCGAGCGAATGCAGCGGCGCGCTCTCCGGCGCGGCCCCGGAATAGCGGCCGATCAGGTGCAGCTGCGATACCGGCACGTAGAGGGTGGCGTCGCCCGCATAAGCCAGGTGCAGGAATTCGGTCATCCCTTCGCCGAGGTCCAGGTTGACCAGTCCCTGGTAGCGGCCGATGCCGTGCTGGGCATGCACCACCGGATCACCGGGCTTGAGCTCGGAGAGGTCACGGATCAGGCTGTCGACCTGGGTCGCCTGCGCGCCGCTGCGGCTGCGCGCGGCCTGGCGCACGAAGCCCGGGAACAGCTCGCTTTCGGTGATCACCATCAGGTCGCCGGCGCTGCGGCGGAAGCCGCGCAACACCGGGCCGATGCCGAGCATGACCGGCTCGTCGCTGGCGGCGAAGTCGCCCCAGCGCTCGAAGCCCGGCAGGCGCAGCCCGTGCTCGGCGAACAGCTCGGCGAGCGTCTCGCGCCGACCGGGCGATTCGGCGAGGATGGCGCGCCGCTCGACAGCGCCTGGCACTGGCGAGGGCGCGGCCAGCACCTCCTTGAGCAGCGCCAGCGGATCCGTCAGCCGGCGATTGATGGCAACCGGCGGAATCGCCGCGGCGTCGCTCGCGGCAAGGCGCGAATCATCCGCCGCATCGCCCGCGGGCGCCTTGCTGTCCGCCGAGGCGATGCTGAGCCTGGCGAACGGCTGCGTGCGCACGAAGAATTCCTCGGCAGCGAGGAAGATCTCCTGCGGCTTGAGCGCCGGACGCTCGGCGTCGTTGCCGATGAAGCGATAGCGCTGCTCGGCGTCGTCGCGAAAGGCGAGCAGTGCCTCCTGAACCGGTCCGTGCACGACCACCACCGCATCCTGCGGCAGGTAGTCGAACAACGTCGCCATCCCGTCGAAGAACAGCGGCAGGTAGAACTCGATGCCGTTGCCGGCGATGCCGTTGCCGATGTCGCGATAGACCGTCGCCTTGGACGGATCTCCCTCGAAGCGCTCGCGCCAGCGACCGCGAAAGGCGGTGCGCGAAGCCTCGTCGAGCGGGAATTCCCGGCCGGGCAGCAGCCGCACCGAATCGACCGGATAGAGGCTGCGCTGGGTGTCCGGGTCGAAGGTGCGCAGGGTGTCGATCTGGTCGCCGAACAGGTCGATCCGGTAGGGCAGCTCCGAGCCCATCGGAAAGAGGTCGATCAGCCCGCCGCGCACGCTGTATTCGCCGGGACGCAGCACCTGCGACACATGCTCGTAGCCGGCCAGGGTCAGCTGCGAACGCAGGCCTTGCTCGTCGAGCGATTGGCCCTTGGCGAAATCGAAGGTGCGGGCGGCGAGAAACGACGGCGGGGCAAGCCGATGGGCCGCGGTGGTGGCGGCCACCACCAGCACGTCGACCTTGCGGCTCGACAGTGCATGCAGTGCCGACAGCCGCTCCGAGATCAGGTCCTGGTGCGGCGACAGGTGATCGTACGGCAGGATCTCCCAGTCCGGCAGCCCGAGCACCTTCAGCGACGGCGCGAAGTAGCCGATCTCCGCGATCAACCGGGCGCAGTCGTTGGTGTGCGCGCATACAATCACGTGCACCGGTTTGTCGCCCGGCTCGGCCAGGCGGGCCAGTTGCAGGGCATCCGAGGAGCCGTGGAAGGCAGGCAGGCGTCGCGCGCGGGCAGTGGCCAAGATATTCCAGTAGATGACAGCTAGCCGTGATTCTAGCGACACGACGTAGTGACCAGCGACGAGCCGCAATCATGAAGATAGGGATGAACCGACGTGACGCAAGCCTCTGATGCAGCCTTCGCGAGCCGGGCTCGCGACGGTGGCCCGCAGGGCGGCGCGCCGCGGCACGTCGTGCTCATCCCCGCGGCCGGCAGCGGCGCGCGGATGGGCGCGCGCGTGCCCAAGCAGTACCTCGAGCTGTGCGGGCGCACGGTGCTCGAATGCACGGTCGCGAGGTTCCAGGCGCAGGAATGGTTGGATCACATCGGCGTCGTGGTCCAGCCGGGCGACGAGATCGCCCCGCGCCTGGAGGGACTGCGGACGCCGCGGGTCGAGCTGATAGCACGCGGCGGCGAATCGCGACGCGACACCGTGCTCAATGGCCTGACCTATCTCGCCCATCGCGGCGTGATCGACCAGCACGACTGGGTCTACGTGCACGATGCGGCGCGGCCGGGCATCGACGCGGACAGCCTGCTGCGGCTGAGCGCGAGGCTCGAGCATGAGAGTTGCGGCGCGCTGCTGTGCGTGCCGATGGCCGACACGGTCAAGCGGGTGGACCCGGTGTCGTCGCTCGAAGCGTCGGCGGAATACCGCAGCGGCGGCACGGTCGACCGCAGCCGGCTGTGGCTCGCCCAGACGCCGCAGGTGTTTCGCGCCGGCGCCTTGCGCCGCGCGCTGCTGGCCCATCCCACGGTGACCGACGAAGCCGGCGCGATCGAGGCCGAGGGAGGCAGGCCGCTGATGGTCAACGGCTCGCGGCGCAACCTCAAGATCACCACCATCGAGGACCTCATCATGCTTCGCGTCATGATGGGCCGGGAAGCGGAAGCATGAGGATCGGCCAGGGCTACGACGTGCACGCGCTGGTGCCCGGCCGCGCGTTGATCATCGGTGGCGTGCGCATCGACCATCACAGCGGCCTGCTGGGCCATTCCGATGCCGACGTGCTGCTGCACGCCATCACCGACGCCATCCTCGGCGCGGCCGGCCTTGGCGACATCGGCCAGATGTTCCCGGACACGGATCCGGCTTTCAGCGGCGCCGACAGCGCGCTGCTGCTGCAGGAAGCCATGCGGCGCGCGGCCGGGCGCGGCTACCGGATCGGCAACATCGACGCCACGATCGTGGCCCAGGAGCCGAAGCTGGCCAGGCACCTGCCGGCGATGATCGCCAGGATTGCGCAGGCACTGGCCTGCGATGCGGCGCAGGTCAACCTGAAGGCGAAGACCAACGAGCGGCTGGGCTACCTGGGACGGGCGGAAGGCATCGAAGCGCAGGCGGTGGTGCTGCTCCTGCAGTAAGCGGCGATCATGCCGTGGCGGCCGGGCGGGGGG
>JAEZQX010000461.1 GCA_023441105.1 Pseudomonadota bacterium | reverse complement strand
CGCTGGAAGAGCCCCGGTCCCCGCGGGCTGCCGCCGCCTGCTTGCGGCGGGCGCGGGCCGCGGGTCGTGCGTACCAGCCGTGCAGCACGAGGAAGACGACCAGCAGCAGGATGAACACGCCGACCGTGGACATCGGCTAATGGTAGAGCAGCGGTCGAGCCAACGTGGTGGGCCGGAGCGGCAGGGATGGCACAGCCTCTCGAGATGCGGATGAAATCGCTAGAATCAACACCCTCTCGCCACGGGCGACTGCCGAGGATCCGCGCCATGCCGACCATCATCTCCACCAAGGCCGCCCCGGCCGCCATCGGTCCCTATTCGCAGGCGGTCCAGGTCGGCAACACGCTCTACCTCTCCGGGCAGATCGCGCTCGATCCACAGACCGGGCAGATGGTGGAAGGGGACTTCGACGCGCAGGTGCATCGCGCCATCCGGAACATGAAGGCGGTGGTCGAAGCGGCCGGCGGCAGCCTGCGGCAATGCGTGCGGCTGACCCTCTTCCTCACCGACCTCGACAATTTTCCGCGCGCCAACGAGATCATGCAGGCCTACTTCCAGCCGCCGTACCCGGCGCGGTCGACGGTCGGGGTGGCGGCCTTGCCGCGTGGCGCGCTGTTCGAGATCGAAGCCACCGTCGTGCTCGAGTGACCCGCTGGACGCACTCGACAAGCGCTTCCACAAGCTCGGGCTGCGCAGCGGCGACGACCTGCTGCTGCACCTGCCGCTGCGCTACGAGGACGAAACCTGCCTGACGCCGATCGCCAGGCTCGCCGACGGCATGACGGCGCAGGTCCAGGGCGAGATCGTCGACAGCGAGCATCACGGCCGCGGCCGCCGCTCGCTGGTCGTGCGCCTGCGCGACGCCGGCGGCGAGCTCAACCTGCGTTTCCTCAAATTCTATCCGTCGCAGGTGACGCAGCTGGCGCGCGGCCGGCTGGTGCGGGCCTTCGGCGAGGTGCGGGCAGGGCTGTTCGGCCATGAGATGGTCCATCCGCGCTACCGCCTGGTCGCGCCGGATACGCCACTGCCCGAGCGGCTGACGCCGGTCTATCCGAGCAGCAGCAGCATCCCGCAGCACCAGTTGCGCAAGGCGATCCTGGCTGAGCTGGGGCAGGCGCAGTGGCGGGACACGATCCCGGCCGAGGTGCTGCAGTCGATCGGCGCGGCCGACCTGCCGCCCATCATGGCGGCCCTGCGCGAGGTCCACTGTCCGTCCGCGTCTGCCGAACCCGCCGACCTGCTGGCGCGGCGCACGCCGGCCAGCCGGCGGATCATCCTCGAGGAGCTGCTGGCGCAGCAGCTGTCGCTGCGGCAGGCGCGCGCGGTCCGCGCCAGCCGCAGCGGGATCGCGCTGGCGCAGGTGGCGCGTTGCGACGCACTGCTGGCGGCACTGCCGTTTCGCCTGACGCCGGCCCAGCAGCGCGTCTGGCAGGAGATCAGCGCCGACCTGGCGGGCACGCGCCCGATGAACCGGCTGCTGCAAGGCGACGTCGGCAGCGGCAAGACGGTGATCGCGGCCCTGGCGGCGATGCAGGCGATCGGCTCGGGCCACCAGGCGGCGTTGATGGCACCGACCGAGATCCTGGCGCAGCAGCATCGCGACAAGCTGGTGCCGTGGCTGGATGCGCAGGGCGTGCGGGTGGGTTGGCTTGCCGGCTCGGTCGCGCCCGGCGCGAAGAAGAAGATCCGCCAGGCGGTGGCGGCGGGCGAGATCGATCTGCTGATCGGCACCCATGCGCTGATCGAGGAGTCGGTGGTCTTCGACCGGATGGCCCTGGCCATCGTCGACGAGCAGCATCGCTTCGGCGTCGCCCCGCGTCTGGCATTGCGCCAGCGCGGCGGCGGACTGCTGCCGCACCAGCTGATGATGAGCGCGACGCCCATCCCGCGCACGCTCGCGATGACCTTCTACGCCGACCTCGACGTGTCGGTGATCGACCAGCTGCCGCCGGGGCGAAAGCCGGTGACCACCAAGCTGATCTCCGATCGGCGCCGCGACGAGGTCATCGATCGTGTCCGCCATGCGGTGCACGAGGGTCGCCAGGTGTACTGGGTGTGTCCGCTGATCGAGGAATCGGAGGCGCTCGACCTCGAGAACGCGCTGCAGACCTTCGAGCGGCTGACCCAGGAGCTTGCCGGCCTGCGCGTCGGGCTGGTCCATGGACGGCTGCCGGCCGACGACAAATCCGCCACCATGGCCGCCTTCAAGCAAGGCGCGATCGACGTGCTGGTGGCCACCACGGTGATCGAGGTCGGGGTCGACGTGCCGAATGCGAGCCTGATGGTCATCGAGCATGCCGAACGTTTCGGCCTGTCGCAGCTGCATCAGTTGCGCGGCCGCGTCGGCCGGGGGGCCCACCAGAGCGTCTGCGTCCTGCTCTATCGTCATCCCGCCGGGCCGGTGGCCCGGGAGCGGCTCACCACCATGTACCAGAGCAGCGACGGGTTCGAGATCGCGCGACGCGATCTCGCCTTGCGCGGGCCGGGCGAGTTCCTCGGCGCCCGCCAGTCGGGAGCGATGCTGCTGCGCTTCGCGGACCTCGAGCGGGATGCGGACCTGGTGGAGGCGGCGCAGGCGGCAGCCAGGCTGATGCTGGCGGCGTACCCGGAGGAGGTGGCTGCGCACCTGCTGCGCTGGCTGGGCAGCCGCGAGGTTTTCTTGCGCGCCTGACAAGGAAAATTCCCGTCAGGAATACGCCGGCCGAAGCCGGATTCTTGATAGAATCCGTCTATGACCCTCACCGAGCTCAAGTACATCGTGGCGGTTGCCCGCGAGCGGCATTTCGGTCGCGCCGCGGAGGCATGTTTCGTGAGCCAGCCCACCTTGTCGGTCGCCATCAAGAAGCTCGAGGACGAGCTGGGCGTGCAACTGTTCGAGCGCGGCAGCACCGAGGTCAGCATCACTCCCATCGGGGCGCAGATCGTCGAGCAGGCGCAACGGGTGCTGGAGGAGTCGTCGGCCATCAAGGAGATCGCCAAGCAGGGCAAGGATCCGCTGGCCGGACCGCTGCGCGTCGGCGTGATCTACACCATCAGCCCCTACCTGCTGCCGGCGCTGGTGCCGCGCATGATCAAGGACGCGCCGAAGATGCCGCTCCTGCTGCAGGAAGGACTCACCATCAAGCTGCTCGAGGCGCTGCGGCTCGGCGACATCGACGTCGCCATCCTGGCCGAGCCATTTCCGAACCAGGGCTTCGTCACCCAGGCGGTGTACGACGAGCCGTTCGTGGTGGCGGTGCCCAACGGCCACCCGTGGGCGAAGCGCAAGCATGTGAAGTCCGCGGAGCTGAAGGAAGAGACGATGCTGCTGCTCGGCACCGGCCACTGCTTCCGCGACCAGGTTCTCGAGGTCTGCCCGGAGCTGTCGCGTTATTCCCAGGCCAGTGCCGGCATCCAGAAGACCTTCGAAGGATCGTCGCTCGAGACCATCCGGCACATGGTCGCCTCGGGCATCGGCATCACCGTGCTGCCGTGGACGGCGATGCCGCCCCAGGTGCGCGAGGCGATCATGGGCAACGCCGCAGCAGGCGTGGCCGCCAACCGTTCCCAAGCTGCCACGGCGGCCAGCCTGCAGGCGGCTGGCGCGCCGGCAGCCGCTGTCGAGTTGGCCACCGTCGGCGCCGGCGCGGATGCCCAGGGCGCACCGGGTGCAAGCCGCGCTTCCCCCCCGGCGCAGGGCGCGGCATCGGCAGCCTCGGCGGCTCATGCGCCCGCGCCGCCGGAGAGCCACAGCGACGGGCTGCTGACCTACGTGCCGTTCCATCCGGTCGCGCCGACGCGTCGGGTCGTGCTGGCTTGGCGCAAGAGCTTCACCCGCGCCGCCACCGTCGACGTGCTGCGCAAGGCCATCCTCGAGCTCGACCAACCTGGCGTCACCACTCTTCCGGACGAGAAGCCGACGGCGCATTGATGTTCGCGAATCGATGATCGAATACCCCACGATTGAAGACACCATCGGCAATACGCCGCTGGTGGAGCTGGTCCGGATCCCCCCCAGCGGTCTGCGCAAGGCCGGCATCCGCATCCTCGGCAAGCTCGAAGGCAACAACCCGGCGGGTTCGGTCAAGGACCGGCCGGCGCTGTCGATGATCTCGCGCGCCGAGGCGCGCGGCGACGTCAAGCCCGGCGATACGCTGATCGAGGCGACGTCGGGCAACACCGGCATCGCGCTGGCCATGGCGGCTGCCATCCGGGGCTACCGGATGATCCTGGTGATGCCGGAGAACCAGTCGCTGGAGCGGCGGCAGGCCATGAAGGCATACGGCGCGGAGCTGTTGCTGGTGACCAAGGAGCAGGGAATCGAAGGCGCCCGCGATCTCGCCGACCGGATGCAGGCCGAGGGCAAGGGACGGGTGCTGGACCAGTTCGGCAACGACGACAACTGGGCGTCGCACTACGAGGGTACCGGCCCGGAACTGTGGCGTCAGACGCAGGGCACCATCACCCACTTCGTGTCCGCCATGGGTACCACCGGCACCATCACCGGCGTCTCGCGCTACCTGAAGGAGCGCAATCCGCAGGTGCAGATCGTGGGGGCGCAGCCGGAAGAGGGTTCCTCCATCGCCGGCATCCGCAAGTGGCCGCCGGAATACCTGCCGGCCATCTATCGTCATGCGAAAGTCGACCGGCTGGAGTACGTCAGCCAGCAGGATGCCGAGGAAATGGCGCGGCAGATGTCGGCCAGGGAAGGCATCTTCTGCGGCATCTCGGCCGCCGGCGCCTGCCTCATCGCGCTGCGGGTGGCGGAGGAGCATCGCGAGCGGATGGCGGCGGATCCGGCGCTGGCGCCGGCCACCATCGTGTTCGTGGTCTGTGATCGCGGCGATCGCTACCTGTCCACCGGTGTCTTCCCCGGCTGAGCGCGTCGAGCCGGTCCCCCCAGCAACTTCCCTTCAACCTGCCTGTTGCGGACGGCGTGAAACCCCTGCGATGTCTCTCGTGAAGTCGCGGTCTTGAAGGTCGCCGCGTTCGTCACGCCGGCAGGACATCGCCACCCATTGCGCGGCGTGCTGCTGATGGTCTGCGCCGTCACGCTCTTCGGCGTGATGGATGCCGGCGCCAAGTACCTCGCCGAGCGCTATCCGGTGCCGCTGGTCGTCTGGGCGCGGTTCTTCTTCAACGTGCTGATCATGCTGGTGTTCCTCGGCCCGGTCTATGGCCGGCGTCTGGTCAGGACCCGTCGCCCGGGCGTGCAGCTGGTGCGCGGCCTGGCCCTCGGGCTGTCGTCGGTGCTGTTCGTGAGCGCGCTGCCGTACCTGCGTCTCGCCGACGCCTCGGCCGTGAGCTTCGTGACGCCGATGCTGGTGACGCTGGGCGCGGTCTACGTCTACCGGCAGAAGGCGCCGTCGGGCACCTGGGCCGCGTTGGCGGCGAGCTTCTTCGGCGTGCTGCTGGTGATCCAGCCGGGCAGCTCGGCCTTCACCTGGGCGGCGCTGCTGCCGCTCGGCACCGCGGTCTTCGCGGCGATCTACCAGCTGCTGACCAGCCGCCTGGCCGGCGTCGACGATGGCGCCACGTCGCTGTTCATCGGCGCGCTGGTGAGCGTGCTGCTGCTGACGGTGCCGATGCTGTTCTTCTGGACCTGGCCGCGCTCGCCGGGCGACGCGCTGCTGTTCGTCGCGGTCGGCGCAGTCGGGGCCACCAGCCACTACCTGATCATCCGCGCCTTCGACTATGCGCCGCCGGTAGTGCTGGCGCCTTTCGCGTACCTGCAGATCGTCGCCGCGCTGCTGCTCGGCTGGCTGGTGTTCGGCAATTTCCCGGGCCCGATGGCGCTGCTGGGCATCGGCCTGATCGTCTTCACCGGGGTGACCATGGGGCTGCGGCAGCGGCTGCCCGCTGCCGCGCGAGCGGCGGCGGCGCCGGCGGAATAGGCGGCGTCGCCGGCGGCGGCGGAGTGTCCGCCGGCCGTGGTGTCCACCATGGCGCGCCGGGCCGGGGCGCCCAGGAAGTGGA
>JAEZQX010000418.1 GCA_023441105.1 Pseudomonadota bacterium | reverse complement strand
GAGCGCTGCAAGCGCGACCGCGGGGTGGCCGGTCGCGGCGCCAACCGGTTCGTTCGTCGCATGCGCGTTCCGGTCGCCGCTGCGCCGCTCCTACGAAATGCGGGGGCCGTTGTAGGAGCGCTGCAAGCGCGACCCGGGGGTGGCCGGTCGCGGTGCCTGCGTCTAGAGCGACGCGGCGCCGAACGTGTCGCAGGCCTGCAGGTTGCCGGCGCTGAAGCCGGTGCGGAACCAGCGCACGCGCTCGGCCGATGTGCCGTGGGTGAAGGAATCGGGCACGACGTAGCCGCGCGACTGCTTCTGCAGCGTGTCGTCGCCGATGCGGCTCGCTGCATTGAGGGCTTCCTCGATGTCACCGGGCTCGAGCCAGTTGAGCTGCGCCTGTGCATGGTTGGCCCACACGCCCGCGAAACAGTCCGCCTGCAGTTCCTGCCGCACGGAAAGGCCTTCGGCGCCCTGCATCGGCGTGCCGCGCTGCGCGGCGGCCTGCACCTGCTGCATGACGCCGAGCAGGTTCTGCACGTGGTGGCCGACCTCGTGCGCAATCACGTAGGCGCGCGCGAAATCACCCGCGGCCTGGAACTGCTGCTGCATCTCGTGGAAGAAGCCGAGGTCGAGATAGACCTGCTGGTCGCCCGGGCAGTAGAACGGCCCCATTGCGGACGAGGCCGCGCCGCAGGCCGACTGCACGCCGCCCTGGAACAGCACCAGGCGCGGCGGCTGGTAGCTCTGGCCGCCGCTGCTGAACACCTGGCCCCAGACGTCCTCGGTGCTGCCCAGGATCGCGCGCACGAACTCGGTCTGCTCGTCCCCGCCGGCCGGCACCGTCTGCTGCGTCGTGGGCGCGCCGCCCCCCATGTCGCCGAGCAGCTGCAGGATCTCGCCCGGGTTCTTGCCGAACAGCAAGCCGACGATCACCACGACCACGATGCCGCCGAGGCCAAGCCCGCGCCCGCCACCGAAGCGCATGCCGCCGCCACCGGTGTCCCGCACCACGTTGCTGCTGCGCCGCGATTTCTGCCAGAGCATTGCGCTTCGTCCTTTCGCTGCGGGAGGGTGCGCCGCGACACTACCCGCCGCGTGGCGAGCCCGCAAGCAACCTTCGACCGCCGGCGGGGAGGGATTCAGGATCCAGCGCGCGCCCGCGCTGCCGCCGGCGCCAGCCGCCCCGTCGCTGGCCGGTCGAGCTACTGGCCTGCCGGCACGTAGCCGAAGCGCGCCATCTGCTCGCGGTGCGCCGCCACCACGTGAGCGACCTGCTCGCGGCTCAGCACCTCGCGCCATTCGTTCGCGCGGCCGCGGCGGAAGAACCGGGCGGCGTTGCCGGATGCCTCCCGAAAGCCGTGCCTGCGCTCCTGCGCCGCCAGCTCGCCGAAGCCCGCACGGGCGACCGCGCGCTCGATGCGCGCGCGATCGGTGCCGAGGCCAACCAGCCGCGCGACCTTCGCGAACTGCTTGCCCGGCCGCGCCAGCAGGTCCTCGTAGCGCAGCACCAGCACGCGCTCGCTGGCGAGGTCCGCCCAGCCCTTCACGTGCAGCGACCAGGAGCCGAGGATCTGCGTGACAAACAGCGCATCGTTGGCGGTCGCGACGTTGGCGTCTCCCAGCCGCTCGATCGCCTCGTCGAGCGAAAGCCCGAAGTGGTGCGTCATGCTCACCGCGACATCGAGCGGATTGCGCACTACGTAGATCGCGCCCGCCGTCACGGCCGGGTTGTGCAACGCATGGCCATCGAAGGAGCCGGCCATGTTGTGCGTCTTGACGAAGCGGGTGCCGCGCGCGTCCTGCGCGATCTGCGCATGCACCTGCGGTCGAAGCGCCGCGATCTCCTCCAGCGCCAGCGTTTCGCTCGCACGCCCTGCAAGCGCGGTGTAGCGCTCCGGGCTCGCCTCGTCATCGGCATACCGCGCCAGTTCGTCCAGCGGCACCGGCGTGCTGCGGTCCGCAACCAGATTGGCGAGAAACGCCCGCAGCCAGGTGTTGCCGGACTTCGGATAGGACGCGAGCCAGACGATGTTGCCCATGGTGAGAGGAGCCGGGATTGGGGATTCGGGAGCGGGCGGAGGACGCACCGCCGCGTGGCGCGGCGCGGGAACCCGCGATCGTAACAGTGGAGCGGAGGACGTTCAGCCCGGAGCCGGCGCATCGAGCGCCTTTCACTTCAAGGGGAGGCTTGGGTGGGGATGGCGTCGATCGCGCCGGAGGTACCAGGCCCTCCACGCCCCGCTTGATTTCCCCGCCGCCGCCCCCCACCATCATGTCGTCCCCGGGGGCGACCTGGTTTCGACGGGGGACGCGAAGTAGCTGGGAGCATGCCGAGGGCGTCATCTTCCTCGTTAATCCGATGGCAAAAAACTAGACGCGAACGACGACGTCTACGCTCTGGCCGCTTAAGGCCTAGCCCCGAACCCGCTTGTGCCTGTGCTCGCGGATGTAGGGTCATCATCACAGGATCGCCTGAAGCCGGCGCCTTTCGGCCAGGGCTAGAACCAAGAGGCTGGTCCAGCGGTGCGCTTCGCACACCGTGTTGCCGCCGGACGAGATCCAAACGGTGAGCTAAGCATGTAGCGCCGGGCGCGGAGCGCCTTCGGACGCGGGTTCGATTCCCGCCGCCTCCACCAATCGAAGGGCCCGGATGATCTCCGGGCCTTTTTTTGTGGCCGCACGACATGCGCCGCGTGCCGGCCTGGCGCCGATGCATCGCTGGATCGTCTGAACACGAAGAATTCCCGCAGACGTGCCGCATGCGCGGGCAATGCGGAATACTATGTGCGGCAAGCCGCGCTCACGCATTGCGGCATGAGTTCAGGCCGGAGTGCCTGTGGGGGGCCAGGGACATCGAACGTCGACCTGGCAGGGGCAGGAAGGCGTCGCGGCGTGACCGGGTAAGGCTGCAGCTGGCTCATCCTTACCCATCACGACTGCCGCGCCGCGTCGATGGAAGGGACATGGGCAACGCGTTTTTCGATCAGCCGATCCTCAATTCACCATACGAGTACCCGGCCCACCATTGGGAGCTGGACGAGGCCGGACAACCTACACAGAAGGTGCTCGCAAGCCGCCGCCCGGCCGACTTCATCACTCCCATCCCCAAGCCGCGCAAACGCAGGGGTAGCGCCGGCGACCAGGCAGCCCTGGTGTTCGACGAGGGAAAGGGCCTGTCCACGGCGGACCAGCAGTACAGCCACACCGCAGTCATCAATGGCGTACGGCAGGAGGTCGATGCCTGGCGGCGCCTGCCTCAGTCGCAATGGCGGGTCACGGCCGAGACAGCCCGGCTGCTCAATCACTGGCGCAGCCATCCCTTCTCCAGCATTCGCCCCTTCTTCTGCCAGGTGGAGGCTGTCGAAACGGCAATCTGGCTGACCGAAGTTGCGCCTGAACTGGGGAAGTCGGGGCAACGCTTCCTCGAACATCTGAAGCAGGCCAACGCCGACGCCAATCCCGAGCTGATGCGACTGGCGCTGAAGCTGGCAACCGGCGCCGGCAAGACCACCGTCATGGCGATGCTCATTGCCTGGCAGACGGTCAACGCCGTGCGCCACCCTGGCAGCAAGAAGTTCAGCCGCGGATTCCTGATCGTCGCCCCCGGCCTGACCATCAAGGACCGCCTCCGCGTCCTGCAGCCGAGCGACCCCGACAGCTACTACGCCAACCGCGAGCTTGTCCCCACCGACATGCTCGGCGAGGTCGAGCGCGCCAAGATCGTCATCACCAACTACCACGCCTTCAAGTTGCGCGAGCGCATGGAGCTGTCCAAGGGCGGCCGGCTGCTGCTCCAGGGTCGTGGTGGCGAGGAGCTGAACACCCAGGAGACCGAAGGCCAAATGCTCCAGCGCGTCATGCCCGAACTGATGGGCATGAAGAACATCCTGGCGATCAACGACGAGGCGCATCACTGCTACCGCGAGAAGCCGACCGCCCTCGACGAGGGCGACCTCAAAGGCGACGAGAAGCGCGAAGCCGAGGAAAACAACGAAGCCGCGCGGCTGTGGATCTCCGGCCTCGAAGCCGTGAACCGCAAGCTCGGCCTGTCGCGCGTGCTCGATCTCTCCGCCACGCCCTTTTTCCTGCGCGGCAGTGGCTATGCGGAAGGCACCCTATTCCCGTGGACCATGAGCGACTTCTCGCTGATGGACGCGATCGAGTGCGGCATCGTCAAGCTGCCGCGCGTGCCGGTGGCCGACAACATCCCCGGCACCGAGATGCCGAAGTTCCGCGAGCTGTGGAAGCACATCGGCCCCAAGATGCCCAAGAAGGGCCGAGGCAAGGCCAAGCAGCTGGACCCGCTCAGCATCCCGGTCGAACTGCAGACGGCATTGGAGGCACTCTACGGCCACTACGCCAAGACCTTCGATCTGTGGGAGAAGGCAAGGATCCGCGTGCCGCCCTGCTTCATCGTGGTCTGCAACAACACATCCACCTCGAAGCTCGTCTACGACTATATCTCGGGTTTCCACCAGGAGAATGACGATGGTTCGACCACGCTGCAGAACGGCCGCCTGCCGCTGTTCCAGAACTTCGACGAGCACGGCAACCCGATCCCGCGACCACGCACCCTGCTGATCGACAGCGAGCAGCTCGAATCCGGCGAGGCGCTGGACGCGAACTTCCGCAGCATGGCCGCCGACGAGATCGAACGCTTCCGCCGCGAGATCATCGAGCGCGAGAAGGACATCCGCGCCGCCGACAACATCACCGACCAGGACCTCCTGCGCGAGGTAATGAACACCGTCGGCAAGGAAGGCCGGCTCGGCGAGTCCATCCGCTGCGTCGTCTCGGTGTCCATGCTCACCGAAGGTTGGGACGCCAACACCGTCACCCATGTGCTGGGTGTGCGCGCCTTCGGCACCCAGCTCCTGTGCGAGCAGGTGATTGGCCGCGCCCTGCGCCGGCAGTCCTACGAGACCAACGAGGAAGGCCTGTTCAACGTCGAGTACGCCGATGTGCTCGGCATCCCGTTCGACTTCACCGCCAAACCCGTGGTGGCGCCGCCGCAGCCGCCGCGCGAGACGGTGCACGTCAAGGCCATTCGCCCCGACCGGGACCATCTCGAGATCCGCTTCCCGCGCGTCCAGGGCTACCGCGTCGAACTGCCCGAAGAGCGACTCACGGCAACTTTCAACGACGATTCCGTGCTGGAGCTGACGCCCGACCTCGTCGGTCCATCTAGGACACACACTGCCGGAATCATTGGCGAGGGTGCTGAGCTGGATCTCAAGCACCTCGGCGACTTGCGCCCCTCGACCCTGCTCTTCCATCTCACCCAGCGCCTGCTCTACACGAAGTGGCGCGATCAAGGAGAGCAGCCGAAGCTGCACCTGTTCGGCCAGCTCAAGCGCATCACCAAGGAATGGCTGGACACCTGCCTCGTCTGCAAGGGCGGCACCTTCCCCGGCCAGCTCATGTACCAGGAGCTGGCGGACATCGCCTGCGAGCGCATCACCCGTGCCATCACCCAGGAAGAGCTGAAGAAGGGCCGGCCGGTCAAGGCCATCCTCGACCCCTACAACCCGACCGGCTCCACGACCCACGTCAGCTTCAACACCTCGCGCGAGCATCGCTGGGAGACGTTGGGTCCGCCGCCGCGCTGCCACGTGAACTGGGTCGTGCTTGATAGCGACTGGGAGGCCGAGTTCTGCCGCGTGGCCGAGTCGCACCCGAAGGTGCTGGCCTACGTGAAGAACCACAACCTCGGCCTTGAAGTGCCGTATCGCTTCGGCTCCGTCACCCGCCGCTACTTTCCTGACTTCATCGTCAGGATCGATGACGGCCGCGGCCCGGACGATCCCCTCTTCCTCGTCGTCGAGGTCAAGGGCTACCGCCGGGAGGACGCAAAGGAGAAGAAGTCGACCATGGAGACCTACTGGGTTCCGGGCGTCAACAACCTCAAGACGCACGGGCGTTGGGCCTTCGTCGAATTCACTGACGTGTACGAGATGCAGGAGGACTTCGCTGCCAAGGTTGCCGAACACTTCGACCGCATGATCCAGGCCGTCACGGAGGGCACCGCATGAGGCGAGATTCTTCTGGTTCCAGCCTGGCCTGCGGGCGGTCAAGTCGCGCCGTGGTGGACCATTTTCCCGACGGCAGCAATGTGGTCGGTGCGCAATGCGCCCTGAACGCCCCAGTTGACCCATGGCTGGCTACGGGATACCGTAGTGCCCACATCCGCCCCGTGGCAGTACGCCCGCTCGATCATCCTGAGCGCTGGCCGACCCCTCGGGGCTTTCTTTTTTCGGGCCTCGAGAAAGATGGCTTCCGCCAGATGTGGCGGAGTGAGCCATGAGCGCGCGCCGCATCGCCATCCTCATTGATGGCGGCTTCCTGCTGAAGCGCCTACCGCGGCTGGTCAAGCCCGAGTTCTGCGCCACACCGGAAAGGATCGCAAGCTGCATCCCGCACCTGTGCCGTAATCACGTGAAGAAGCTCACGGGCTGCGGCAACACCGACTGGATCCAGCACGTCTATCGCATCTTCTACTACGACGCGATCCCGTACGACGGCAAGGCGCACCATCCGATCAGCAACCGACCGATCGACTTTGCCAAGTCCGACGTTGCCCTGCAGCGCCTCGCACTGTTCGATTGCCTGCGCCGTCAGCGCAAGGTGGCGCTCCGCCTTGGCAAGGTCAACCGCGACTACGACTGGGCCATCAAGCCAGAGTTGACCAAGAAGCTCTTGCGTCATCGCACCGCACTTCAGGTGTTGACACGTGCCCAGGACGTCGAAGCAGCAGGCGAGACCCCTGCCGGCGCCACGCTCACGCTGTCCGTCGACGAGCTTAGAGCACTGAACGACCTCAAGACCGTCTGGGATTCGCTGGACGCTGGTGCCGTGTCGCTAGGCCTTCGCCAGAAAGGCGTCGACATGCGCATCGGCATCGACATCGCCGCGCTCGCACTCAAGAAGCAGGCTGACACCCTGGTGCTGGTCGCAGGTGACAGCGACTTTGTCCCCGCCGCCAAGCTGGCCCGTCGCGAGGGCGTCGACTTCATTCTCGACCCACTCTGGCAGCAGATCAACGCCGACCTGTTCGAGCACATCGACGGTCTGTATTCCGGATTCTCCAAGCCAAGGGAACCCACCGGTGACGCCGCACCTGGCGAGAGCACCGCGACGCCCGAACAAGAGCACACCGATGGCCCGTAACTCCAAACCCAAAACCCCGCTCAGCGTCGAGGCCATCAAGCACGACGACGCCACGCGCAAGAACATCCCCACGGCCGAGTACCAGTCGGTGCTGGCGCAGGACGAGAAGTCGCCAGTACGGGTGGCCTACGAGCGCCGCAATCGGGACCTGGACCCGCAGCTGGTTTGGCGCGGCAAGGACGAACAGGACTGGTCCGACCTTGTCGTACACGCGCCGCCGCTCTACATCCAGGAGAAGGTGCACCCCAAGGTGCTGATCGAAGACCTGCGTCGGCAGAGCGAGCAGCGGCGTGCGCAGGAAGCCCGCGAGCAGCAGGGCGTGATGATCGACCTGTTCGCCGACTTCAACGGACTGCCGTCGGAGGCCGCGCGCACCGAGTTCTACCAGCACGACGCGCACTGGGCGAATCGCATGATCCTCGGCGACTCGCTCCAGGTGATGGCCAGCCTGGCCGAGCGCGAGGGCCTGCGCGGCAAGGTGCAGTGCATCTACTTCGATCCGCCCTACGGCATCAAATTCAACAGCAACTTCCAGTGGTCAACCACCAGCCGCGACGTGAAGGATGGCAACGCCGAGCACATCACGCGCGAGCCGGAGCAGGTGAAGGCATTTCGCGACACCTGGCGCGATGGCATCCACTCCTACCTGACCTATCTGCGCGACCGGCTGACCGTGGCGCGGGATCTGCTGACGGAGTCGGGATCGATTTTTGTGCAGATTGGGGATGAGAACGTTCATTGCGTTCGATCAGTCTTGGATGAAGTGTTTGGCGAGAGCAACTTCGCTTCACTCATCACGGTCGCGAAAACAACCGGAGCAGGAAGCCCCTCTATTGGCACCGACGTTCTGGCCTCCGTGAACGACTATGTGTTGTGGTATGCGCGATCCAAGAAGTCGTTGAAGTATCGGCAGCCCTATAACATAAAGGCTCTCGGCGAAGAGGGTTCCTCTCAGTACACGTTCCTAGAGTCCCCGGATGCTGAGACCTTCCGCAGGGCGACCCTCGAAGAGACTCTATCGCCGCCGCATGGATGGAGAGTCGCAGCACACGGCGATATGACGTCTCAAACGGGTGCAGAAACAACTCGACAGCCAATTAGCTATGAAGGACGTGTTGTAAGCCCTGCGAAAGGAGGGTGGAAAACCAACTCGCTCGGCGCAAGTCGTCTCGCAAAGGCGAAGAGGTTGGTATTCATCGGGAACACTCTTCGCTACAGGCGAAGGTTCGAGGATTTTGTCGCCTTTCCGGCAAACAACTACTGGGCTGACTTTCGAACAAGTGGCTTTGCAGACACCAAGACGTACGTTGTGCAAACAAATCCGGGGATCATTCAACGTTGTATGTTGATGACCACCGACCCCGGCGACCTTGTCCTAGACCCTACCTGCGGCTCCGGCACCACCGCCTACGTCGCTGAACAATGGGGCCGCCGCTGGATCACCATCGACACCTCGCGCGTGGCGCTCGCGTTGGCCCGCGCCCGCATCATGGGCGCGCGCTACCCGTACTACCTGCTCACCGACAGCCGCGACGGTCAGGTCAAGGAAGCTGAAGTTACCCGCAGCGTGCCCAGCAACCAACCGGTTCGCGGCAACATCCGCCAGGGCTTCGTCTACGAGCGCATTCCACACATCACGCTCAAGTCCATCGCCAACAACGCCGAGATCGACGTGATCTGGGACCGCTTTCAGCAGACGCTGGAGCCGTTACGCGAGTCGCTGAACAAGGCGTTGATCAAGACGTGGCAGGAGTGGGAAATCCCGCGCGAGGCCGACGCCAAGTGGCCGGCGGCCGCGAAGCAGGCGCATGCCGACTGGTGGCAGCAGCGCATCGCCCGTCAGCAGGAGATCGACGCCTCGATCGCCGCCAAGGCCGATTCGGAGTACCTCTACGACAAGCCCTATGAGGACAAGAAGAAGGTCCGCGTCGCCGGCCCCTTCACTGTCGAGAGCCTGTCCCCGCATCGAGTGCTGGGCGTAGACGAGAACGACGAACTGATCGACGGCACCGCCGAGGATCAGGGCGAGTACGGCGCCGAACGCAACTTCATCGCCATCATCCTCGAAACGCTCAAGGTCGCCGGCGTGCAGCAGGCGCACAAGGACGACAAGATCGACTTCACGGCGCTCACGCCCTGGCCCGGCGAACTGGTCTGCGCAGAGGGGCGCTACATCGAAGGCCACACCGAGAAGCGCGCCGCGATCTTTATCGGCCCCGAGTTCGGCACCGTCGCCCGCCCTGACCTCGTCGACGCCGCCAAGGAGGCCGCCGAGGCCGGCTTCGACGTACTCATCAGCTGCGCCTTCAACTACGACGCCCATGCGAGCGAGTTCGCCAAACTCGGCCGCATCCCCGTGCTCAAGGCGCGCATGAACGCCGACCTGCACATGGCCGAAGACTTGAAGAACACCGGCAAGGGCAACCTCTTCGTCATTTTCGGCGAACCCGACATCGAGATACTCGACGCCGGCCCTGACGGCGAACCCGGCCAGCTACGCGTCAAGGTCAACGGCGTCGACGTCTTCCACCCCAACACCGGCGAAGTCCGCAGCGACGGCCCCGACGGCATCGCCTGCTGGTTCGTCGACACCGACTACAACGAAGAGTCCTTCTTCGTCCGCCACGCCTACTTCCTCGGCGCCAACAACCCCTACAAGGCCCTCAAGACCACCCTCAAGGCCGAGATCGACCCCGACGCCTGGGCCACCCTCAACAGCGACACCTCCCGCCCCTTCGACAAACCCACTTCCGGCCGCATCGCGGTGAAGGTGATCAATCACCTGGGGGATGAGGTGATGAAGGTGTTCAAGGTCTAGGAGCGAAAGGGTGATTATCAAATCAATCACGCCTCATCACGTCGGAGGCTTCTACGAGGCAACGAAGATCGACGTTGACCCAACCGTGACCGTGTTCACGGGCCCCAATGACACTGGCAAGTCGTGCGCTATCAACGCAGTTCGGATCCTGTGCACCCGTCAGCGCCTTGTTAAATCCGATGTCCATAAGGACCGTTTCGGGAAGCACCAAGGAACGTGGGACACAGACCCCGACGTATCGATCTCTGCCACGCTTGAGGTAACTGCTGACTCCATCAAGGATGGCTTTGTTGCTGGTTCGCCCCAGCCTGGCGACATCGTTCAGGTGCGCTATCAGGGAAACTCGCAGAACCACGGCTATCAGGTTCAGAAAGTTCGGCGACTCAAGGCGACCGCACCGAACGGGAGCGTAAGCATTAAGAAGCTGCCGAAGATCGCTCAGCTTCGACCGGAAGCAGACATTCGCAGCAGCATCAGTCTGACGAGCATGAATCCGGCAGAGGAGCAACTTCTGAAGCTCGCGTTCGGCGCCCAGTTCGTTCCGCCGGCACTTACAAACCTTAGCCAAGCGGCACGAAGTCAACGACTGGATAGGGCCGGCGCAAGCCTCAACAACAAGCTCAAGCAGTTCTTCCCGAGTGATCTGCCGTTCGAGTTCAAATTGTACGAAGTAGGCAGCGACGGAAAGGCTATCGGTGTCAGCCTATTGGATGGGGTGCAGGGCTACGTGGAAGTTGGTCTGCGTGGCACAGGCATCAGGCGATTGCTTTCGCTAATGACTCTGCTGTTGCAGGAAGTCAGCCCGGATGAATACACAGTCGTGCTACTGGATGAGCCAGAGACCTCTCTGCACGCTGATGCCCAGCACCAGCTACGGAGAACCCTCGAGCAGCTTGCTCAGAATCCGAAAATACAAGTCATATTCGCGACCCACTCGCCATCGATGGTGAATCCGGCACATCCCGAGCGGGTACGCGTTTTCTCGCGCCATCTTGTAGGAGACGTTGGCACCAGCAAGGTGACGGCGCTCTCACACGCCGAGAACTTCCAAAGGGTCAGGGTTAGTCTCGGACTAACGCCGGCTGACTCTCTTCTGTATGGGCTTGTGACCGTTGTTGTCGAAGGCGACACCGAAGTTCGATGCGTTGGCCCGCTACTCAGAAAGCTCGACACTGAGGGCATTGCGGGATTCGCTGGGATAGGTGCTTTGCTCGAGTCTTCCCATTTCGTTTGCGGATGGGGGAGCAGCATTTCCTATTACTGCAAGCTAGCGCGCGACCAGAATGCGCGTCCCATCGCTTTCCTGGATGGAGATAAGCGACGAGAGGCTGGCGATCTCAGGAGAGATGGCATTCCAACGATCGAACTCCCGACAGATTCGGAGTTCGAGCAGGTCGTGCCAGCGGCCCGATACATTGCCGCAGTCGCTGAAGAAGCCGCGGCATTGGAGATTCAATCAGAGCAGTTGACCCCCGATGCATTCAACGCATGGGTGGCTGCAGCAGGGCTCCCGGATCGCATGATGTTTTCGAAACGGATCGAACGATGGTGCGAGTTCGTAGTCGGGAGGTCGTTCTGCAAGCATTCGGTGATGCTTAGGGCGATCAACCTCACTCCAGCGACGGAGATTGATGCAGGCGTACTTCGCGAGCTGGCAGATGCCATTCGCCATGAGTTCAACCAACCCTGATGAAGCAAGTAGCTTCCGGATGAGCGAACATCTCGATGGCATCAGCAATCAACGACACCCAACGCGAGTTTGAGAAGCTCTGCAAGCTTGGCGGGGGCATAGCTGGCGGGCCCGCACTAGGCAAGGTCTTGGACCTGTTGTGCGCGAGTGGCCAGCGACTCAACGCGTGGGCTTTTGAAGAGATGAAGAGCCAGTTGGACGCTTTCATCGACGCGAATCCATGGTTTGTGTGCTTCGCCATGGGCTTGTCTTGGGGGCACCTGGCGAAGCTAGATCTGGAGTTCACCAGAGCAGTCGTTGGTGTCTTGACCGATTGGAATGACCCGGACTTGGCAGTCGCTCGCTCGTTCTTCCTCGAACGAGGTCCTGACCCCATCGAACAGTCCTTGATCGGCGCGCACGCGCTGTTCGGCAAGGTGACGCTGCCAGGCGACCTTCCCGATTCTCTGGCTAGGCTCGATATGGCGCAACAGCGATGGCTGAGTCCAGTGCTGCATCCCACTACTCGTCCCAAGTACATCGGAAGCTGGAATTCCACCGCCATGTTCATGTCCGCTCTGTTCGCGCAGCCCACTCTTGCTCGAAGCCAGCGATCACACGAGCCTCTGCTGCCACCAGGAGGCCCCGTGTTCAATGGGCTGAAGATGCTCCATGGCGCCAAGGTGCTGAGTCGCCCGCCTGAGGGCAACGAGCTGGATACTCAGTCGTTTGAGCCCGGCGCACTCTACATAAACAATGCGTTGCTGACCGACTTATGCAGGATGCGCGATGATTGGTGCTTGCTCGATGTGCATAGCGGCATCTACATGCTAGGTACGCGCCATCCGCTTTCTGCGAAATGGTAATTCGGCATGGACTTCCGCATTGCCGACACCTTCACTGACAGTCTGGCCCGACTGACCGGCGACGAGCAGAAGGCCGTCAAGACCACCGCATTCGACCTGCAGCTCAACCCGGCAAACCCGGGTATGAGCTTCCACAAGCTCGACAATGCGCGGGACAGCAACTTCTGGTCGGTGCGGGTGAACGCGGACATCCGGCTGATCGTGCATCGATCAAACGGTAGCCTGCTGCTCTGTTACGTCGATCATCATGATCGCGCCTATCGCTGGGCAGAGCGACGCAAGCTCGACGTGCACCCGAAGACCGGCGCGGCGCAGTTCGTCGAGATTCGCGAGCGCGTGGAGGAGGTGCGCGTGCCGGTGTACGTCGACGCGCCCGTGTCGGCCGCCAAACCGGCGTTGTTCTCATCGACACCTGAGCAGCTTCTGCTTGGCTACGGCGTGCCTCAGGAGTGGATCGGGGACGTACAGCAGGCCACGGAAGACACCTTGCTCGATCTGGTGGACCACCTGCCTGCGGAGGCAGCTGAGGCCCTGCTGGAACTAGCCACCGGCGGAGAACCCAAGCTTGCAGCGCCGGCGATCCCCGAGATCAGTCCTTTCGAGCATCCCGACGCGCAGCGCCGCTTCCGCGTGGTCTCCAGCGTCGAGGAGCTCGAGCGCGCTCTGTCGTCGCCCTGGGACAAGTGGACGATCTTCCTCCACCCCGAACAGCGGCAGCTCGTTGAACGCGACTACTCCGGCCCTGCTCGGGTGTCCGGCTCGGCAGGCACAGGCAAGACCATCGTGGCCCTGCATCGAGCCGCCTGGCTGGCGCGGACCAATCCCGAGGCACGGGTCCTGCTGACGACTTTCTCTGGCAGCCTCGCCAACGCGCTGCGCGCGAAGCTGCGCCGACTGATCAGCTCGGAGCCCCGCCTCGCGGAGCGCATCGACGTGATGGCTTTGGATGCGGCAGGCATCCACTTGCACGAGACCCAGATCGGCCCCGTGCGTCTGCTATCGCATGAGGACTTGACGGCACGCATGACGCAAGCGGCCGCAGAGGTCGACCGGCTTCGCTTCGGCATCCCCTTCCTGCTGAATGAGTGGAATCAGGTGGTTGACGCCTGGCAGATCGCGTCCTGGGACGAGTATCGCGACGTGAAGCGGCTTGGCCGCAAGACCCGGCTCACCGAGTTGCAGCGCCAGACGCTTTGGAGCGTGTTTGACGCTGTCCGCTCAGGCGTGATTGCGGACGGCTTCACCTCCCTCGCGGGCGTGTTCACTCGCCTGGCCCGCCTGTTCGCCGACCGCGCCCACCCGCCGTTCGAACACATCGTTGTCGACGAGGCGCAGGACATCTCCATCTCACAGTTGCGATTCCTGTCAGCGGTCGGGCGCGATCGCTCCAACGCGCTGTTCTTCGCCGGCGACCTTGGCCAGCGCATTTTCCAGACGCCTTTCTCGTGGAAGTCGCTGGGTGTGGACGTGCGCGGCAGGTCGCGAACGCTGGTCGTGAACTACCGCACCTCACACCAGATTCGCGCCTGCGCCGACCGTCTGCTCGGCGAATCCGTGTCCGACGTGGATGGCCTGGTTGAAGTCCGGAAAGGCACCGTGTCGGTGTTCAACGGACCGAAGCCCGTGGTCGTCAGCGCCGCTTCGCCTGACGCCGAGGTGGAAGCCGTCGCCCACTGGTTGAGAGAGCGCATCGCGACCGGCATGCAGCATCACGAGATCGGCGTCATCGTGCGCTCGGAGGCGGAACTGGAGCGGGCCGGCCGAGCGCTAAGCCAGGCAGCCTTTCCCTACGTGACGCTCGACGATCGCATGCAGGCCACCTCGGGAAAGGCAACGGCCTGCACGATGCCGCTCGCCAAGGGACTGGAGTTCCGGGCGGTGGCGGTAATGGCCTGCGATGACGAGATCATTCCCTCGCAATCACGCATCGAGCTCGTAACGGACGACGGTGATCTTGCCGAGGTCTACGCCACCGAACGGAATCTCCTCTATGTCGCATGCACTCGTGCTCGCGAAGATCTCCTTGTGACGGGGGTGGAGCCCGCATCCGAGTTCCTGGACGACCTGCAGGATGCCTCAATCTGAACGCGGCGCGTGCATCCACTTCATGGCTAGGCGACACGGTTGACAATGCGTTGTCGGCTGCAGCGCGATCTCGAGCTGCCGCTGCCCATCACCCGACTTCCCTAAGCGCACTCACATCCCGCCCCACCGCCACGCGGAACTGGTGCTCTTCCGACCAGCGTGCAGACCACATCACGTGCACCACGCGGCCGTCCTTGCGGACGTAGCGGTTCTCGAAGTGCATCTCCGGGTTGCCCTGCATGATGCGCCACACGGTCAGCAGCGTCGGCCCGCGGTCGTCGGGGTGGACCAGTTCGATCATGTAGCGGCCGAGCAGTTCCTCGGGTGTGCAGCCGAGCAGCGCCTCGCACGAACGGTTGAGGTAGAGGAAGCGGCCGTGCGGATCGACCACGCAGACCATGTCCACCATCAGATCGAGCAGGTTCTCCATCGGGAATGGCAGCGTGCCACGCATGCCCCGATGGTAGGTCGCAACGCCTGCGCCGGGATAGCCCCACGGCACCGAGCGGCAGGTCGGCCCGGTTCCCGTTATCCTCCGTACATCCGCCCGATCGCTACCGCCGTGCGGTGCGGCTACGGATCATCGCGGTTGGTGAGGAGGATGACCGTGAGATGCCAGCGCGACCAGCACACAATGACCTTGTGGAGCCCGACGGTTTCGCCGGAATGCAGGGGGTATCGTCGGTGATGCGTCAGCCCTGGCCGCAGGCAACCTCGGACCGTCCGGCAGGACGACCGGGGCGAGGGCGAGTGCACGCGAGGCGCCGGTGAGCAGCCCGTCACCTCGCGACAGCAGGTGCCTCGCGCCGCAGATCAAGAGCGCTCCCTTCAGCCCTTCGGGCAGGTTCCCCCGCTGCGCAGTGGAAGCGAAGCACAAGATTTCGCGCGTCCGGATTCTTCGGTTCTGACCGGCGGGTGGTCTGTCGAACACGACGCATCAGTTCCCGCCGAACAGTTCCCCGATCGCCAGCACCGTCGCATACGGCTCCGGATCATCCCGGTTCGTCAGCAGGATGACCGTGAAGTGCCGCCGCGGCCAGCGCACGATGACGTTGCGGAAGCCGATGGTTTCACCGGAGTGCCAGAGGGTGTCGCCGGTGATGCGCCAGCCGTAGCCGTAGGCGACGGCGGGATCGTCCGATGCCACGGCGGGGGCGAAGGCGAGCGCGCGGGAGGCGTCGGAGAGCAGGCGGTCGTCGTAGAGGGCGGCGTCCCAGCGGGCGAGGTCGTCGATGGAGGAATAGATGCCGCCGTCGCCGAGCACGGAGCTGGTGAGGCTCTGGTCGGTGCGGGTCCAGCGCCCGCCCTGTTCGCTGTAGCCAAAGGCGCGGTGCGGCACGGGCGGTCCTTCGACGGTGTAGGCCAGCGTGGCGTGCATGCCGAGAGGCCCGAAAATGCGCGTGCGGAGGAAGTCCGGGAACGAGGTTCCCGAGGCACGCTCGACCACCAGCGCGAGCAGCGCATAGCCGCCGTTGCTGTAGCGCCATTGCGTACCGGGCGCGAAGTAGAGGCGGTCTTCGCGTTCCAGCAGGTGCAGCACGTCGGCGTCGCGCAGCGGCACGGCGAGGTCGGTGGGCATCAGGTCCTCGTAATCGACGAGGCCGCCGGTGTGGGTGAGCAGGTGGCGCAGCGTGATGGCATCGCTTGTGGGCGGGAGCGAGGGCAGCCAGCGACGCACGCGGTCGTCAAGCGCGAGCTTGCCGTCTTCGGCCAGCAGCAGGATGGCGGCGGCGGTGAACTGCTTGGTGACCGAAGCCAGGCGGTAGTTGGTCGCGGGCGTGGCTGCGACGCCGTGCTCGAGGTCGGCCATGCCGAAACTGCGGCGCACCAGCGCGCGGCCGTCCTTCACCACCAGCAGCGAGGCGCCGGGAACGGCGCCGTCGTAGCGTTGCAGCAGGACATCGATGTCAGCCATGCGCGGTGCTCCGGAGGAGGCGCAGGCCGCCAGCAGGGTGGCGGCCATCAGGACGAGGACGTGGCGCACGGCGGGTCTCCCGGCAGCGATCAAGGGAATCGAAGGCGCGCGGGCTGCAGCACGCGTGGCACAACCCATCGGCAGCAACCTGCGCGCCCGTGCGCGCCGCATCGGCCCCTGCCCTTCGTCACTGCACCGGCACGTCGTACATCACGCGCGGCGCGGGCTCCGGATGCAAGGTGTAGTGCCACCATTCGAGCGGGTAGTTGCGGAATCCGGCGGCTTCCATGGCGCTCCGCAGGTGCTGGCGGTTGGCGGCTTGCACCGGCGTGATGCCGGGCGCGTCGGTGTGTGCGCGCACGTCGAAGAAATCGAACGGCGTGCCCATGTCGAGCGGCGTGCAGGCGTCGCCCCCGGGCGCACAGCGCAGCAGGGTGAGATCGACGGTCGCGCCGCGGCTGTGGCCGGAAACCGGCGCGATGTAGTCCCCCAGCAGCACACGCTTGTCGAGGTGCGGGTAATAGGTCGGTTTGGTGCGCTGGTCGGCGAGGTCCCCGGCCCATTCGACGAAATGGCGCACCGCGCGTGCGGGGCGATAGCAGTCGAATACCTGCAGCCGCATTCCCTGCGGACGCAGCGCCTGCTGGACCTTCGCGAGGGCATCGGCAGTGGGTGCGAGCAGGAAGCAGCGCGGGGCGTGGTAGCCGTCGACCCGTTCGCCGGTGAAGTTGTGCGGGCCGGCGTAGCGCAGGTCGACGCGGATGCCGGGTGCGCGCGCCGCGACATCGACCAGACCGGCTTCGGCTGCGGTGGTCGCATCCGACAGCACGGGCTCCTGTGCGGCCGCGTCCGCCCGGGCGCGCGGGATGGCAAGAAGGAAGCCCGCCAGAAGTACGGCCCCGAGCAAGGATGCGGAACGATGCCTGCGCACCGGTTCACTCACAGTCGCGCACCCGCGTGAAGGCGAGGTCCTGGTAGTCGTAGCTGAAGTCGGCGTCGGGATCCACCTTGGCCATCGTGAGCACCGGCTGCCCGTCACGTGTGGAGAACTCGAGCCATGCCTCCGCATCGACGCTGTCCTCGGTCCAGTCGACCAGCCGCCGCGGTCCGACCTCCATGATCCGTCCCGCGAGCAGCGGCGATTTCGCCGACGCGAAGCCCACGCCATCGCCTGCCGCGCAGAGCGCCACCTCGCCGAACCAGGGGTCGCGCCAGATGCCGAGCCGGTCGCGCAGGCTTGCCGCGGTGGCGGGACGGCGCGAGGAGGTGTCGGGGACGCGGGAGGCGCTGGGCGCGGCATCCTCCTGCGCCAGCAACGCGGCATAGCCCGCTACGCCGCGCGTGTCGGCCGGATCGGTGAAGGTCTTCAGCAGCACTTCCCCGAGCACCGTGCGCGCCTCGCTGCCTTCGCCGTTGGTCATCAGCACGAAGCCGCTGCGGCGATCCGGCAGCAGCATCATCATCGAGTACATGCCCGACAGCGTACCGGTGTGGGAAACCGTCCATTCGCCGTCGACGTCGGCGAGGCGGAAGCCGAACGCGTACGCCAGCACATGCGTGCCGTCCCACGCCTTGCGCCGCGCGGAAACAGGCATCGGCGTGCGGGCAGTCCACATCGCCTCGCGCTGCGCCGCGGACAGCCACGCCTGCTGATTCGCATCGGGCGCGAGCCACGCAAGCGCCCAGGCGAGCATGTCCTCGAGGCTGCAGCGGATGCCGCCGGCGGCGGCCGAGGTGATCGCGGGCACCACCGCGCCGTCTGCTCCGAGCGGCACGTTGCGCCCGTCCACCACGCGGTGCGGCTGCGCGGCATCGGGGGCATCGGCGCTGCGCCATTCGCCGACGCGGCAGCCGAGGCCGAGCGGTTCGAACACCTCGCGCCGCACCACCGTCTCGTACGGGGCGCCGCCTGCCGCGGCCGCCACTTCGCCGGCCACCACGTACAGCAGGTTGTCGTAGGCGTAGCCGGCACGGAAGCCGTATGCGGGCTTCAGCCAGCCGAGCCCTGCAAGGATGTCGGCGCGGGTGAATGCGTTGGGTTCCGGCCACAGCATCAGGTCGCCGGCGCCTTCGCCGAGGCCGCTGCGATGCACCAGGAGGTCCGCCACCGTCATGCGGCGCGTGACCCACGGATCGGCCATGCGGAACGCCGGCAGGTGGCGCACGACGGGATCGTCCCAGCGCAGTTTGCCGGCATCGACCAGGCGTGCCAGCGCGCTCGCGGTCATGGCCTTGCTGTTGGAGGCGATCTTGAACAGCGTGCGCGGTGTAATGGCCTCACCCGATCCTGCAATCCGCTCGCCGGCGGTGCGGCGCCAGGCGACCTTGCCGTCCTCGATCACGCCCACCGCGAGGCCCGGCAGGTGGTAGCGCGCCATCGCCGCGTCGAAGGCGGCGTCGTAGCGCGCGGTATCCGGCCCGGCCGCCGCGGCGGCGACCGGCAGCAGCAGGAACAGGGCCGCGAGGCGCAGCCGCACCTTCATCGGCCGCCCCCATCGCGTGCCATTGTTTCGACCTCAGCCCAGACGCGCAGCAGGTTGCCGCCCCAGATCTTCGCGATGTCGGCCTCGCTGAAGCCGCGCCGGCGCAGTCCCGCGGTGACGTTGGGCGTCTGCGAGGCGTCCATCCAGCCGGTGACCTCGCCGCCGCCGTCGAAGTCGGAGGCGATGCCGACGTGGTCGATTCCCGCCACCTGCGCGATGTGCTGCACGTGGTCGAGGAAGTCCTCCAGCGTCGCCAGCGGATGCCCGGCCTGGATACGGCGCATGCCTTCGACGTAAAGCGGCAGGGCGTCATGCTTCTCGCTGTCGAATGCGGCAGCCCCGGCGGCGCGCGCGACCTGCTCCTCCAGCGCCTTTTCCGCCGCCTTGCGCGCCGGATCGATCTTCAGGAACTCCTTGTAGGCGACCGCCTGCACCACGCCGCCCTTCGCCGCAATGGCGCGGAGCAGGTCGTCCGGCAGGTTGCGCGGGTGAGCCACCAGTGCGCGCGCCGAGGAATGCGAGGCGATGACCGGCGCGCGCGAGGCGGCCAGCGCATCGCGCACGCAGGCATCCGACGCGTGCGAGACGTCCACCATCATGCCGAGGGCGTTGGCGCGCGCGACCACCGCGCGGCCGAAGTCGCTCATGCCGGCCACGGCCGGATCGGCTTCGCCGTGTTCCACGTCCGGCTGCGAGCTGGTGCAGAGGTCGTTCGCGCCGACGTGCACCAGGCCGACGTAGCGTGCACCGCGCGCATACGCCGCATCGAGGCGGGCGAGCTCGTGCCCGAGCGAGTACGCGTTCTCGATGCCGATCATGGCCGAGAGGACGCCGTTCGCGTGGTTCGCGCGCACCTCCACCGGCGTGCGGGCCAGGCGGATGCGATCGGGATAGCGTGCCAGCATGCGCTCGATGCCGTCGTACTTGCGCGCGGCCTCGCCGACGGCCTCCGCGTAACCCGCTGGCGTCAGCGGCCCCTGCCCCACGTAGATGACGAAGAACGCCGCATCGAGGCCGCCGCGTTCCATCTTGCCGAGATCGACATGCAAGGCGCTGTCGCCGCCGACATCGAAGCGCGGTTCGGCCATGAACGCGAGCGGGATGTCGACGTGGGTGTCGATCGTCAGCGGCGGCGGCGTGCGCGGGGACGACGTGCTACCCGCGCAGGCGGCCAGCGCCGTCGCCAGCAGCGTCGACGCGATCCGTACGACTGCGTTCATGCCCCACCTCCCTGCCATGCGGGTGCCGGCATCTCGCCGGCGGTCATTTCCTCGAACGATTGCCGTCGCCGCACCAGCGCCCAGCGGCCGCGGTCCACCAGCACTTCCGCCGCGAGCGGGCGCGAGTTGTAGGTCGATGCCATGGAGGCACCATAGGCGCCGGTCGCCTCGATCGCCACCAGGTCGCCCGCCACGCATTCGCGCAGGCGCCGTGCGCGGGCAAAGGTGTCGCCCGTCTCGCACACCGGGCCGACCACGTCGTAGTCGCGCAGCGGACGCCGTGCATCGACGAGCGGCACGATGTCGTGCCAGGCATCGTACAGGCTCGGCCGCTGCAGGTCGTTCATGGCGGCATCGAGCACCAGGAAATCGCGCTCGCCCGACCGCTTCACGCGGATCACGCGCGCCAGCAGCACGCCGGCCTCGGCCACCAGCCAGCGCCCGGGTTCCAGCAGCAGGCGTCCGCCGAAGCCGGCAATGGCCGCGCGCGCGGCGCCGATCCATGCCTCGGCGGACAACGCCACGTCGCCTTCGCGATAGCGCACGCCCGCTCCACCGCCGATGTCGATGCACGCCACCCGCTGGCCCGCCTGTTCCAGTTCGCGGCGGAAGGCATCGACGCGCGCGAACGCCGTGGCGAACGGCGCGGGATCGAGGATCTGCGAGCCGATATGCACGTGCAGGCCGTCCAGCCGCACCGCCGGTCGCGTGGCGGCGGAGGCGAACCAGTGCCGTGCCTCGTCGAAGCCGACACCAAACTTGTCGCCGCGACGGCCGGTGGAAATCTTCGCATGGGTGCCGGCATCGACATCGGGGTTGATGCGCACGGAGGCCGTGGCCAGCGTGCCGGCGTCCGCGGCACGGCGCTGCAGGAATTCCAGTTCGTCGCGCGATTCGACGTTGAAGCGCGCGATGCCGGCGGCGAGGGCCTGGTCGATCTCCCCGGACTGCTTGCCGACGCCGGAAAAGACGATCCGCCCCGCCGGGATGCCGGCCGCCAGCGCGCGCTGCATTTCGCCGGCCGAAACGACGTCGGCACCGAGCCCGGCCTCGGCCATGAGGGCGAGGATGGCACGGACCGGGTTGGCCTTGACGGCGTAGCACACCAGCGCGTCGAGCCCGGCGAGCGCCGCCTGCAATTCGCCGATGCGGGCGCGGATCATGCTGGCCGAATAGACATGCAGCGGCGTGCCGCACGCGTGCGCCAGCGCCGCGCAGGTCACGCCCTCCAGAGCGTGCCGGACGGCAGGATGGGTGTCGGCAGGTTCGAGGCCGGCAGGCATGGCTTGCTTCGTCCCGGGCCGGCGGCACGGGTGCGCGCCGGCGGAAAAAAAGCCGCGGCTCGCAACCAGCCGGGCCGCCGGGGAGCGCGCTTCAGAAATCAGCCGAGATCGTCAGCTGGGCGAAGCGTGGGGACTGGAAGCGGATCGGCTGCCGGAACGAGGCGTTGGTGGAATCGGAAATCGTCGTCTGCAGGTCCTGGTCGACGGCCGTGGTGCGCTGCGAATTGAACAGGTTGTAGACGGCGAACTTCACCTGCAGCCGACCCTTGTCGCCGATCGGCGTCAGCCACGCGACGCTGGCGCCGAAGTCGTAGGTCCACGGCGTGCGGCCGTACTTGCCGCGCGGCGAGTTGACGTAGACGCGCTCTTCGGAGGGGCCGTCGCAGTTCTCCACGCAGATGAAGTAGCTGTGGTAGTTGCTGCCATCGAACGGATTGCCGACGCCGAAGCCGGTGATCGGCGTGCCCGACTGGATGTCGAGGTTGCCGGCGAGGCGCCAGTGTTCGTTGAGGGCGTAGGTGCCGCGCGCCTTGATCTGGTGGCGGTGGTCGTTGGGCAGGTAGCCGTCGCCGCCGTAGTTGACCCACGGGTCGTCGAAATTCTCGGTACGGCCGGTGTCGTCGAACTCGGTGTCGGAGTTGACCGGACCTTCGGCGTTGCCCTGGCTCCAGGACAGCGTGTAGGAGGCGTTGAGCGCCCACTGCCCGTCCCAGGCGCGGTCGACCTGGAACTCGAGCGCCTTGTAGGTGCGCTTGGGCGAGACCCAGCCGCGCTGGCCAAGGTAGTTGCCCTCGCTGTCGTACATGGCCCAGCCTTCGCGCGAGGTGTCGATGGTGATCCAGCCGTCGGCATCGCCGTCGCAGTTGGTATCGCCCCACACGGTCACTTCCTGGCCCGGGTTGGCCATCACCCAGCCGACGTAGCCGTCCTCGCCGCATTGCGGCGTGGCGCTGATCTCCATGTCGTCGATCGCGTTGTGCAGGCGGCGGTAGGTGCCGCTGACGCCCCACGACCACTTGTCGTCGATCATCTGCTGGAAGCCGAGGATGGCCTCGTCCTGGTACACCGGGTCCATGTCGCGGTCGACTTCCGAACGCAGGTCGCCGACGGTGCCGTCGCCCTGCGAGTCGTCCACGGCGCCGATCTGCGGCCCGAGGAGCGGCATCGCGTAGCTGGAGCCACCGCGTTCGATGATCTGGAAGCCGTCGAAGGCGTAATAGGTGCGCTCGTCGAGCAGGCCGCCGGCCTGCTTGATGTTGATCACGTTTGCGACCGGCAGGAAATAGCGCCCGAGGTTGCCGAACAGCTTGGTGGTGCCGTCGCCGTGCATGTCCCAGGAGAAGCCCAGGCGCGGCGCCAGCATGTCGTCCATCTTGATGTAGCTGCGGCCGGAACTGTCCTTGTTGTCGAACATGTCCAGGCGCAGGCCGGCGTTGAGCAGGAAGTTCTCGGTGATCGACCAGTTGTCCTCGAGGTAGTAGGCCGAGTTGATCGTCTCGAAGGTGCCGGTGATCTCGTAGCGTCGCGCGCGCACGTAGCCGTCGTAGCCCTCCGGGATCACGCCACCGTTGTCGATCGTGTCGCCGGGGCTGCCCGGGTAGATGTTGTAGTAGATGGCGCCGGGACCGGGATAGTGGCGGTCATAGTCGGACGTGTTCTTCTCGTGGTCGAGGCCGAAGCGCAGCAGGTGGTCGCCGAGCGACCACTCGAAGTCGGCGCGCGCCGCCTCGCGATCGTCGTTGCGCGCCTGCACCGAGCTGTTGGTGGTGCAGCCCAGCGGCACGTCGGGCCGCTCGATGTCGCTGTCGGCCACCACGCGGTTGCATTCGATGTCGCTGAGCGAGCGGTTGAACGCCTCCCGCTCGTTCTTGCCGTACATCAGCTTCATCGACAGGCTGTCGCTGAGGTAGGACGTCCAGGTCAGGTTCCAGTTGCGACCGCCGGTGTCGGTGTAGATCT
>JAEZQX010000385.1 GCA_023441105.1 Pseudomonadota bacterium | reverse complement strand
CGCCCCGGGGCCCGCCCGCCCGCCCCGGGCAAGTGGCGGCCGACGGTCGCGGCGGCCACGGTACCCCCGGCCGGCGCCGGTTCACGCGACTGCTCGACGTGCGGCCTCATGAGGTGGCCCTGCTCGCCTGGGCCTGGCTCTACGTGCTCTCGGTGATGTCGGCCTATTACGTGATCCGCCCGATCCGCGACACCATGGGCATCGAAGGCGGCGTCGAGAACCTGCAGTGGCTGTTCACCGGCACGCTGCTGGCGATGCTCGCGATCAATCCCGCCTATTCGGCACTGGTGCGGGTGCTGCCGCGGCAGAAGTTCATCGCCGCCGCCTATCTCTTCTTCGTTGCGAACCTCGCCTTGTTCGCCTGGCTGATGCATGCGAGCAGCGGCAGCCAGCTGGTCTGGGTCGGCCGCGCATTCTTCATCTGGGTCTCGGTCTTCAACCTGTTCGTGGTGTCGGTCTTCTGGGCGCTGATGGTGGACGTCTTCGACAACGGACAAGCCAAGCGGCTGTTCGGCTTCCTGGCCGCCGGGGCCACCGTCGGCGCCATCCTCGGCTCGAGCATCACCGCGTCGCTGGTCAAGGGCGTCGGCCATGCGTGGCTGCTGCTCGCCTCCGCACTGCTGCTGCTGGTGGCGATCCTGTGCGTGCGACGGCTGGCGCGGCTGACGGCCGCCCTGCAGCGACCGGTCGGCGCCGACGGCGGGCGCGCGGTCCAGGACCCGGCGGAGGCACCGATCGGCGGCAGCGTGCTGGCCGGGATCACCCACACCCTGCGCTCGCCGTACCTGCTGGGCATCAGCCTGTACATCCTGCTCTACACGGTCACCTCGACTTTCCTCTACTTCCAGCAGGCGGCGATCGTTCGCGACTACTTCCCCGACCGGACCTCGCGCACCACTTTCTTCGCCGGCGTCGACCTGGCGGTCAACGTGCTCACCCTGCTGGTGCAGCTGTTCGTCACCGGCCGCTTCCTGCGCACCTTCGGCGTCGGCGTGACGGCCGCAGTGCTGCCGTTCTGCACGCTGCTGGGGTTCGGCGTCCTCGCCGCGGCACCGACGCTGGCGGTCCTGGTGGTGGTGCAGGTTCTGCGGCGGGTCGGCAACTTCGGGCTGGCGAAGCCGACCCGCGAGGTGCTGTTCACGGTGGTGCCGCGCGAGGACAAGTACAAGGCCAAGAGCATGATCGACACGGTCGTCTATCGCGCCGGCGACCAGGCCGGCAGCTGGTCCTATGCGCTGCTGGGCATGGCGGGGCTCGGCACCGCCGGCGTCGCCGTGGCGGCGTTGCCGGTGGCCGCCGTGTGGCTGGCCAACGCGCTGTGGCTCGGCCGGCGGCATGACCGGCAACAGCAGGCGGCGGCGAGCCAGGCATGACGACCGAGGTGCCGACCCGGCTGCATCCGCTGGTCAGCGAACGTGACGATCACGTCATCGGCGAGGGCGCGCCGCTCACGCTGGTGGAGTACGGCAGCTACTCCTGCCCCTACTGCTTCGCGGCGCACGAGATCGTTGCCAACCTGCGCGACCGCTTCGGCAGCCGCCTGCGCTACGTATTCCGGCACCGTCCCATCACCGGCAACGAGCACGCCCTGGCGGCCGCCGAGCTCGCCGAGTATGCCTATCAGGTCAACGACGACTACTGGCCGATCCACGACGCGCTGATGAAGCGCGGTCCGGCGTTGCGCACGACGGACCTGCCGGCGATCGCTGCCGATTTCGAGCTGCCGGCGCCCGACGGCGAACACGCCCCGGCCATGCAGCGCGCCCGCGACAAGGTGCAGCGGCAACGCGAGAGCGCGAGCCGCAGCGGGGCCATGGTATCGCCCACCTTCTTCATCAACGACCGGCGCTTCGAAGGCGCCTGGGACGAGTCGACGCTGGCGGAGGCCTTGCTGCGGTCGCCCGGCCATCGCGTGCAGGCAGCAGCGCTCGATTTCGCCCGCTGGGCGCCGTCGACCGGCTTGCTGCTGCTGCTGATGACCCTGCTGGCGGTGGCGATCGCCAATTCGCCCTGGGGCTCGGCCTTCGAGAGCCTGTGGCACGCGTCGATCGGCATCGTGGCCGGCAACCTCTCTTTCAGCCTGCCATTGCGCGAGTGGATCAACGACGGCCTGCTCACCGTCTTCTTCCTGGTGGTCGGGCTCGAGATCAAGCGTGAGTTCACCACCGGGCGGCTTTCCAGCCGGCGGGCCGCCACCCTGCCGATCGCCGCCGCGGCCGGCGGCATGATCCTGCCGGCGGCGATCTACCTGCTGATCGTGCCGCCAGGGCACCTGAGCGCGGGCTGGGCGATTCCGACCACCACCGACACCGCCTTCGCGATCGCGCTGATCGCGGTGCTGGGCGACCGGGTGCCGATCGCGCTGCGCATCTTCCTCACGGCGGCGGTCGTGGTCGACGACCTGGTCGCGATCGTCGTGGTGGCGCTGTTCTATTCGGGAAGCATCGACCTGACCTACCTCGGGGCAAGCCTGCTCGCGACCGGGTCGCTGATGGCGCTCAACCGTGCCGGGATCTATCGCGCCCTGCCCTACGCACTGCTCGGCACCCTGCTGTGGGTCCTGCTCCATGCGGCAGGGCTGCATGCCACGCTGGCCGGTGTCATCGTCGCCATCGTCACACCGACCCGCCCGCCGGCGAACCTGGCTGCGTTGATGGCCCAGGCGGAAACGGGGCTTTCGGCGGAGATGCGGGCCGCCCAAAAGAAGGTCCTGCGGCATGGCCCCTCGGAGCCGACCCTGCGCGCCTTCGACGCGATCCACGACCGCATCCAGTCGCCGGCCGACAAGCTGTTGCGCACGGTGGAACCCTGGTCGAGCTACTTCGTGCTGCCGCTGTTCGCCGTGGCCAATGCCGGTGTCGCCTTCACCCCGGCCGCGGTCCTGGGCCACGAGCGGCTGATGCTGGCTATCGTGACCGGGCTGGTGCTCGGCAAGGCCCTGGGCATCCTCGGCGGCGCGGCACTCGCCGTGCGCCTGGGCGTGGCCGACAAGCCGCCCGACTACAACTGGCGCCAACTCGCAGGGGCAGCGGCGCTTGCCGGCATCGGCTTCACCATGTCGCTCTACATCGCAGCCAAGGCGTTTCCCGATCTCGACGAGTTCGCCGCCGCCAAGATCGCCGTCTTCATCGCGTCACTGCTGGCGGCAGGCCTGGGCACGGCCCTGCTGTGGCCGCGGGCGGCCCGCGACCCGGCACGCGGCTGAGAGGGTCCCGGCCGCGCCTGCCGCTCAGGCGCTGGCCGCATCCAGCAGCGCAACGGTGTCCGCATCGAGCTCGAGGCGCGCCGCTCCGATCAGGTCCTGCAGTTGCTCGACCGAGGTCGCGCTGGCAATCGGTGCCGTGATGGAGGGGCGGGCGATCAGCCAGGCGATCGCGACCTGCGCCGGCGTCGCATGGTGCTCCTCGGCCGCCTCGTCCAGCGCCGACAGGATGGAACGCCCCCGCTCGTTGAGGTAGGCGGACATGCGCGCGCCGCGCGGGCTCTTGCCGAAGTCGTCCTCCGAGCGGTACTTGCCGGTGAGAAAACCGCTGGCAAGCGAGTAGTAGGGCGCGACACCGAGGCCGGCTTCGCGGCACAACGACTCGAGCGCGGCTTCGAAGCCGCTGCGCGCGTAGAGGTTGTATTCCGGCTGCAGCACCTCATAGCGCGGCAGGTTCAGCCGCTTGCTGATGTCGAGGGCTTCGCGCAGCCGCTCCGCGCTGTAGTTGGAAGCACCGAGCGCGCGCACCTTGCCCTGGCTCACCAGGTCGGCATGCGCCTGCAGCGTTTCCTCGAGCGGCGTATCCGGATCGTCCTTGTGCGAGTAGTAGAGATCGATGCGGTCGGTCTGCAGGCGCTTGAGGGATTGCTCCACCGACTTGCGGATGTGCGCGGCCTTCAGGCCCTTGCCGGCGGATCCCATGTCCATGCCGACCTTGGTTGCGATCACCACCTTGTCGCGGCTGCCGCGGCTCTTGAGCCACTTGCCGATGATCGTCTCCGACTCCCCGCCCTCGTGGCCGGGGACCCAGCGCGAATAGGTGTCGGCAGTGTCGATGAAGTCGAAGCCGGCATCGACGAAGGCGTCGAGCAGGGCGAACGACGTCTTCTCGTCCGCAGTCCAGCCGAACACGTTGCCACCGAAGCACAGCGGTGCCACCGTCAGTTCCGAGCCACCAAGTTGTCGCTTATCCATGTGCCACCATCCTGTTGACTGCATTGCCGGCCGCACCGGAAGCGAGGCCGTTCGGAAAAAGCCGGTCCCCCGGCCGCACGTCCTGCGGCAGCAGCGCCAGCACGCCGCTGCCGTCGAGATCGGGATGCCGGGCGGTCGCGCTGGCCACGATCTCCGCCGCGAGTTCGTCGAGGATCCTGCCCGACTCCGCCATCAGGGCGTCGAACTGCGCGCTGTCCAGCTCGTCGGTCAGGCCGCGGTTCATCTCCGCGAACCAGCCGAGCGCCGCCTGGTCGAGCAGCTGCGGCGGATTGTGGCTGCGGTCGGTCTTGCCGCTCCAGGCGCGCATGAACGACTGCACGGAGATATTGAGTTGCTCGATGCGGGCCAGCTGCGACTGCAGCTTGGCCATCTTCGGCAAGTCGGTGAGCCGGTTCTGCATGAACAGCGGGCACATGATGCCCCAGTAGAACGAATAGTCCCACAGCACCTTCACCGGCATCACCTGGGCGTCGGCGAAGATCGGGTACTGCCCCACGTAGATCGGCAGCATGTTGCGGTAGAGCGAGCGATAGATCTGGTCGTACATCGCCGCGATCATCTGCAGCGGGGCCTTCTCCAGGTCGAGCCGGATCATGTCGGTGACGAAGGTGTTGGAGATGGCGATGAAGTCGCTGCCCGGCGAATAGAACGGATCGAGGAACACGCCGGCCTCGCCGGTGATCGCCCAGCGCCGATCGCCGCAGAACACCTGCTTGCAGCCGTGCGAGAAGCGCTTGAAGAAGGCGAAGTCCAGCAGCTTGTCGCGCTTGGCGTCGATGTCGCGATGCAGTTGCGGCTGGTGCACGCGCAGCCAATCCATCGCCTTCTCGAAGCTGTTGATGGTCTCGATCGGATGGATGTCGTTGTCGGCCACGATGCCCACCGAATGGGCGCCGGAGGCGAGCGGGATCAGCCAGGCCCAGTAGCCGTCCCCGACCAGGTGGTTGGTCGACAGCCACCGGTTGGGCGGGTCCGCGCGCTCGAGCCATGCCTTGTCCCTGGACCACTGGTCGATGTCGATGCGCTCGTCGACGCGAAACCAGACGGCGCCGACCTTGTGATCGTTGCCCTCCTCCAGGCCGAGCTTGCGCTTGATCAGGGCCGCCCGGCCACCGGCATCGACCAGCCACCTGGCGCGGACCTCGTGCTGCTGCCCGTCGTGCTCGTAGACCACCAGGTGGCCATGCGTCGGCGCGGCACGGCCGCCGCTCGACAGGTCGAAGCGGCGCACCGTCGCCCCGTCGAGGAAGCGGCAGCCCCGCTCCACCACCAGCCGGGCCAGGTCGTTCTCGAAGAGGCCGCGGTCGAGCTGGTAGCTGGGCGTGGGCAGGAAGGTACTGGCGCCGAGCTCGGTCACCCGATCGAGATCTTCCCGGCCGTCGGAGAAGAAGAAGCGAAAGCCGAATTTCTTCAGCTGGCGCTCCTTGAGGTAAGGCTCGAGACCCAGCACCTGGCCGAAGTAGTGGGCGGCGATCTCGACCGTCGATTCGCCGACCTTGTGCGCGGCCGCAGCCACCGGATGCCGTCGACGCTCGAGGATCAGGATGTCGAGTTGCGGCAGCGCCTGTCTGAGCTGCAATGCCAGCGTCAGCCCCGCCAATCCGCCGCCCATGATGACGACGTCGTGTTCCTCCGTTCCCATCGAATCCGCTCCAGCCTCAGTCATTGATTGCAGTTGATCGTGATTTCCAGTGAATGGTAGCGGTCGAGGGGCAGCGTCGACCGGCCGCGGGTGCGGGACGCGAGGTATCCGAGCAGCGGCAGCGCGGGACCGACGGGATGCACCCGCCGCAAGGC
>JAEZQX010000349.1 GCA_023441105.1 Pseudomonadota bacterium | reverse complement strand
TCGACTTCAACCGCTACCAGACGCTGCTCGCCCAGCAGAACATGACGCCGTCGATGTTCGAGGCGCGCATCGCCCAGGACCTCACCCTGCAGCAGCTGGGCAATTCGGTGCAGCGCTCGGTCATCGTTCCGAGGACGGTGGTGGACCACATCTTCGAGCTGCAGGAATCGCAGCGCACGGTGCGCACGCGCGTCATCGACCCCAAGGACTTCGAGGCCGGCATCCAGCCGAGCGACGAGCAGATCGCCAAGTACTACGAGGACAACGCCGCCGCCTTCCAGGTGCCCGAGTCGGTGGACGTCGAGTATGCCGTCCTCGACCGCAAGCAGCTCGCCGGCAGCGCCAAGATCGGCGACGACGAGCTCAAGGCCTTCTACGAGAGCAACAAGGCGCAGTTCACCGATCCGGAGCAGCGGCGGGCCAGCCACATCCTCATCGCCGTTGCCGCCGATGCCGACGAGGCGGCCAAGACCAAGGCCAAGGAGAAGGCAGAGGGTGTGCTGGCCCAGGTGAAGGCGGCGCCGGAGAAGTTCGAGGAGCTGGCCAAGACCCAGTCGGAGGACACCGGATCGGCCGAGCAGGGCGGGGACCTCGGTTTCTTCGCCCGCGACATGATGGTCAAGCCATTCTCCGATGCGGCCTTCGGCATGAAGGAGGGCGAGGTGAGCGGCCTGGTCCAGAGCGAGTACGGCTTTCACATCATCAAGGTCACCGGCGTCAAGGGCCGCGGCGAGAAGCCTTTCGAGGAGGTGCGGCCCGAGCTCGAGGCGCTGGTCCGGCAGCAGCAGTCCGCCAGCCGCTACACCGAGCTGGCCGAGGCGTTCACCAACACGGTGTACGAACAGTCCGACTCGCTGCAACCGGCGGTGGCCAAGTACTCGCTGGAGCTGAAGAAGGCGCAGGGTGTCTCGCGCAACCCGGGTCCGTCACTGCCGCCGGATTCGCCGCTGCGCAACCCGCGGCTGCTCGGCATGCTGTTCAGCGACGAGGCCATCCGCGACCGTCGCAATACCGAAGCGATGGAAGTCGCGCCCGGCGTGCTGGTTTCCGCGCGGGTGGTGCAGCACCATCCGGAGAAGCGCCGGGCGCTGGAGGAAGTCAAGGACGAGATCAAGGCGCGGGTGATCGCCGCCGAGGCGGCGCGGCTGGCTCGCGAAGAGGGCGAGAAGCTGCTGGCCGCGCTCAAGGGGGACGGCAAGGCCGACCTCGAGAAGTTCGGCGCCGAGACCACCGTCAGCCGGGCTTCGCCCGGAGATCTCGCCCCGCAGGTGATCGACGGCATCTTCAAGTTGCCGGCGCAGCCGCTGCCGGCCTACGGCGGCGTCGACCTCGGGGCGCGCGGCTACTACCTGGTCAAGCTGGAGAAGGCCGGCGGACCGGATCCCGCCGCCGAGGAGCGCCGACAGGCCTACCGGCAGCAGGTCGAGCAGGTCCTGTCGCAGACGGCCGTCTCGGCTTACATCGAGGAGGTGAAGTCACGCCTCTCGATCGAGAGGAAGCTGCAGCAGTAGCGCCCGGGCCGCCTGCGCCAGCGCGTCCTCGGTCGCGGCGGCCACCTCGATGACGGGCGCCTCGGCGATCTGCCGGTAGTTGCGCTCCATCGAGCGCTGGTAGGCCGGGTCGTAGTGCTCGCGCAGCAGCCGGCCGACCAGGTCGTCCCATTGACCAGCCTCGGCCAACGCCCGCCATTGCGCGACGCGCTTGTCCTGGTAGAGCGGTACCAGGCGCTGCAGCCGCTGGTCGATGTTCTCGAGGTCGGCTTCCAGGTGCGGGTACTGGCTGCGGAGCAGCCTGACGCGAACCGCCAGCGGCACTGACAGGCGCAGGCACGGCGCCGTACGCATCCGGTTCATCAGCGACTCGGGCAGGTGCAGCTGGCCGATCTTGCGGCTTTCCGACTCGACCAGCACTGGTTGCGACGGATCGAAGCCGCGCAGCACCTGCCACAGCAGCGCATCGAACGCCTTCTGCGACGGCTGCGGCGCGCCGGGAACGCTGCCGAGGACCGAGCCGCGGTGGCGCGCCAGCTCTTCCAGATCCAGCACCTGCGCCCCCTGCGCGGCCGCCAGCTGCAGCAGGCGGGTCTTGCCCGACCCGGTGGGCCCGGCCAGGACCCGGAACTGCAGGCGCGGCGCGAGCAGGTCGAGGTCGTGCACCACCCGCTGCCGGTAGCTGCGGTAGCCACCGTCGAGCAGCGCGACCCGCCAGCCGATGCGGGCCAGCACCGTCGCCAGCGACCACGAGCGGGACCCGCCGCGCCAGCAATAGACGAGGGGGCTCCAGCCCTTGGGCATCAGGCGCAGCGGGCCCTCCAGCAGCCCCGCGATGTTGGCCGTGACCAGGGCAGCGCCCTTCACGTTCGCTTCGAACGAGCCGAACTGCCGGTTGATGGTGCCGACCAGTACGCGCTGCTCGTTGCTCAGGACCGGATGGTTGACGGCCCCGGGCAGGTGGTCTTCCTCGTACTCGAGCGGTGTCCTGACGTCGATGATCGGCCGCTCGCTTTCCTGCGGGTCGTCGAGGACCTGGTCGATGGTGAGGAGGCGTGGCGTCTTCAATCGGCCTTTATGCAATAGACTTGAGGTATCGAGGGGGCTGCCCAACCTGGAAGTTTAGCCTGTGCCCCCGACTGCCTGATCCAGGCTGACCACGACAACATGAGCATGAAAGTTTTCGACCTGGGCTGCGAACACGACCACCGCTTCGAGGGGTGGTTCGCGTCTGCCGACGCGTTCGCGGACCAGCAGTCGCGCCAGCTGATCGCCTGCCCGATGTGCGGCAGCCATGAGGTCAAGCGGCTGCCCGCCGCGGCGCGCCTCAACCTCTCCGGTATCCAGCAGTCGCAGGCGCCGCAGCGCAAGCCCGAAGGCGGGTCCGCGGCAACCGCAGCCGCGGGTCAGGGGCAGGTGGCGCTCAGCCCGGAGCAGTTCCAGGCCATGTTCATCAAGATGACCCGGCGGATCATCGAATCCACCGAGGATGTCGGCAACCGCTTCGCCGAGGAAGCCCGGCGCATCCACTACAACGAGGCGCCCGAGCGGGCCATCCGCGGGTCTACCAGCCGCGAGGAAGCCCTGGCGCTGCGCGAGGAAGGCATCGAGGTGTTCGCGCTGCCGTTGCCGGACGCGTTGAAGGGTTCCCTGCAGTGAGCGGCGACGGGCTGATCCGCGTCGCGGGCGTGGACGCGATGCGGCAGCTGCTCGGACGCGAGCTGGTCTGTCCGCGCAAACTGACGATGACCCAGGATCGGATCGACCAGTTCGCCAGGGCGAGCGAGGATTTCCAGTGGATCCACGTCGATGCCGAGCGGGCCGCGCGGGAATCACCGTTCAAGGCCACCATCGCCCACGGCTTCCTGAGCCTGTCGCTGCTGACCTGGTTCATCGAGCGCACCCTGGTGTTCGAGGGCGGCACCATGGGGCTCAACTACGGGCTCGATCGCGTCCGGTTCGTGCGGCCGGCGGCGGTGGGCGCGGTGCTGACCGCCCGATTCACGCTGGCCGAGCTGCATCCGCACGGCTGGGGCGTGCAGCTGCACTGGGATGCGGTGGTGACGGACGAGGCCGACGCGGCTGCCGGCTGGAACAAGCCGGTGCTGGCCGCGCGCTGGCTCACGCGGCGCTACGACTAGGCGCCTGGGCTTCCAGGGCAAGCGTCAGCGCTTGCGGTACTGGTTGTCGCCGAACAGGTTGGAGAAGGCGTCCGGGTTGGTCAATGGCTTGCGCCGGTCGGCGAGGACCTGCAAGGCCCGCTGCACCGCCGGTCGCGCCTGCAGTCGCTCGATCCAGCGCTCGACGTTCGGGAATTCGCCCGGCTCGATGCCCTGGTTCTTGCGCGAGCGCGTCCAGGGAAAGATCGCCATGTCGGCGACGGTGTACTCGCTGCCGGTGACATAGTCCTTGCCTTCGAGCTGGTGCTCGAGCACGCCATAGAGACGGCCTGCCTCGCGGCTGTAGCGGTTGATGGCGTAGTCGAGCTTCTGCGGCGCGTAGATCCGGAAATGGTGCGTCTGGCCCAGCATCGGGCCGAAGTTTGCCATCTGCCACATCAGCCACTGGGTAGTCTCGTACTTGCCGCGCACCGACCCCGGCAGGAACTTGCCGGTCTTGCCGGCGAGGTAGAGCAGGATGGCGCCGGACTCGAACAACGAGATCGGCTTGCCGTCCGGGCCGTCGGAATCGACGATCGCCGGAATGCGGTTGTTCGGGCTGATGGCGAGGAAGGCCGGTTCGAATTGCTCGCCGGCGCCGATATCCACCGCGTGCACGGCGTAGGGCAGGCCGCACTCCTCGAGCATGATGTGGATCTTGTGCCCGTTCGGTGTCGGCCAGGTGTAGACATCGATGAGGCTTGCCAATCCTCAGGCTCCCAGGCGTTGCGCGAACTTCCAGGCCAGCTCGGCCAGCGGCCTGGCGCGCGCGCCCGCCTGCGCCGCCTCGGCGCTGGCCGCCGTACCGTCGACGACGCGCTTCATGATTCCCTGCAGGATCGCCGCCAGGCGAAAGCAGTTGTAGGCCAGGTAGAAGTCCCAGTTGTCGATCCCGCTGCGGCCGGTGCGCCGGCAGTAGCTCGCCTTGTAGTCGTCCTCCGCCGGAATGCCCAGCGCCTGCAGGTCGAGCCCGGCGATGCCGCGGAACTGCTCGGGCGGGATGTGATAGCCCATGCAGTGGTAGGAGAAGTCCGCCAGGGGATGGCCAAGGGTCGAGAGCTCCCAGTCCAGCACCGCGATCACCTTCGGCTCGTCGCGCGCGAAGATCATGTTGTCGAGCCTGAAATCGCCGTGCACGATGGTGGTTTCGTCGCCCTCGGGAATGTGGGCGGGGAGCCAGTCGATCAGGCGGTTCATCTCGGGAATCGGATCGGTCTCCGAGGCGAGATACTGCTTGCTCCAGCGCCCGATCTGCCGCGCGAAATAGTTGCCCGGCTTGCCGTAGTCGGCCAGTCCGATCGCGACGTGGTCGACCTGGTGCAGGGCGCTGATGACCCGGTTCATCTCGTCGTAGGTGCGACTGCGTTCTTGGGGCGTCATGCCCGGCAGCGACTGCTGCCATAGCACGCGGCCCTCGACGAAAGCCATCAGGTAGAAGGCGCGGCCGATCACCGACTCGTCCTGGCACAGGCAGATCACCTCCGCCACCGGCACGTCGGTACCGGCCAGCGCCGCCAGCACCCGGTATTCACGCTCGATCGCATGCGCCGAGGGCAACAGCTTCGCCGCCGGGCCGGGCTTGGCGCGCATCACGTAGCTACGCCCCGGCGTGATCAGCTTGTAGGTGGGATTGGACTGGCCGCCCTTGAACTGCTCGATCGTCAACGGCCCGCGGAAGCCGGGTACCTGCTGCTCGAGCCAGGCGGCCAGCGCCTCGCCGTCGATGCGGTGGCGGCCCGCCACCGGACCGCTGCCGGTCATCGAATCGTCGCTCATCATCTCCCCTGGAATTGCGCCGGGCGCTTGGCCAGGAATGCATCGATGCCTTCGCCGGCATCGTCGGCGAACAGCGATTCGACGAAGGCATCGCGTTCAAGCGCCAGGTGCTCCGGCAGGCTGCGGCCCGCGGCGCCGGCGAGCAGCCGCTTGATCCGGCCATAGACCGCCGTGGGTCCGTCGGCAAGCCGATCGCACAGCAGGCGCGCATCGGCCAGTGTCTGTCCGGGAGCGCAGATCGCATGCACTACGCCGGCCTGCTTCAGCAGCTGCGCGGACAACGGCTCGGCCAGCGCCAGGGCGGCGAACGCCTGCTGCGGCGGAAGGGCGGCGGCCAGCGCCGCTATTGCGCCACCATCGGGACTCAGGCCAACCTTGGCGTACGAAAGCACGAAGCGGGCATCGTCGGCAGCAACCACCAGGTCGCAGGCGAGCACGACCGAGAAGCCGGCGCCGGCTGCGGCCCCTTCGACCGCCGCGATCACCGGCTTGGCGCAGCGGCGCATGGCGAGAATCCACGCATGCAGGCCATCGATCGACTGCCGCTGGACCTCGGGATCCAGTTGCCGGTTTCCCTTGAGGCGATTGAGGTTGCCGCCGGCGCAGAAGAAGCCATCCGCCCCGTGCAACAGCACCGCCCGAACCGCCGGGTCCTCATGCGCCTCCTCGAACGCCTGCCGGCCGGCGAGATAGATCTCCGGCGACAGCGCATTGCGGTAGCCCGGATTGGAGATCGTCAACTCCAGCACCGCCCCGCGACGGTGGATCAGTACTGTTCCCATGTCACCTCGTCAATCTCCCAACCCCTCACCGCCCACTCGCGGCGCCCCTCGTCCCCGCCGTCGGCTGCCGCTCTGTCTAACCCAGCCTCGATCCAGGCCACCCTCAGCGCCCCACACCCAGCAGCCGCGGCGGATCGGGCTTTGCCCGGCCGCTCGCGGCG
>JAEZQX010000302.1 GCA_023441105.1 Pseudomonadota bacterium | reverse complement strand
CCCCTGGAGCGGTGGCGGCGTCGCCGGCACCGCATCCGGCCCCGGCCGCGGCGTGGGCGGGCGGCGCTGGCTGGACGCCGCCGGACAGCGGATCGCCGCGCGCCACGTGCTGGTGATGATCGCGCTGCTGGTCTTCCCCCTCGTGGCGTCGCCGTTCTTCACCTACCAGATCGCAGCCCAGTCGCTGATCCTCGGGCTGATCGCGCTGTCGCTGACCTTCCTCGGCGGCTACGGCGGCATGATCTCCCTGGCGCAGATGACGGTGGCGGGCGTGGCCGGCTACACGGTCGGCATCCTTGGCGTCAACGGCACCCCGGGGATCGACGTCGACTGGCCCTGGTGGGCGATCGTGCCGATCGGCGTGCTGCTGGCGGTGATCGCCTCCACCTTCATCGGCTGGCTGTCGGTGCGCACCGAGGGCATCTACACCATCATGATCACGCTGGCGATCGGCGTCGCCTTCTACTACCTGACCCTGCAGAACTACAGCGTCTTCAACGGCTTCCAGGGCCTGCAGCAGCTGGTGCCGCCGACGGTGCTGGGCATCCGCTTCACCGAGCCGGTCCCGTTCTACTTCCTGGTGCTGTTCTGGGCCCTGGCAGGCTACTTCTTCGTCAAGCACCTGATCCGGACGCCGTTCGGCATCGCCCTGCAGGGCATCCGCGACAATCCGCGCCGGATGAATTCGCTCGGCTTCAACGTCATCGCGCATCGGGTCGCAGCCTATGCGGTCGCCGGCCTGATCGCCGGCGTCGCCGGCGTGCTGATGGTCTGGTACAACCGGCTGATCACGCCGGGCTCGGTCGGAACGTCCTGGCTGATCAACATCCTGGTAATCGCCGTGCTCGGCGGCATGCGTCATCCGATCGGACCGTTCCTCGGCGCCATCGTCTTCGTGCTGCTCCAGACCTTCGCCATCGATCTCATCGATCGGGAGCGTTTCAACCTGGTGATCGGCGGAGTGTTCCTGGCAATCGTGCTCTTTTCGCCCGATGGACTGCTCGGACTGTGGGCGCGCCTGTCGGCGCGTCTTGCCAGCGCCGATCGCAGGGCCATCGCGTCAAACCTGCGGCCGTCGAGCCGTCCATGAAGGTCCACGAGGAGGAGATGATGAAAGACAAGCGCTTGTTCCTACGTACGACGCTGATCGGCGCCGCGGTGGCGGCCGCTTTCACGGCCAGCGCCTGGGCGCAGCAGGGGCCGGTGAAGATCGGCCTGCTGGCGACGCTGGAAGGTCCGTTCGCTGCCGGCGGCGCCGACGGCATGCGCGGCGCGGAGCTCGCGGTGCGCGAGCGCGGCGGGATGGTGGCGGGGCGCAAGATCGAGATCATCAAGGCGTCTTCCGACGCCAAGCCGGATGTCGCCGTCAATTCGACCCGCAAGCTCGTCGAACAGGACAAGGTCGACATCATGGTCGGTCCGTTGTCGGGCGGCGAAGGCATCGCGGTCAAGGACTATTCCCGGACCCAGCCGCAGGTGACCTTCATCAACGGCGGCTCGGGGGCCCAGGGCACGACGCTGGTCAATCCCTCGCCCAACTTCTTCCGTTTCAACACCGACGGCGGCCAGTGGATGGTGGGCCTGGGCAAGGAGGCGCTCAAGCGCGGCTACAAGAAGGTGATGGTGATCGCCGAGGACTATGCGTTCCCGTACTCGCAGGTCCAGGGCTTCATGGCCGAGTATTGCCGCGAAGGCGGCAAGGTGCCGATGAAGGCCTGGGTACCGCTCGGCGGCAAGGACTATTCCTCGGTCATCGCGCGGGTGCCGAGCGACGTCGATGCGCTGCTGGTGGTGCTGGGGGGTGCCGATGCCGTCAACTTCCTGACCCAGTACGAGGCCGCGGGTGGCGACAAGCCGATGATCGGCGGCTCGATCACGGTCAGCCAGGACGTGCTGAACTACCGCGGCAAGCGGCGTGATTCGCTGGTCGGCACCATCGCCGGCTCGCCGATCGCCGATGCCTACGATGCGCCGGAGTGGAAGACCTTCGTCGCCGACTACAAGAAGAACTTCCCCGACGGCTATCCCAGCCCGTCGCTGTTCGCCCTGGTCTACTACATGAACATGAAGGCCGCCCTGGACGGACTCGAGGCGGTCAAGGGCGACCTGTCCGACGGCCACAAGAAGTATCGCGAAGCCCTGCAGAAGCTGGCGCTGAAGACGCCCACCGGCGAAGTGAAGCTCGATTCCAACCGGCAGGCGATCGGCACGACCTTCATCACCGAAGTGGTGAAGGACGACAAGGGCAACCTGTTCAACAAGGTGGTGAGCAAGGTGGACAATGTCGAGCAGATGCTCGGCATCAAGCCTGCCGACTTTAAGATCGGTTCGCGCGACGAGCCGAACTGCCCCTGAGGTTCGCCTTGGACGCCGGCCGCCGCCTGCTGGGCAACGGTCACGCCCTCGTGCTCGAGGGCGTGAGCCGGCGCTTCGGTGCGCTCGCCGCCATCGACAACGTGTCGCTGGCGGTGCGCGCCGGCGAGCGGCGTGCCGTGATCGGCGCCAACGGCGCCGGCAAGACCACGCTGTTCAACTGCATCACCGGCGACTTCCCGCCGACCTCGGGGCGGGTGCGCTTCTTCGACGACGACGTGACCGACATGCCGCCGTACGAACGCATCCGCGCCGGCCTGCGGCGGACCTACCAGTCTTCGCTGCTGTTCCGCGACCTGTCGGCGCGGGACAACCTGTTCCTCGCGGTGCGCGGCGTCTCCCGCGGCCGCTACAGTTTCCTCAGGCCGGGCCGCGACAGCACCACCCGCGCGGCCGCCGACGAGCTGCTCGAGCGCGTCCGGCTGACCGCGGTGGCCGACCAGCCGGTGGCGTCGCTCGCCCACGGCCAGCAGCGCCAGCTGGAGATCGGCATGGCGCTGGCCGGCGCGCCGCGGCTGATCCTCTTCGACGAGCCGGCCGCCGGCCTGTCACCGGCCGAACGAGCCGACCTGATGCGCCTGTTCGAGGCGCTGCCGGCGCACATCGGCTTCGTGCTGATCGAGCACGACCTCGAGATCGCGCTGCGCGTGGTCGAGCGGGTGACCGTGCTGCACAACGGCCGCCTGCTGAAGGAAGGTTCGCCCGCCGAAATCGAAGGCGACGCGCAGGTCCAGGCGATCTACATGGGCGAGGGCCACGCCGCGCGGCGCGCAGAGGAACAGCCACATTGAACCGCTTCTCCCGCCCCACCAATGCCCGATCCGGCCCGGTGCTGCAGATCGACCGGCTCGACGTGTACTACGGCCGGGCGCATGCGCTGCAGGAAGTGTCGCTTACGCTCGACGGCGGCACGCTGGCCGTCGTCGGCCGCAACGGCATGGGCAAGACCACGCTGTGCAACGCCATCACCGGCCTGCTGCCGGCGAATTCCAGCGCAACCGGCGAGGTCCGGCTCGGCGGGGAGCAGATCCTCGGTCTCGCGCCGAACGACGTGACCGCGCGTGGCGTCGCCTACGTGCCGCAGGGGCGGCGCGTCTGGCCGTCGTTGTCGGTGGACGAGCACCTGCGCCTGGCGGCGCGCAGCGGCTCGCGCGGCGCCTGGACGGTCGAGCGGGTCTACAAGAGCTTTCCGCGGCTCGCCGAGCGGCGCGGCAATGGCGGTGCGCAGCTGTCGGGCGGCGAGCAGCAGATGCTGGCGATCTCCCGCGCCCTGCTGCTGAATCCGCACCTGCTGGTGATGGACGAACCGACCGAAGGCCTGGCGCCGGTGATCGTCGAGCAGGTCGAGCAGATGCTCGGCACGCTGGTGCGCGAAGGCGACATGGCGATCCTGCTGATCGAACAGAACCTCGGCGTTGCCATGGCGGTGGCCGACACCATCGATGTGATGGTCAACGGCCGGATCGCGCGCTCGCTTCCGGCCGCCGAGCTCGCCGCCGACCGCGAGCTGCAGCAGCGGTTGCTGGGGGTCCGGGCGGCCAGCGACGCGGAAGTGGCTGCGGCTGCGGCATCGGCCGCCGTCGCGGATCCGCCGATGGCGGCAGACCGGGGCGGCCCCGGCGAGGCGCCCGCGGAAGTCCGGGTCTTCACGATCCGCCGCGCCTTCGGCGGGGACGAGCCGGCTCCCGCCCCCCCCCCCGCGCCGCGCGCCGGGGGGGGCCGGACACGCGGGTAC
>JAEZQX010000285.1 GCA_023441105.1 Pseudomonadota bacterium | reverse complement strand
TGTCAGGGCCGCGGCCGATGAAGATCTGCCGGATCACCGGCTCCTTCGCGCGCACCGTCGGCGACATCGGCATGTCGACATCGACCGGCACGTCGCGCCAGCCCAGCACCACCTGTCCTTCCGCCAGCACCGCTCGCTCGATTTCCTGTTCGCAGGCGATCCGGGACGCGTTTTCCTTCGGCAGTAACACCATGCCGACGCCGTATTCGCCGGGCGGCGGCAGCTTGATGCCCCGGGTCGCCAGGTCGTCGCGGTACAGCTCGTCCGGGATCTGCAGCAGGATGCCCGCGCCGTCGCCGAACAATTCGTCCGCCCCGGTCGCGCCCCGGTGATCAAGGTTCAGCAGGATGCGCAGGCCGCTCTGGACGATCTCATGACTCTTGACCCCCTTGATGTGAGCCACGAAGCCGACGCCACAAGCATCGTGCTCATTGGAAGGGTCATACAAGCCTTGGGCGGTCACTCGCGCCATAACAGTCACTCCTGAAGCGTAGCCGTCCAGAATATTCCGCCGCACCGCAGCATGCAAGCAGAACAACTGGGGTCAGAACAAATTACCGAGATGATCCAAGGTGGTGCAGATTTAAATGGGGACACATCAGCGCCGACCTTGGCCGGAGGAGGGGCAGACTTGTCGCTGGCTGGACCTCGAGATGCGCCACCGCGCGCTGTCATAAAGAATTACCAGTCCGTGACTTGCGCTCGTCGCCAGCGTTGAGCGCGCTTTGCCGTCGGCTGTGCCCTGCCCTCGGAGGCAGCAATTACCGGCCCTGTGACGGCAGGGAGGACCCCGCCTGTCGCCGTGATTATTGATAAGACATCCCGAGAACGACCGCTGACGCCCGAGGGGCCCGGGCTGGTCATGGGGGAAATCCTCACCGCCAGCACGGCCGGTCAGCGGGCACTCACTCCCGTGCTGGCTTCGGCGGCCGCCCGACCGGCCGTTTCGACCAAGGCATGCCGGTCTGCGCCTCCAGCCTTCCGAGGAACGCCTCCTCCGCCAGAGGATGACCTTTGTCCAGCGCCTCGGCAAGCCGCGTCTCGTCCACCGCCGGCGCTTCGTCGAACAGTCGGCGGTAGGCGGCCTCGCGATCGAACGGCGTGTTGCCGAGGCCCCAGTACAGCCCGTGGGGCGTGACCAGGGAGTCCGAGACCAGGCCGCGATGATGCCGGTTGCTGGACCAGGCATAGCCCTCGGGCGTGAAAGCCAGGCCGGCCTTGACCGGATTCATTTCGACGTAGCGCTGGCAGGCTAGGAAGTAGCGGTCCTCCTGGATGATGGAGGCGCGATATCGCCCCTCCCACAACGTACCGGTGCGGCCGTGGCGACGATTGAAGTAGCGGACGTATTGGCGACCGACCGCTTGCATCACCAGGGCCAGCGACTGCGGACGCACCGGGGTCGCGAGCAGGTGCACGTGGCTGGTCATCAGGGCATAGGCATGGACCGCCAGGCCGTGGGCAGCCGCAGCCTCCTGCAGCACCGACTTGTAGACGCGCCGGTCCTCGTCGTCGACGAAGATCGCCTGGCGATTGTTCCCCCGCACGATCGCGTGGTAGGGATAGCCGGTGACGATGTTGCGAGGTTTGCGCGCCATCGCGCTCAGGCCGCGGGCGGCTCAGGCAGCGGCGGCGACGGTGTGGGCGGCGATGGCTTGCGCGACGAGATCCGCATCGACCTTCTGGACGTCGGCCTGGCCGATGCGCCGCAGGACGACGAACTTCGGCACGCCTTGCGACGCCTTCTTGTCGATGCTCATATAAGAGAGATAGCGCGCGAGGGGCCAGTCCGGTCCCTGCAGCGGCAAGCCGGCGTCACCGATCACCGCTTTCATCCGCGCGAGATCGTCCGCGTCGAGATAGCCGAGGCGCACGGACAGGTCCGTGGCCATGACCATGCCGGCGCCGACCGCCTCGCCGTGCAGCCACTTGCCGTAGCCCGCCCCTGCTTCGATCGCGTGGCCGAAGGTATGCCCGAAGTTCAGCAGGGCGCGCGCGCCCGACTCCCGCTCATCCCGCGCGACCACCTCGGCCTTGATCCGGATCGACTCGACGACCGCCTCGGCCAGCGCGCTCGGATCGTGAGCCAGCAGCTTCGGCATCCGGTCTGCCACCCGGGCCAGGTAGTCGGCATCGGCAATGGCGCCGTGCTTGATGACCTCGGCCAGCCCTGCCGACAGCTCGCGCGGCGGCAGCGAGGTGAGCGTCTCCACGTCGGCGATCACCAGCCGCGGCTGGTGGAACGCGCCGATCATGTTCTTGCCCCGGGGATGGTTGATGGCGGTCTTGCCCCCCACCGAGGAATCCACCTGGGCAAGCAAGGTGGTGGGCACCTGCACGAAATCGATGCCCCGCTGATAGGTTGCTGCCGCGAAGCCGGCCAGATCACCCACCACGCCACCGCCGAGGGCGACGACCAGGCTGTTGCGGTCGAAGCGGCTTTCGAGCAGGTTGTCGAAGACGAGGTTCAGCGACTCCCAGCTCTTGGTGCCCTCACCCGGCGGCAGCACGACGCGGAGCAGCCGGTGCGCGACACCTTGCAGCCCGGCGGCCAGCACGTCGCCGAACAGGCGATCGACGATCGTATCCGTGACGATCGCCACCGAGCGGCCTTCGGCCAGCGACAGCAAGGCGGCATTGCGTGCCAGGATTCCCGCCCCTACCTGGATGGGATAACTGCGGTCACCCAGCTCGACGGTCACCTGCTGCATAGGTCTTGCCTCGCGCGCGCTCGGCGCAATCCGGTTGCGACAACCAGGCGATAATAGATTCCACCGCCTGGTCGACCGGTTGGCGGCCGGTACCGACGACGTAGTCCGCGATTTCCATGTAGAGCGGATCGCGCTGCCCCACCAGGTCGATGATCCGCTGCCGCGGATTGTCCGCCTTGAGCAGCGGCCGATGCTTGTCGCGCCGCAGGCGCTGCCAGAGATCGGCGGGCGTCGCCCGCAGGTACACCACCAGGCCGCGCGAGGCCAGCGTCCGCCGATTGGCCGCCGCCAGCACCGCGCCGCCGCCGGTTGCCAGCACCAGTCCGTCGCTGCTGGTCAGCTCCTCGATGAGCTGAGCCTCGCGGCGGCGGAAGCCCTCCTCGCCCTCGAGGTCGAAGACGGTGGGAATATCGACGCCGAGCCGGCATTCGAGCTCGCGGTCGACGTCGATGAACGGGCGATTCAGGCGCCTGGCAAGCCGTACTCCCACGGTCGACTTGCCGGCGCCCATCATCCCGATCAGGAAAATGGAAAGGGCGGCACTCATGGCCGCCCTAAGGTATCAGATCGGAAAGGGTCTACGTCGGCACGATCACTTGCAGGTGGGCGTGCTGTTGTCGGCGGACCAGTAGGGGAACGGACTTCCGCTCACCACCGTCTGGGGACCCGGCGTCAACCCGTAGGTGAGCTCATCCCCGGACTGGATCGGGAACTCGAAACCGGCCTTGTTGGTGGAGAGGCTGACGCGCGGCCGGGCGATGCTCGGCGGCGCGATATCCTGGTTCTGGACATCGGCAGCAAGGATCGGCAGCGGAATCGTGATCGCATTCTTGCCTTCCGTCCCGCCCACGACCGCCGTCACCTCCAGCTGCATCTGCGCCCATTGCGCAAAGCTCTTCGGGTAGACGATGTTCAGCACGGCCACGCCACTGGCGTTGGTCAGGCTCTCCACGGTATAGGAAGCCACGTTTCCAGGGGTCAACACGCCGTCGCCGTTGACATCTTCTCCCGAATCGCAGAAGCCGGGGTTGTTCTTGTCCTCGGAGGGCAGCCAGCCGTCATGCAGGAAGACCTGGCTCCAGCCGTCGGCGCCGGAAAGCCAGTACCCGACACGGTAGCTGGAGGCTCGCAGGGTTGCCGACACGCTGGCGTTGGCCTTGGGGATGCCGGCGCTGTCCGACACGATCGCCGCATAGCGCTTGCGATAGGAAAGCGACTCCTTCTGGTCCTCGATCAGGTTGTCGGTACCGATCCGCACCGTCAGCTGCCCGCGGTTGTTGTTCTCGGCGCCCTGGTTCGTGGCAGTGGCGGACACCCGGATGATGATCTCCGCCGGCGCCTGCTGACCCACCGATGCAAGAATGGTGACGTCCCGCAGCGTCGTGTCGCCGTTGAGGTGCAGCCTGGCAAGGGCGGTGCCGGTCACGTCCGTGACCGCGCTCGTCACCTCGATGCGCACACCCGGGTCGCGAGTGGCGAATTCAACCGTCTGACCCGCAAGCGCCACACCGCTCTCGGCGTTCGTCACGACTGCGGTCAGGTCGACCGGGTTGCGCCCATCGATCAGCAACTCCTGCGAGTTGGCGCTCAGCATGATCCGCGTGTCCTGCGCATCCTTCGCTGCCTGCGCTCCCTCGGGGTGGCCACCCGCGCCGGCACCGGTGCCGCCGCAGCCGGCCAGGGCCAGCACGGCGCCGGATACCAGCGCCACCAGCGACTTCTTGATCGTGAGGTTCTTCATCTGGATTCCCTTGCCCGCACCGCGGGCGTCCCTTTTATCTCTAGGCTCGCGTTGTTCGGAATGCGTTCGCAGTCGCCGGCGGTCAGCGCTGCACCACCGCGTCGTTCACCACGCGCGGGGTCAGGAACACCAGCAGCTCGGTGCGGTCGTTGGTCCTGGTGGTGCTCTTGAACAGGTAGCCGAGCACCGGGATGTCGCCGAGCAGCGGCACCTTGTCGGTGCGGTTGCGCTCGAACTGCTCGTAGATGCCGCCGATGACCACCGTGCCGCCGTTCTCCACCAGCACCTGCGTCTTGACGTGGCGCGTGTCGATGGCGAAGCCGGCGGGCGTCAACTGGCCGACGGCGTCGCGGTTGATGTCGACGTCCAGGATCACGTTGCCCTCGGGCGTGATCTGCGGCGTGACTTCGAGGCGCAGGTTGGCCTTCCGGAACGACACTGCGGTCGCGCCGCTCGAGGTGGACGACTGGTACGGCAGCTCGGTACCCTGCTCGATCAGCGCCTTCGACTGGTTGGCAGTCAGCACCCGTGGGCTCGACACCACCTTGCCGCGCTGGTCCGCCTCGAGGGCCGACAGCTCCAGGTTGATGAAGCGGGTCAGGCTCGAGCCGAACAGGCTGACCGCGAACGACGCCGGCGACGAGCCGGAGATGGCGGCGGCGGGCAGGTTCACGAAGTTGGTGTTCTCCACCGCCGTCGCCATGCCGAGGCCTGGCGCCGCGTTGGGGATGTCGCTGCCGAGCTGCGACGACAGCTGCGCCGCGCCGGTCAGGTTACCCGAGATCACGCCGTAGTTGTTGCCGATGGGGCTGCCGGTGCCGTAGGTGGGCACGTTGTAGGCGACCGCCTGGCCGGTGACCGGATCGACCCGGCTCTGGGTGTTGTACACCAGGCTGCGACGGTCGTAGTAGCCGAGCTTGGCGCCGAGGTTGCGCGAGAAGCGATCGTCGGCTTCGACGATGCGCGCCTCGATCAGCACCTGGCGCACCGGGATGTCGACCTGCTGGATCAGGCGACGCACCTCGTCGAGCCGCGTCGGCGTATCCTGCACGAACAGCTTGTTGGTGCGGGCGTCGACCAGCGCGCTGCCGCGCTTGGACAGTACGCGCTGCTTGTCGTCCTTGAGCAGCTCGCCGACCGCCTCGGCCTTCTGGTAGTTCAGCGTGAACGTTTCGGTGCGCAGCTGCTCGATGTCGGCGATCTGCTGCCGTGCCTCGAGGTCGAGCTTCTCCTTGGTGGCGAGCTCCTCGCGCGGCGCGATCAGGATGACGTTGCCGTTCTTGCGCATGTCGAGGCCGCGCGACTGCAGGATGATGTCGAGCGCCTGGTCCCAGGGCACGTCCTTCAACCGCAGCGTCAGGTTGCCGCCGACGGAGTCGCTGGTGACGATGTTCAGGTTGGTGAAGTCGGCGATCACCTGCAGCAGCGCGCGGACGTCGACGTTCTGGAAGTTGAGCGACAGCCGCTCGCCGCGGTAGCCCTGGCGGGTTCCCTGGCTCAGCTTGTTCGGGTCTTCCTTGATCTGCTTGACCTCGACCACGAACTGCGTGTCGCTCTGGTAGGCGTTGTGCTCCCACAGGCCCTGCGGCTCGATCACCATGCGGACCGAGTCGCCCTGCTGGAAGCTGCGGATGTTCTTGACGGCGGTGCCGAAGTCGGCCACGTCCAGGCGGCGGCGCAGGTTGTCCGGCAGCCGGGCGCCCTGGAAGTCGACGACGATGGTCTGGCCCTGTTGCTTGATATCGACGCCGGTCTGCGAATCCGACAGCTCGACCACCACGCGGCCTTCGCCGTCCTTGCCGCGGCGGAAGTCGATGTCGCGCAACGAATGCGACAGCGACGGATCGCCCTTGGCAAAGCTGTACGACGCCGGCGCGGCGGCGACCGGCGCGTTCGAACCCGCGGCTTGGTCGAGCGAGACCACCAGGGCATTGCCTTCGATCGTCGACTGGAAGCTCAGCGGGCGCTTGAGGTTCAGCACCACCCGCGAACGGCCGCTGGCCTGGACCACGTTGACGCTGTGCACGTCGCCGTGCATCAGCTCGATCAGGTTCTGCGCCAGCTTGCTATCGGTGTCGCGGAAATCCATCGCCACCCGCGGCGGGTTGCTGATGGTGAAGCTCGGCGGCGCATCCGTCGGCGGCTTGGCCATCTCGATGCGCAGCACGGTTGCCGAACCCTGCTGGGCGCTGGTGATGGATTCGATCGAATTGCTCTGCGCCCAGACCAGCATCGGGCCGGCGGCACCGAGGGTAAGTGCAGCCACGGCAATACTGTTCTTGATCAGGCGCATCGGATGTCTCGTCTTCGGACGGTTGTTCATTTCTTTGCCTCTTG
>JAEZQX010000244.1 GCA_023441105.1 Pseudomonadota bacterium | reverse complement strand
ACTGCAGCGACTTGTCTCCGCCATCATTCCGGTCATAGAACATCGCTCCGGCGACATCCCGGAAGATCGCAAGCTGAGATTCGATGCTCCGGACTGGAGACAGGCCGCCTCCGACCCATGCATCGCGCTTCTGGGGGTTGGGCCGAAGCGGCCACGACAGCGCGATTGTGGATCAGCCGGGAGAAAAAAGGGGTGCCGGCCCTGCCGGTCCTGCGGCGGGCGAGGCAGGCAGCCGTTCCGGAAAAGCGCTTCGGCCCGATCGCGGACTCAAGCAACGATGGTCGCGGGCGAATCCGGTTGCCGGACGACGATCTCGCCCAGGTGGCAGGCCTGCTCGCCCGCCTGCGACAAGAAGGCGGTCACCGCCTCGAGATCCGCCGCCGCCACGGCCAGCACCATGCCGATGCCGCAGTTGAACACCCGGTGCATCTCGGCGTCTTCGATGCCACCCTCGGCCTGCAGCCAGTCGAAGATGGCCGGCCGCGCCCAGGCATCCGACCGGATGACGGCCTGCAGTCCCGGCGGCAGCATGCGCGGCACGTTCTCCAGCAGGCCGCCGCCGGTGATGTGCGCCATGCCCTTCACCGGGTTGCGCGCCAGGCCGGCATCGGCGGCCGACCCGCTGCCGGCGAGCGCCGCCTGGCCGCGGATCAGGGCGAGCAGCGGCTTGACGTAGAGGCGCGTCGGCGCCATCACCCAGTCGGCAAGGGGGCGCCCCCGCAGCGGACGCTGCAAGGCGGCCGGCGTGACCTCGCCGCAGGCCTTCTCCAGCACGCGCCGGATCAGCGAATAGCCGTTCGAATGCGGACCGGACGAAGCCAGCCCGACCAGCTGGTCGCCGGCCTCGATGGTCGACCCGTCGATGATGCCGCTGCGCTCGACGACCCCGACGGCGAAGCCCGCCAGGTCGTACTCGCCGGGCGGGTACATGCCGGGCATTTCCGCGGTCTCGCCGCCCAGCAGCGCGCAGTTGGATTGCTCGCAGCCGGCAGCGATCCCGCCGACCACCGCGGCCGCGGTGTCGACGTCCAGCTTGCCGCAGGCGAAGTAGTCGAGGAAGAACAGCGGCTCGGCGCCCTGCACCAGGATGTCGTTGACGCTCATCGCGACCAGGTCGATGCCGATCGTGTCGTGGCGATCGAGGGCGAAGGCGAGCTTCAGCTTGGTGCCCACGCCGTCCGTGCCGGAGACCAGAACCGGCTCGCGGTAGCCCGGCGGCACGGCGAACAGACCGCCGAAGCCGCCGATGCCGGAGAGCACGCCGGGCCGGCGGGTGCGGCTCGCGAGCGGCTTGATGCGCTCGACCAGCGCATCGCCCGCATCGATGTCGACGCCGGCATCGCGATAGGACAGTCCGCCACCCGATCCGGCGGATCCGGATGGACGGCCGCCCGCGCCGTCGGCGCCGCTGCCGTTTCCGCCTGCCGCACGCCCGCCGCTGTTTCCGACTCCCATTGCCATGCCTGAGCTGCCCGAAATGGGCCATTCTAGCCGCCGACCCGGCCGCGGCAGGCGCCGCGGCGATTAGAATGACGGCATGCCTTCATGCCATTGGCCGCGCCCCTTGCCGGCCGGCCGACCGTCCCGCCTGCTGCACCACCTGCCGCGCCGCTCGCTGCCCTGGTTGCCGCGCTGCCGCCGCGCCGCCCCGTGAGCCAGCTGACCCTGGATTTCGGTCCCCCGCCGCCGGCGGGCTTCCACAATTTCGTGGCGGGGCGCAATCACGAGTGCCTGCAGACGCTGCGGCAGTTGCCGACGCAGCTGCGGCTGGGCAGCGAGCCGCCCAGCCGCTTCGTCTACGTCTGGGGACCCGAAGGCAGCGGCAAGAGTCACCTGGCGGCGGCCCTGCGCGCCGTGGCGCCGGCGGGTCTGGCGGTGGTGGATGACTGCCAGGCGCTCGGTGCCGAGGAACAGGAGCAGTTGTTCCACCGCTTCAATGCCATTGCCCAGTCGCCGGGCGAGGCGCTGGTGACGTTCGGCGACCAGCCGCCGTCGCGGCTGGCGCTGCTGCCGGACCTGGCCAGCCGCCTGGCCTGGGGGATCGTGTTCGGGCTCGAGCCGCTGGGCGACGAGGACCTGCTGGCGGCGATGCGAAGCGCGGCCGAGGAACGCGGCCTGCCCATCGGCCCGGACGTGCTGGCGTACCTGCTGCGCCATACCCGCCGCGACATGGCATCGCTGAAGACGGTCCTCGACGGGCTCGATCGGCTCTCCCTCGAACAACAGCGGCCGGTGAGCCTGGCGCTGTTGCGGACGTTCCTCAACGGAGCCGGCGCCGACGAGGCCGACAGGTTGCCCGATAGAATCACTTGAATGAATAGTCCCGCGTGGTCTTGCTTACCTCCCACGCCCTTGTCGATAGAACAACCCTATGATGAAGGGCGCCCGCCTGCAGCGCAGCGGCCGATGAGGTCGCCGTCTCCATGATCCGCAAGATCATCGACTGGCTGCGCGGCAGCCGTGGCGACGCCGAGCAGGCGGCCGCGTCGGTGGCGGTCGCGCCAGGCACGTCGGCCGCGCGGCGGCGCTGCTATCCGGCGGCGAGCCTCAAGCTGTCGAACAACGCCATCTCGAGCGCCGCGTTGAAGACCTGCGAGGGGCTGCAGCAGGCCGGTTTCAAGGCCTATGTCGTGGGCGGCGGCGTGCGCGACCTGCTGCTCGGCCTGCGTCCCAAGGATTTCGATGTCGCCACCGACGCGCCGCCCGAGACGGTGCAGCGCCTGTTCCGCAGGGCGCGGCTCATCGGACGGCGCTTTCGCATCGTCCACGTGATCTTCGGCCGCGAGACCATCGAGGTGTCGACGTTCCGCGCGATGCAGGTCAACGCGCAGACCGACGAGCACGGGCGCATGCTCAACGACAACGTCTTCGGCACCGAAGAGGAAGACGCGATGCGGCGCGACTTCACCATCAACGCCCTGTACTACGATCCCATTGCCGAAGAGGTCGTCGACTATCTCGGCGGCGTCGAGGACTTGCGCGCCCGCAAGCTGCGCATGATCGGCGACCCGTCGACGCGCTATCGCGAGGATCCGGTGAGGATGCTGCGCACCGTGCGCTTCGCGGCCAAGCTCGGCTTCGACGTGGATCCGCCGACGCTTGCGCCGATCCGGCCGCTGGCCGAACTGCTCGAGAACGTGCCCGCGGCCCGCCTGTTCGATGAAATCCTCAAGCTGCTCGAAAGCGGCCACGCCCTCGAATGCGTCCGGCGGCTGCGCGCCGAGGGGCTGCACCACGGCATCCTGCCGCTGCTCGACACGATCTTCGAGCGCGACGAGCGGTTCGTGACGCTCGCGCTCGAACGCACCGACGAACGCGTGCGTGCCGGCAAGTCGATCTCGCCGAGCTTTCTGTTCGCCACCTTGTTGTGGCTGCAGGTGCGCACCCGCTGGAAGGCGCGCCTCGACGCCGGCGAACACGCCTTCCCGGCGCTGCATACCGCCATCGATACCGTCCTCGACGAGCAGGCGGCGAAGCTGGCGATCCAGCGCCGCTACCAGTCCGACATGCGCGAGATCTGGGTGATGCAGCCGCGGCTCGAGAAGCGCGGTCGCACCGCCTACCACCTCCTCGAGCACATGCGCTTTCGCGCCGGCTACGACTTCCTGCTCCTGCGCTGCGAAGCCGGCGAGATCCCTGCGGAAACGGGCGACTGGTGGACCCGGTTCATCGACGCCGACACCGCCGAGCGCGAGGAGTTGATCCGCAGCCTCGCCCCCCAGCCGGGCAGCGGCACCAAGCGCCGGCGCCGCCGCAGCGGCGGGCGCGACAAGACGGCCGGCGCAACGGATTCGGCGGAGTCGCCGGACTCGGCGGGCTCGACGAGCCTCGCCGGCGCGGCCGGAGCTGCCGACGACAACGCAGCCCGGGCGGGGTCTCGTCGCGGGTCGCGCGAAGCCCAGCCCGAAGGTCCACGCGAAGGCCCGCGTGATCACGCGGACGACGGTTCGCCCGCACGTCCGCGCGAACGGCAGCGCGAACGTCCGCATGACAGCTCGCGGGAGAGCGCTCGCGAAAGCTCGCGGGAAGATGCGCGCGAGCCGCGCAACAGCGCCGCCGGCAGGAACCGGGGCGACCTCGCTTGACGGCTGCCGCGCGCGCCTTCGTCGGTCTTGGCGCCAACCTGCCCGGCAGCCACGGCACGCCGCGGGAGGCCCTCGACGCGGCGGTCGCGGCCCTCGACGCGATGCCCGCCACCAGCCTGCAGAAGGCCTCCCGGCTCTACGTGAGCGACCCGGTGGACGCCGACGGGCCACTCTTCTTCAATCGCGTCGCGCAGTTGCAGACCCGTCTTGCGCCCGAGGCGCTGCTCGACGAGCTGCAAGCCATCGAAGACCGCTTCGGTCGCGAGCGACCGTACCGCAATGCGCCGCGGACCCTGGACCTCGACCTGCTGATGGTCGACGAGCTGCACTTGCAGACGCCGCGGCTGACCCTTCCCCACCCGCGGATGCACGAACGGCTGTTCGTGCTGATGCCGCTCGCCGAGCTGGATCCATCCCTTGCGATCGCCGGACGCGGCACGGTGGCCGAGTGCCTGGCTGCAGTGCAGGCGTCGCAACGGCAGCGTTGCCGGCCGAGCGAATGACGGCCGTCGCCCGCTGATCGCCGGTCCACATCGCTTATCCTTACCGCCATGTCTCCCGCGCTCCAAGTCACCCGCCCCACCGGCCCCAACCCCTTCGACCGTTATCGGCACATCGTCGTCGAAGGTCCGATCGGAGCGGGCAAGACGACGCTGTGCCGGCGGCTTGCCGATCTCTACGGCGCCCAGACCGTGCTCGAGGAACCACAGAGCAATCCCTTCCTCGAGCGCTTCTACAAGGACAGCACGCGCTACGCCCTGCCGACGCAGTTGTTCTTCCTGTTCCAGCGGGTCAACCAGCTGCGCGACCTGGCCCAGCAGGATCTGTTCACCCGGGCGGTGATCGGCGACTTCCTCATCGAGAAGGACCCGCTGTTCGCGCGCCTGACGCTGTCCGACGACGAGCTCGCGCTCTACCAGCAGATTTTCTCGAGCCTGCGCCCGCAGGCACCGACGCCGGATCTGGTCATCTACCTGCAGGCGGCGCCGGACACGCTGGTCGATCGCGTGCAGTCGCGCGGCCTCACGATGGAGGCGGCGATCTCCGAGGACTACCTGCGCGCGCTGAGCGAAGCCTACAGCCGCTTCTTCTATCACTTCGACGCCGCGCCGGTGCTGATCGTCAACACCGAGCATCTCAATCCGGTCGAGCGCGACGGCGACCTGGCATTGCTGGCGGAGCATGTGGTGTCGATGCGGGGTCGACGGGAGTTCTTCAACTTCAACCGGTAGTCACTGCTGTTCGCCGGGTAGCGGGCTTCGGGTGGGGGTGCCTGGGG
>JAEZQX010000224.1 GCA_023441105.1 Pseudomonadota bacterium | reverse complement strand
GCTCAGGTGCCCAAGCCCGCGAAGCGGCCGCGCCGGGCACCGGCCGCCGATGACGCGCTTCGCCGAGGGAACCGGCGCGTAGCGACGGCGCGAGCGCATGAGCCAGGCGTCCCGCCCCATCCCGCGGGCGTGCCGCAAAAGAAACGCCAGCGTGTGCGCCGCTTCAGGCGAAGGCGCCCGGCCGATCGGTACCGCAATTCCAGCACTGCTCGAATGGCCCCTCCACCAGCTCGGCGCAGCGCGGGCAGTGCCAGCGGCGATGGGGCAGGTTCTGCAGGTCGCGCAGTACCTGGCGGGCGCGATCGAACTGGTCGTTGTCCATGATCCAGATCTCCGGCAGCGCCTGGTCGACCGGGATCTCCCCGGCGATGCCGCCGGCGAACTCGCGCTGCACCGACACGTCGAAGCCGGCGCCGCGCAGCTGCGCGGTCCACAGGTGGGCGAGCGCGGCGTTGGGCGCCTGGATGAGTCGCTTCATGCAGCGATGCTAATCCCGTGCCGCGCCGGTGCCGGTGCCGCCGTTCGTCGACCCGGCGGCCGCTGAGCGGTCGCTCGCAAGCCGATCGTCCAGCAAGCAACCCCGGCGGTCGGTGCGCCGGCGCGGCGTGTGATTTTCGCCACTACGCTGCGAGCCATTCCAATGTCGCCATTCGGCGGAGATCGGCATGAAGCGCAACTTTCAGCGGTGCCTGGTGGTCATCGGTGTGGTGGGGGCGTTGGCGGTACTCTCGGCTTGCAGTGGTGGCGGTGGCGGCGATTCGCAGCGCGCCGGGGCGGCGTCGACGTCGGCGCCGATGGTGACGAAGGCGGAGACGCCAGCGGATGCGTCGCGCTTTCTCGCGCAGGCCACGTTCGGCCCGACCGCAGCCGAGATCGACCGGGTGATGGGCCTGCAGCTCGAATCCTGGCTGGAAGAGGAGTTCGCCAAGCCGGCGTCGTTCACCCATCTCGGCTACTGGCAGGAGCGGGTGGCGGCAAGCGGGTCGGCCAATGCAAGCAACACCGACTGGATCTACCAGAGCTTCTGGCGCAATGCGCTGGCGGCCGACGACGCGCTGCGCCAGCGGGTGGCCTTCGCGCTGTCGCAGATCTTCGTGGTGTCGCTCAACGACGCGAACGTGTCGCAGCATCCACGCGGCGTCGCCAGCTACTTCGACGTCCTGGGCCGCAACGCCTTCGGCAACTTCCGCACGCTGCTCGAGGATGTCACCCTGCATCCGATGATGGGGCTGTACCTCTCGCACCTGCGCAATCGCGGCGACGGCGACCGGGTGCCGGACGAGAACTACGCGCGCGAAGTGATGCAGCTGTTCACGATCGGCGTGCACCAGCTCAACCAGGACGGCACCCGGGTGCTCGACGGCACCGGCGAGCCGCTCGAGACCTACACCAACGACGACGTCACCGGCATCGCCAAGGTCTTCACCGGCTGGAGCTGGGCCGGCCCCGACACCGATACGGCGCGCTTCAACGGCGGCGGCAATCCGAGCTATCCGAACCGCAACATCGAGCCGATGCAGCCGTATGCGCAGTACCACTCGGAGGCGCCGAAGGTCTTCCTCGGCGGAACCTGCCCCGGCGGCACCATGCCGCGCGCGTCGCTGACCTGCGGACTCGACCGGTTGTTCATGCATCCGAACGTCGGACCCTTCGTCGGCAAGCAGCTGATCCAGCGGCTGGTGACCAGCAATCCGAGTCCCGGCTACGTGGCGCGGGTGGCGGCGGCCTTCGCCGACAACGGCCAGGGTGTGCGCGGCGACATGAAGGCGGTGCTGCGCCGGATCCTGCTCGATCCCGAGGCACGGGTCGCGCCGGCGCCGGACGATGCCGTGTTCGGCAAGCCGCGCGAGCCGCTGCTCAGGATGACTGCGCTGCTGCGCGCCGCCAAGGCGACCTCGACGTCGGGACAGTTCCAGATTCACAACACCGACGATCCCGGCAGCTCGCTCGGCCAGACCGCGATGCGCTCGCCCTCGGTGTTCAACTTCTGGCGGCCCGGCTACACGCCGCCCAACAGCGAGCTGTCGCGCAACGGCCTGGTCGCGCCGGAGCTGCAGGTGGCCAACGAATCGTCGGCCGCCGGCTACCTCAATGCGATGCAGGCGGCGATCCAGAACGGCTACGGCAACGGCAACGACGTCAAGCTCGACATCAGCGAGCTGCAGGCGATCGCCCATGATGTCGAGGCCTTGCTCGGCCGGGTCGAGCTGCTGCTCACCAGCGGCGCCTACCGCCCCGAGACCCGCACGCGGATCCGCGATGTCGTGAACTCGGTCGTCGTGCCGAGCGTGGGCGAGACGGCGATGGCCAACGCGCGCCGCGACCGCGTCCGGCTCGCGCTGTTCCTCACCGTCGCATCGCCCGAGTTCCTGGGCCAGAAGTAAGGCAGCAGCAGGCAGGCAAACCCTCGAAGGATAACGATCATGTCCCGATTCAATCCGTCCCGCCGCCAGTTCCTGCGCACCGCTTCGGCGCTGTCGACCGTGGTGCCGGCCGCCGGCAGCGGCCTCGCCCTCAACCTCGCCACCATCGGTGCTGCCGCGGCGCAGTCCGCCCCGGCCGACTACAAGGCGCTGGTGTGCGTGTTCCTGTTCGGCGGCTGCGACTATGCCAACACTGTGCTGGCGACCGATCCGGATTCCTGGGCGGCCTACCTCGCGGCCCGCAGCCTGCCGCCGGATCCGGTCGCGCTCGATCTGCCGGGCGCGGGCACCGCGCGCGCCGTGCTGCCGCTCGCGCATGCCAACGCCGCCGGCCTCAACTCCGGCCGCGCCTTCGCCGTGCATCCCAACCTACTCAAGTTCCAGACGTTGTTCGACGCCGGTCGCGGGGCGGTGGTGGGCAACGTCGGGCCGCTGGTGGTGCCGCTGACGCGCGCGCAGTATGCCGACCGGTCGGTGCCGAAGCCGCCGGCCCTGTTCTCGCACAACGACCAGCAGTCGACCTGGATGGCGTTCGGGCCGGAGGGCGCGCGCGTCGGCTGGGGCGGCCGCATGGGCGACCTGCTCGCGGCCGGCAACGGCGATCCCGTCTTCACCTGCATCTCCGCCTCCGGCAACGCGGTATTCCTCAGCGGCGAGCAGACCATCCAGTACCAGGTTGGCGGCAACGGCCCGGTGGGCATCAACGGCATCAACGGCACGGTGTTCGGCAATGGCGGTGCCTCGGTGGCACTGCGCGGCATCGTGACCGAGGACCGCGGGCACCTGATCGAGAAGGAGTTCAACCGGGTGACGTCACGCTCGATCCAGGCCGGGCAGAAGATGGCGGATGCGATGGCGGTCAGGCCGAGCGCGAGCTTCGCCACGCCATTCCCCACCGCCAATGCCGGGCTCGCCAGCCAGCTGCGCACCGTCGCCCGCATCATCGCCGGGCGCAGCATCATCGGCGCCAGGCGGCAGGTGTTCATGGTCGGCGTCGGCGGCTTCGACAACCATGACGGCTTGAACGGCGCCCTGGTCAACCTGATGCAGACGCTGGCCAACGGCTTCGAATGGTTCGATGGCGCGATGAGCGAGCTCGGGCTGGCGAACAACGTCACCACCTTCACCGCCTCCGACTTCGGCCGCACCCTCACCTCCAACGGCGACGGGTCGGACCACGGCTGGGGCGGGCACCACTACGTCGTCGGCGGCGCAGTGCGCGGCCGCGACGTCTACGGCCGCTTCCCGGCGATCGGCGTCAACACCAACGACGACGTCGGCCAGGGCCGGCTGCTGCCGGGCGTATCGGTCGACCAGTATGCGGCGACGCTCGGCAAGTGGTTCGGGTTGAGCGACCAGCAGCTGCTCGATGTCATGCCGAATCTCAAGAACTTCTCCGTTCGGGATCTCGGGTTCATGCTCTGAGCGTCTTCGCTGGGGACGCGCGCGGGGCGGGGG
>JAEZQX010000178.1 GCA_023441105.1 Pseudomonadota bacterium | reverse complement strand
TTTCACTTAACGTCGATACTTATGGTTCACCGCACTTTGTCCAGGTTTCCTTCTTGTACGCAAGAGTCCTGTCAGGGTGTTGATTTTTCAGCTGAGAGTCGTCTCACCGAGAGGAGAAATATGAAGAAATCGGTCAAACTTGGTGCACTGGCTGCGACAGCATCACTGCTCGCCGCCTGCGCATCCAGTGGCGGTGGCCAGGGCCCCACCATCACTGCTGATCCCAAGAACAGCGGTTACGTAATGAGCCAGGACACTGGCGTGGTCATGAGTGGGTTCGGCAACTGCGTCCGGCACGGTTTCTTCACACCGGCGCAGGCCCAGAAGGGTTGCGATGACGACCTCCTGCCGAAACCGCCTCCGCCGCCTCCGCCGCCGGCTCCGGCTGTAGTCCCGCCGCCCCCGCCGCCCCCGCCGCCGCCGCCGCGCGCGACGAGCGAGAAGGTCACGTTCGCAGCCGATACGTTCTTCGACTTCGACAAGGCCGTGCTCAAACCCGAAGGCCGGGCCGTACTCGATGACATCGTCAGCAAGCTCTCGGGCGTTGCGCTGGAAGTGATCATCGCGGTCGGACACACCGACAGCATCGGTAGCGAGCAATACAACCAGCGCCTGTCCGTGCGCCGCGCCGAAGCGGTCAAGGCCTACCTGGTGAGCAAGGGCATCGAAGCCAACCGGATCTACACTGAAGGCAAGGGCGAGAAGCAGCCTGTCGCCGACAACAAGACCCGCGAAGGCCGCGCCAAGAACCGTCGCGTCGAGATCGAGGTCGTCGGTACCCGCCCGGTCCGTTAAGACCAGCTGGTCCCGTGACCGACAAGCCCCGCTTCGGCGGGGCTTTTTTTTGCTCGATCAATCGACGTGTCCACCGCTGCATTCGGCAGCAACCGCGCCGCCCTCCTGCTCCTGGCGGCGCTGACCGTTGCCGCGCAGCGCCTGCTGGTCCGCCGCGGCGCTGCCGCTCTGGGCGGTGGAGACTGGTCTGGCGGCCCGTCGCGGCGGTGGCCGCCGGGATGATCGCGCCGCGCCTGCAGGCCGCCGCCGATGCCTGCGGCGGTTCTAGGTAAACTGAGGGTATGCAGACAACCGCATCCCCTTCCGGCGCCTTTCCTTCCGACCGCAAGAGCGGCGGGCCTGCAGTGGCCAACGTCGACCAGGGCGAAGTCGCCAAGTTCCAGAAGCTGGCCTCGCGCTGGTGGGACCCGACCGGCGATTTCAAGCCGCTTCACGACATCAATCCGCTGCGGCTCGGCTGGATCAGGAAGATCTGCAGCGGCTCCATCCAGGGCATGTCGGCATTGGACGTCGGCTGCGGCGGCGGCATCCTCGCCCAGTCGATGGCGATCGACGGGGCCCAGGTGACCGGCATCGACCTTGCCGACAAGCCGCTGATGGTGGCCGAGTTGCACAGCCTCGACACCGGCGTCGGCGTGCGCTACGAGAAGATCGCGGTCGAGGCGATGGCCGCGCGCGAGCCGGCCTCGCGGGACCTGGTAGCCTGCATGGAGATGCTGGAGCACGTGCCCGATCCGGCGGCGGTGGTCGAAGCCTGCGCGCGCATCGCCAAGCCCGGCGGCTACCTGTTCTTCTCCACCATCAACCGCAGTCCCAAATCGTTCCTCTACGCGATCGTGGGGGCCGAGTACGTCCTGCGGCTGCTGCCGCGCGGCACGCACGAATACGACAAGTTCATCAAGCCGTCGGAGCTGCTGCGCGCCACGCGGCGCTGTGACCTGCAGGTGCTGGAGATGACCGGCCTCACCTACAACCCGGTGACGCAGCAGTACCGCCTCGCCCCGGACGACGTCAGCGTCAACTACATGGTCGCCCTGCGCAAGCCCCTGGACTGAACCGATGCCCCTGCCCCGCCGGCCGCAAGCCGTCTTCTTCGATCTCGACGGCACCCTGGCCGATACCGCCGACGATCTCGCCGCACCCATCAACGCCATGCGCATCGAGCGCGGCCAGCAGCCCATGCCGGTCGCCGACCTGCGGCCCTTCGCTTCTGCCGGCGCCCGCGGCCTGCTGGCCAGGGGGCTCGGGGTCGACAAGGACGACGCCGGCTTCGAGGCGTTGCGACTGGAGTTCCTTGAGCGCTACGAGCAGGATATCGTGGTGCACACGCGGCTCTTCGACGGCATGCCCGAGCTGCTCGACCGGCTCGAGTCCGAAGGCGTGCGCTGGGGGGTGATCTCCAACAAGATCGAACGCTACGTCAGGATCATCGTCGACAAGCTCGGCATCGCCGGCCGCACCGTCGTGGCTTACGGCGGAGACAGCGCCGCCCGGCCCAAGCCGCATCCCGACCTGATGCTCCTCGCCCTCCAGGCCACCGGCCTGCGCGGCGAAGACTGTGTCTACGTCGGCGACGACCTGCGCGACGTGGTCGCCGGCCGAGCCGCCGGCATGGCCACCGTCGCCGCCGCCTATGGCTACTGCGGCGACGCCGACGGCCCGGAGAACTGGGGCGCGGACGCCCTCATCCGGCACCCGCAGGAGCTGGCGCCGCTGCTCGGACTGTAGGAGGCGGCGGGAGCCTGCCGACGCCCGCTCCCGTGCCACCGGCTTCGGCCGAGGCCTGATCGACGCACCGGCGGTCGGGTCAACCCCCTTGAAACGGCGCAGGAAGCCTATACTTGCAAGCTCTGGGGCCGACCTGGTTTCGACGGGGGTAATGAAGCGGCTCAGGGCGTGTCGAGGACCCGTGACCTCGTAAATCCATCGGGAAACCATAAACGCAAACGACGAGCGTTTCGCTCTAGCCGCTTAAGGCTAGTTAGCCGCTGCACCGGGTTGTCGGTA
>JAEZQX010000096.1 GCA_023441105.1 Pseudomonadota bacterium | reverse complement strand
TTGCGGCCGAGCACGGCGACGTGGCCAATGATGCCGACGGCGCTGGCGCGGCCATCCCAGGCAGCGGCTGGTTCGACGGGCCAACGCCGGCAACGGCAGACGCCGGCCGCCGCTCAGCGGCCTGGGACAGCGAGCCTGCAACCGCGGCAGCAGCGCTGCTGGCACAGGGTCGACCGGCACGCGATCTTTCCGACCTCAGCCTGGAGCAACTGGGCTCCATCGTGGTCACGTCGGTGTCGCGACGGCGCGAGCGGCTGGCCGATGTCTCGGCCTCCATCTTCGTGATCTCGGCGCAGGACATCCATCGCGCCGGCGCGACCACCCTCGGCGAGGCGCTGCGGCTGGCGCCGAACCTCAACGTGGCGCGCGCCGACACAGCGCAGTACGCCATCTCCGCGCGCGGCTTCAACAACGTCCTCGCCAACAAGATGCTCGTCCTGATCGACGGGCGCACGGTCTACTCGCCGCTGTTCTCCGGCGTGTTCTGGGAAGCCCAGGACGTCATGCTCGAGGACGTCGAGCGCATCGAGGTGATCAGCGGGCCCGGCGCGACCATCTGGGGCTCGAACGCGGTCAACGGCGTGATCAACATCATCACCCGCCCCGCGCGCGACACCCAGGGCGGGCTGGTGAGCGTCGGCGCCGGCAACCGCGAGCGCAGCGCTGCCGCGCGCTACGGCGCGAGCATCGGCGACCGCGTGCATTACCGGATCTACGCGAAGAAGTTCGACCTCGACCCCTCCGAACGCGCCGACGGCGAGTCCATTCTCGATCGCCAGCGCCATACGCAGGCCGGCCTGCGGGCGGAATGGGAACAGGGCGACGACGTGGTGACGCTGATCGGCAACGTCTACGAAGGCGATGTCGGGAGCGTCGGCGGTGCGCGGGACTTCACCGGCAGCAATCTGCTGGGGCGCTGGACGCGCCGGTTCGCCGATGGCGGGGGCTTGCGGCTGCGCGGCTACTACGATCGCACCGACCGCAATCATGCCGACAGCTTCGTCGAACGGCTCGACACCTACGACCTCGAGTTCCAGCACACGCTGCGGCCGAGAGGGGCGCACGTCCTGACCTGGGGCGCCGGCTACCGCGAGGCGCGCGACCGGGTCGGCAACAGTGCGGCGCAGGCTTTCATCCCGGCCAATCGGGACATGCGCTGGCGCAACCTGTTCCTGCAGGACGAGATCTCGCTGCACGAGGATGTCAGCCTCACGCTTGGCTTCAAGGTGGAGACCAATCCCTTCACCGGCAGCGAGAAGCTGCCCAGCGCCCGGATCGCCTGGCGGCTGGCGCCGGGCCATACGGCCTGGGCCGGCCTGTCACGGGCGGTGCGGGCGCCGTCGCGCATCGACCGCGATCTCTACATCCCCGGCGTAGCCCCCTACCTGCTGTCCGGCAACACGAGCTTCCGCGCGGAGGTCTCCGATGTCCTGCAACTGGGCTACCGGGCCCAGCCGACGCGCAATCTGTCGTGGTCCGCCACGATCTTCCACCACGAACATTCGCGGCTTCGCAGCCTGCTGCCCGTGGGCGACGGGGTCATCCTGGCGAACGACTACGAGGGCGAGACCACCGGCTTCGAGACCTGGGCCAGCTACCAGGTCAACCGCGCCTGGCGCCTGGTCGCCGGGCTGGTTCTGCTGAATCAGGACCTGCGGCTCAGGCCGGGCGCCACCGATGTGGGCGGGACGGCGGCGCTCGGCAACGACCCCAGCCACTGGTGGAGCTTGCGCTCGAGCTTCGACATCTCGCCGCGGCAGAACCTGGATGTGATGGTCCGGCGGGTCGGCGAGCTGAAGGCGCCGGCGGTGCCCGCCTACACCGCCGTGGACGCCCGCTACGGACTGCGGATCAACCGCGAGCTCGAAGCCGGCCTGGTGCTTCGCAACCTCTTCGACTCCCGGCATGCGGAATGGGGGCCGGCGGAGAACCGGGTCGAGTTCGAGCGCAGCGTGCTGCTGCAGCTGTCGTGGCAGCTCTGATCCAGGGTGGGGAAGGGCAGGCGACCTCGCCTCGCGGGGGACGGCGCTTGCTCCTGCGGCAGGCGTGCGCGACGATTGCGCTGACGGCCATCGGCTGCGCCGTTGCGGCGCCGACTGCCGCGCAGGTGGTGGACGAAGCGGCGGCCGCGCTGGAGCGCAGCGTCAAGGCGGCGTTCGTGTTCAAGTTCACCGGTTTCGTCGACTGGCCAGCGCAGGCGCTGCCGCCCGAGGCACCGATCCGGATCGGCGTGATGGGGGAGGAGGCGATCGTCCAGGAGATCAGGGAGGCTGCCACCGGCCGGACCGTCGAAGGCCGACGGGTGCTGGCGAAGCGCGTCGTGCCGGGTGATACGCTCGAAGGCGTGCACATCCTGTTCATGCGCGACCCTGCCTTCCGCGAGCTGGCCGACAAGGTGGCGGGCCTCGAGCCGGAGGCGATGCTGATCGTGACCGAGACGCCTGGCGCGCTGGAACTCGGCAGCATCGTCAACTTCGCGGTCGACGAGGGCCGGGTGCGCTTCGACCTGTCGCTCGAGGCTGCCGAACGCCGCGGCCTGCGGCTGAGCTCGCGGCTGATCACCGTGGCGCGACGGGTCCTCGGAGGGCCCCGGTGAGCATCGTCGGGCGGCCGGCGGAGGCCGGGGCGTCCCGGGCGCCGACCACCTGGCGGGGCTTCGGCGCGCGTTCGATCCGCCGCAAGCTGATCGGCATCGTGCTGGCGACGACCTTTGCCGCGCTGAGCCTGGCGGGCATCGCCCTGGTCATCTTCGACCTCAAGGGCTACGAGAGCTCGATGATCGCCGACCTGCTGACCCAGGCGGACATCGTCGGCACCGCCACCGGTCCGGCGCTCGACTTCGAGGACGAGAAGGTGGCGCGCGAGAACCTGTCGCTGCTCAATGCGAACCCGACGATCACGGCGGCAGCGATCTACACCGCCAAGGGCACGCTGTTCGCCTCGTTCGTCCGCGAGGGACAGGCGGCGCCGAGCTTCCCGCGGTTGCCGGAGGCCGAAGGCGTGGGCGCCGACGGCGGCCATGTCGTCGTCTGGCGGCGGATCATCAGCAGCGACGCGGTGCTCGGCACGGTCTATCTGCGCGCCCGCGACGAGTCCGGTCAGCGCATGCAGTACTACCTCGGGGTCCTCGGCCTGATCATGGCGGCGAGCCTGCTGACGGCGCTGCTACTCACCAACCGGTTGCAGATGTCGCTGACCGAGCCGATCGTCGCCGTCAGCAAGGTCGCGCGCCGGGTCATGGAGAGCCGCGATTTCAGCCTGCGGGCCACCCGCACCACCGATGACGAGGTCGGCGTACTGGTCGATGCCTTCAACGACATGCTCACCGAGCTCGGCCGCCGGTCGGAGGTGCTAGAGGCTTCCAACCAGGCGCTGCATGCCAGCGACGAGCGCTACCAGCTGGCGGTGCGCGGTTCGAGCGCCGGGCTGTGGGACTGGAACATTGCCAGCAACGACATCTTCCTGTCGCCGCGCTTCAAGCAGCTGCTGGGCTACGGCGAGGAAGAGCTGCCGAGCAGGTTTGCTTCCTTCTTCAGCGCGCTGCATCCGGACGACCGGCTGCCGGCCCGGCGCGCGCTGGCGGCGCATTTATCGCGCCGCCGCGCGCCCTTCCAGATCGAATTGCGGCTGCGCGCGCGCGGCGGCGACTATCGCTGGTTCTACATGGGCGGCGAGGCGGTGGTCGACGGCACCGGCAAGCCCTACCGCATGGCGGGCTCGATCATCGACATCACCGCCCGCAAGGTTGCGGAGGAGGCGCTGCAGGAGGCCAACCGCCGCAAGGACGAATTCATCGCGACCCTGGCGCACGAATTGCGCAACCCGCTCGCGCCGATCCGCACCGGGCTGCAGATCCTCGGCACGGAGGGGGCGGACGGACGCAGCGCCGCCCGGGCGCGGGAGATCATCGAGCGCCAGCTCACGCACATGGTGCGGCTGGTCGACGACCTGCTGGACATCTCGCGCATCACCAGCGCCAAGGTCAAGCTGAACAAGTCGCGCATCACGCTGCAGCAGGTGGTCGATGCCTCGGTGGAGGCGAGCCGGCCCTACATCGACGCCTCCAACCAGACGTTGACGGTCGACGTCGACGAGCGGCCGTTGGTGCTCTTCGCCGACCTCACCCGGATGGCACAGGCGCTGAGCAACATCCTCAACAACGCCGCCAAGTACACGCCGCCCGGCGGGCGCATCGAGCTTGTCGCCGCTCGCGAAGGCAGCGACGCGGTGATCCGCGTCTCGGACAACGGCTCCGGTATTCCGAGCGAGATGCTCGACCAGGTCTTCGACATGTTCACGCAGGTCGGCCGCACCGTCGACCATGCCCAGGGTGGGCTCGGCATCGGGCTGTCGATCGTGCGCCGCCTGATCTCGCTGCACGATGGCACGGTCGTCGCGCACAGCGACGGCCCGGGCAAGGGCAGCACTTTCACCATCCGCCTGCCGTGCGCCGACGAGCCTGCCGAGGACGATGCCGCCAGGCTGGCGCCGGTGGCGGCGGCGCAGGCGCCGACGCTGCAGGTGCTGGTGGTGGACGACAACGTCGATGCCGCGGAGACCATGGCCATGCTGCTGGACATGTCGGGGCACCGGACGACGATGGTGCACAGCGGCCTGGAGGTGCTCGACGCCGCGCTCCGCACCCTGCCCGACGTGATCCTGCTCGACATCGGCCTCCCGGGCATGAACGGCTACGAGGTCGCCGCCCGCATCCGCCAGGAGCGCGCCCTCGACCAGACGCTTCTGGTGGCGCTGACCGGCTGGGGCAGCGATGCCGACAAGCGCGCGGCGACCCACGCCGGCTTCGACGTCCACCTGACCAAGCCGGTGGGTCCGGACGCATTGATGGAGGTCCTGGCGCGGGTCAAGCCGCGCGAGGCGGCCTGAGCAGCGCGAGCGCGGCGCTGCGCGCGGCCGTACCCGCCGCTCCGCCGCGAGACCGTGGCGCGCAGCCGATCGCCGATCGGTGCACAATCGGCCGGTAGCGCGGGCAACGGCGTGGCAACGCGGAGGGTACCGGCATGCCGATGGAAAGGATTCTCGTGGCCCAGGGCGGCGGACCCACCGCCGTCATCAACCAGTCGCTGGTCGGCGTGACGCTGCAGGCTCGCGCCTTCCCGGCGGTCGATCGGGTCTACGGCGCGCGCCACGGCGTGCGGGGAATCGTCGACGAGGACCTGTGCGACCTCACGCGCGAGACCAGGCAGAACCTCGAGCGGGTGGCCGCGACGCCGTCATCCGCGCTCGGCTCGACCCGCGACAAGCCGGACGAAGCCTATTGCCGGGAGATCTTCAAGGTCCTGAAGGCCCATTCGATCACCCAGTTCCACTACATCGGCGGCAACGACTCCTGCGACACGGTGCGCATCGTGAGCGAGCAGGCACGCAGTGCCGGCTATGCGCTGCGCTGCATCCACATTCCCAAGACGATCGACAACGACCTGCTGCTCGACGACCACACGCCTGGCTTTCCGTCGGCGGCGCGCTTCGTGACGCAGGCATTCGCCGGCGCCAACCTCGACAATGCGTCCCTGCCCGGCGTCTACGTGGCGGTGGTGATGGGTCGCCACGCCGGCTTCCTCACCGCGGCTTCGGCGCTGGCGCGCAAGTATCCATCGGATGGCCCGCACCTGATCTACCTGCCGGAGCGCAGCTTCGACATCGAGCGCTTCCTCGCCGAGGTCAAGTCGGTGCACGAGCGGCTGGGCCGCTGCGTGGTCGCCATCTCGGAAGGCGTGCACGATGCGGCCGGCAAGCTGCTCGCCGCGGACGAGGCCAAGGTCGAACGCGATGCCCACGGCAACGTGCAGCTGTCGGGCAGCGGCGCGCTGGCCGAGCTGTTGGGCGCGCACATCAAGGCGCGGCTGGGCATCAAGCGGGTGCGCGGCGACACGTTCGGCTACCTGCAGCGGTCGTTCTACGGCTGCGTCTCGGAGGTGGACCAGCGCGAGGCGCGCGAGGTGGGCGAGATGGCCGTGCAGTTCGCCATGTCCGCGGGCAGCGACGGTTCGGTCACCATCCACCGCGTCGGCGACTACGCAGTCGACTACCAGCTCTCGCCGCTCGATGCCATCGCCGGCAAGACCCGCCTGATGGACGACAGCCTGATCGCGGCCTCCGGCAGCGACGTCACCGAGGCATTCCACGCCTACCTGCGTCCGCTCCTCGGCACCGGCCTGCCGGATGCCGCGCGGCTGCGCGCGCCGGCGGTGCCCCGGCAGGGCTGATGACGGCGACCTGACCGGGGCAGCGCCGTTGCCGGCGCGGCCGCCGTCAATCGGTGTGCAGCGGCTTGGGCCGGTCCTGGCCGCGCAGCTTGCCCAGGCGCTCGTATTCCGAGATCACCTGCGCACCGAGCAGCAGGAAGGTGGCGCCGATCTCGAGGCTCAGCATCACCAGGATGGCGGTGGTGAGCGAACCGTAGACCAGGTTCACCTGCGACAGGGTGGCGAAGTACCACACCAGGATGTGGCGGCTGATCTCCCACAGCAGCGCTGCCGTCAGGCCGCCGGCGAGCGCCACCTTGAGCGACAGCCTGCCGACCGGCATCACCATGTAGACCGAGGTGAGCACGAACACCTCGCCTGCCAGCCCGAGCAGGTAAAGCAGGACGCCGGAGACGATGCCGAGCGAATGGCTTTGGCCGAACAGGCTGACGCTGCGCTCGCCGAAGCGCTGCAGGTCGTTGGATACCACCGTCACGATCAGCAATCCGATGCCGAGGCACAGGATGTAGCAGTAGGGCAGGACCGCCGAGACGAGGAAGCGGCGCCGGCGGATGGCGACGCGGTGGTGGAAGATCACCGACATGGCGTTCTCCAGCACCGTGAAGGCGAGCGAGCTGAAGAACAGCATCGTCGCCAGCAGGATCCAGCCGACCACGTTGCGGTTCTCCAGGAACGCGAGGAGCTCGCGCATCAGCGATTCCGACTGGCCGGGCGCCAGCCATTCCAGGTAGCGTCCGAGCGTGAAGATCAGCTCCGCCTCGTCGAGGAAGTGCGACAGGGCGATGACGATCAGGATCAGCAGGGGAATCAGCGACAGCAGCGAGTAATAGGCCACCGCCCCCGCGAGCAGCAGCCCCTGGTTGGCGCGAAAGCCCTTGAGCGTGCGGATCGCGAACGCTCCGGGGTGGCGCAGGACGTAGGCTGCTCGGCGACCGATGAGAGGCATCTGGGGAAATTTGACATGATGCCGTGTCCCTCGAACAATCGCCAGGAGTCCGCGAGGGGAGAATTGCCATGGCGAGCGACCGGAAGCCACCAAGCGCAAGGCACGCGTCGCCGCCGGCGGGCGACGAGCCGTTGCAGTGGCTGGCGGAGCTGCACGGGCGGCTGCAGGGCCAGTGCGATGCCCTGATGCGGCTGCAGGAGCGGCTCGTCGCTGGCGGCGCCGGCACCACGCTGCACGCCGCCGCCGGCAGCGTGCGGCGGGCCTTCGAGCGGATCGCCGGGCCGCTGCACCAGGTCGAGGAGCAGGAGCTGTTTCCCGCCTTGCTGGAATCGATGGCCGGCTCCGACGCGGTGTGCATCCGCGAGATGACCGAGGCGCGGGCGGCCGAGCATCGCGATATCGAGGCGCGCTGGCTCGGCATCCGCCCCTGGCTCGAGGCGGTGGAGGCCGGCCACGACAGCCCGGCGCAGGCGGCCGATCTCGAGGCCTTCGCCAGCCTCTACCGCCGGCACATGGCGCAGGAGGACCAGGAGCTCCTGGCGATGGCCGAGCGGCTGCTGTCGGACGAGGCGCTCGCCGCGCTGGCCGATGCCATGCGGCGGCGCCAGGTGCCCGGCCTCATCACCGCGGCCTGAGCCGCTCGGGTCACCTAACCCGGCATCGGCCGACGCTGCAGCAGCCGCGAGATCAGGATCACCGGCACGATGCCGATGGCGACGATCGCCAGCGACGGCAGGGCGGCTTCGGCCAGTCGTTCATCCTGCGACAGCTGCTGGGCGATCACCGCCAGGGTGTCGAAGTTGAACGGCCGCAGCATCAACGTCGCCGGCAGCTCCTTCATCACGTCGATCAGCACCAGCATCCAGGCCACCATGGCGGCGCGCCGCAGCAGTGGCAGGTGCACGCGCCAGAACACCTGGATGCGGCTTGCCCCGAGCGTGCGGGCCGCGAAGTCGAGGCTTGGGGTGATGCGCTGCATGCTGGCCTCGACGCCGCCGTAGGCGACCGCGAAGAAGCGCAGCATGTAGGCGTAGACCAGCCCGATGATGGTGTGGGTCAGCAGGGGCGTCGCCAGGTCCAGCGCGTCGGTGACCGCGCGGTCGAACACCGCCATCGGCCAGAGGATCGCCAGCGCCACCACCGCGCCGGGAATGGCATAGCCGAACTTCAGGCCGGTGGCGGTGGCGCCGACCAGCTTCGCCTGCAGCGCCTCGCTGAAGCGCGTGGCATAGGCGAAGGCGATGGCGAGGAGCAGGGTCAGCGTGGCGCCGAGGAAGCCGGCGATGAAGCTGTTGCCGGCCCACATCCAGAAGCGGCCGAGGGTCGGCGTCATCTCCGGCTCGCGCGCCAGCAGCCATAGCAGGCCGCCGACCGGGATCACGAAACCGGCCAGCACCGGCAGGAGCAAGGC
>JAEZQX010000013.1 GCA_023441105.1 Pseudomonadota bacterium | reverse complement strand
GGGTCGGCCTTGATCTTGAAGTGGTACATGCTCTGCATCGCCTGGTGGTCTTCCTTGCGGAAGGTCATCGTGCCCTTGGGCGTCTCGAAGCTCATGCCTTCCATGGCGGCGATCAGCTTCTCGGTATCGGTGCCGCCAGCCTTCTTGATGGCTTCGACGATGGCGATGCCCGCGCTCATGCCGCCGGCGGTGAAGAAGTCGGGCGGCGTCTTGTGCTGCTTGTAGTGCTCGGCGACCAGCCAGTTGTTGGCGGCGTTCTTGGGGATGCCGAAGTAGTAGTACGCCGCGCCTTCCATGCCGGGCAGTTGCTTGTAGGACACCATGGCCGGCAGGATGTTGCCGCCGGTGGCGATCTCGATGCCGAAGCGCTTGGGATCCGCCGCGATCAGCTTGGGGATCGGATCGGCGCCGGCCCAGTTGAGGAACAGGATCTTGCGGCCCGGCTTGTCCTTCAGCGCGTTGAAGATGCGCTCGGTGGAGGCGGTGAAGTCGGTGGCGCGCACCGGGGCGTATTCCTCGTGGACGATCTGTGCGCCGGTGCCGGCGATCGCTTCCTTGAAGGCGGCGACGAAGTCCTTGCCGAAGGCATAGTCCTGCGCCAGGGTGGCGATGTAGGTGTTGGGCTTGCCGACGGCCACGGCATTGGAGACCGCGTCCTGCATCGAGTTGCGGCCGGTGCGGAAGATGTAGCGGTTCCACTTGTCGCCGGTGATCGAATCGGCCACCGCCGGCTCCACCAGCAGGATCTTCTTGTACTCCTCGGCGACCGGCAGCATGGCCAGCGCGGTGCCGGAGGAGGTGGGGCCGACCGCGATGTCGACCTTGTCGTCGCCGAACGCTGCGGCCAGCTGGGACCGGCCGACGTCCGGCTTGGTCTGCGAGTCACGCTGCAGCACGACGATCTTGCGGTTGCCGATCGTCATGGTGCCGTTGGTGGCGTACTGCAATCCCATCATCAGGCCGATGTGGGTCTGCTTGGCGTAGGCCTCCAGCGGCCCGGTCTGGTCCGAGATGTGGGCAATCCTGATGTCCTGCGCGACGGCGCTGGCGGGGATGCCGAAACCGAGCAGCGAGGTGATCGCGAGCGACGCGAGGGTGGTTGGCAGGAACAGGGGGGAGGGCCGCTTCATGATGTCTCCGTGGTTCGGTCCGGTGGATTGCTCGGCATGCGGAGCAACTCTAGAATCAGTCTAAACATTTTTCCCCCCAAATCACCCCCCGAAAGTGGGGTTCGCTGCCGGCGCCGCCCGACCCTGCGACAGCCCGGCACTGCAGCACATGGCTCGTCCCCGCTATCGCCCCCCGATCACCAAGCTCTATCCGCCTTCGACCGACTCGCGTCTGCTGGAGCGTCCGGACCTGGTATCCACCCTCGCCAGCCTGCAGCAGCGCAAGCTGGCCGTGGTGACCGCGCCCACCGGTTCCGGCAAGTCGACGCTGCTGGCGCAGGGCTTTCGCGAGCTGGTTGCCGCCGGCTGGCAGGCGGCCTGGTTGTCGCTCGACCGGTTCGACAACGAGCCGCGGGTGTTCGTGCTCAACCTGCTGGCGGCGCTGGCGCAGGTCCGGCCCGGCTTCGGCGAACAGGTGGCGGCGCTGGTGCAGGCCAGCGGCGAGGTGCCGCTGACCGAAGCGATGGCGGCGATCGTCGCCGAGTTCGCGGCCACCGCCGCCGGCGCCGTCGCCTCGGGCAGGGGGCTGGCGATCGAAGGGGCGCCGCAGCCGCTGGCGATCTTTCTCGACGACTTCCAGGCGATCGACAATGCCGATGTCGCGGCAGCTCTCGGCTACCTGATCCAGTACAGCGGCGCCGAGGTCAGGTTCGTGGTCGCCAGCCAGCGGCAAGTGCCGCTGAGCGTTGCCCGGCTCAAGTCGCGCGGCGCCGTGGTCGAGCTCGGCTTCGCGGAGCTGCGCCTGGCGCCGGCCGAAGTGCGCGAATACCTGCGGCGGGTGCACAAGGTGGCGCTGTCGGACGAGCGCATTGCCGCGCTGACCGACCAGACCGAAGGCTGGATCTGCGGGCTGCAACTCGCCTCCATCGCCTACCGGCAGCATGGCGAGGCGCTGTTCGAACGAGGGGCCGAGCCGGCCGGCGACGGCAGCTTTGCCGACTACCTGCTCGAGGATATCCTGGCGCGCCAGGCGCCGGCGGTGCGCTCGTTCCTGCAGGACACGTCGCTGCTGGACCAGTTCTGCGCGCCGCTGTGCGATGCCCTCACCGGCCGCAGCGACGCCAACGAGATGATCGAGGCACTGGAGCACGCCAACCTTTTCATCATCCGGCTGGACCGCGAGCAGATCTGGTATCGCTACCACCACCTGTTCCAGAACTTCCTGCGGCTGCAGAAGCGTTCGCAGGGGCTGGCATCGCTGCGGCCGCTGTACCTGCGCGCGAGCCGCTGGTTCGAGCAGAACGCGATGCCGGCCGAAGCGCTGCGCCAGGCGCTGGCGGGCGGCAGCAGTCGCGATGCGGTGCGCCTGCTCGAATCCCATGGTTATGCCCTGCTGCGCGAGGGCAGCTTCAAGGAGCTGCATGGCTGGCTGCAGGCGGTCGGCCGCAAGGCGGTCGCGTCGTCGGCGGAGCTGAATGCGCTCGATGCCTGGACTCAGCTCTACCTCGGCGACGCCATCGCCGCCAGCGAGGCGATCGATGCCGCCCAGGCGGTGCTGGATTCGGCGCGGCGTCGCGACCCCGCCCGCGGCTTGCGGCGGTTGGCCGACGAGCTGCTGATCCTGCGCTCGATGTGCGGGGTCACCCGCTACGACCTGGTCGACAGCGAGTGGATCAAGCCCGAGCTGGCCACCGCTTTCGGGCTGGAAGACGGCCTGCAGCGGGCCTATGCGCAGGTGGTGCTGGGCTACGGCGCGCGGGTCAAGGGCGAGCTGGCCACCGCCCGTCGCCACTATGTCGAGGCGATCCGCATCGCCGACGCCAACGAGGATACGGTGGTCAGCCTGATGGCGCGCTACAACCGGGCGATGGTCGACCAGTTGTCGGCGCGGCCGGACGTCGCGATCCGCGGCCTCACCCAATGGCTCGACGACCCCGGCAATCGCCGCTGGCTGCGCGCCGGCAGCGCCGCCTTCCTGCGTGCCGTGCTGGGCCTCGCGCACCTCGACCGGCTCGAGTTCGGGCCGGCGGAAGCGGCGCTCGATGCCGCGGTGGACCTGCTCGACGCCACCCATACCTTCGCCTACGTCGGCGTGGCGCGCATCCTGCGCGCCCAGGTCTACGCGCACACCGGTCGCCTCGGGCTGGCGATGGACGAGCTCGACAAGGCGCGGGAGCTGGGTCACTCCCGTTCGCTCGACCGCGTGCTGTTCCGGGCGGCGATGGTGCATGCCCGAATCGCGCTGGCCGACCCCTCGCGGCGGGCCGACGGCGAGCTCGAGCAGGTGCTCGCGGTCGCCCACGACGTGCTGGCGGCGAGCCGGCAGCTGGAGCGCGCGATGCCGACCGAGAACTTCGTGCAATACGAGGCGGTCTGCTGCCAGCGCCTGCTGCGCCGGGGAGACTTCGCCGCGCTGGGCCGGCGTGCCGGCGCCGCGGCGATCAACGAAGCGCGCGCCGGGCGGGTCAAGCACCAGGTCGAGTTCCTGGCGCTGAAGGCGCTCGCGGCACGGGCGCTGGGCGATGCGCAGGCGGCGCAGGAGGATCTCGCGATGGCGGTCCGCCTGGCGCTGCCGGGCGGCTGCGCGCTGTCGCTCATCCACTGCGGCCGCGGACTGCTGGAAATCAGGCTGCGCGAGCCGCCGGACGGCGAGGCCCTCGCGGTCCGGCTGCAAGGCTGGTTCGAGCAGGCCGACCGGTCGCGACGGGAACCGGTGGCTGCCGCCGCCGCAGTGCAACCGCTGCATCGGCGCGAGCTGCAGATCCTGCAGCTGGTCGAGCAGGGCCTGCGCAATCGCGAGATCGGCGAGCGTCTCTATATTTCGGAGGAGACCGTCAAGTGGTACCTCAAGCGGGCCTACGAGTCGCTCGGCGTGAAGAACCGGGCGCATGCGCTGGCCCGGGTCCGGGAGCTGAAGCTCCTGGCGAGCCTGTGACGGACGGAACCTGACATGCGTCGCCTGCACCAGTTCCTCCGCCGCGGCGTCGCCCGCCGCCGTACCGATCGACGATGAGCAACTTCGGCGCCGCCCCCTGCGACGAAGGCGTGATCCGGAGCGCGCCGGCAGGATCCTGCCCGCGTGCCAGCCGGCGGTGGGTGCTGGCAGCCACCATCCTCGGCTCGAGCATGGCGTTCATCGACGGCGCGGTGGTCAATGTCGCGCTGCCGGCGATCCAGTCGGATGTCGGCGCGACCCTCGCCGGCCTGCAGTGGGTGGTGAACGGCTACCTGCTGATGCTGGGCGCGCTGATCCTGGTGGGCGGGGCGGCGGGCGACCGCTTCGGCCGGCGGCGCGTGTTCGTGGTCGGCATCGCGGTCTTCGGCCTCGCCTCGCTGGCCTGCGCGCTCGCGCCGAACCTCGGCATGCTGGTCGTGGCGCGCGCCTTGCAGGGCATCGGCGGCGCGCTGCTGGTGCCCAGCAGCCTGTCGATCATCAGCGCCTCGTTCGGCGCCGAGGAACGCGGTCGTGCCATCGGCACGTGGGCCGGCGCATCGGCGCTGACCACCGCTTTCGGGCCGGTGCTCGGTGGCTGGCTGGTCGACACGATGTCGTGGCGGATGATCTTCGTCATCAACCTGCCGATCGCCGCAGCCACCCTGGCGATCGCCTACCGGCACGTGGACGAGAGCCACGGCGCCGAGCAGGACGCGGCCGTCGACTGGCTCGGGGGCGTGCTTGCCACCATCGGCCTTGCGCTGGTGGCCTACGGGCTCACGGCGGCGAGCGAACGCGGCTGGTCCGATGGCCAGGTGGTTGCCGCGCTGGTCGCCGGCGTGCTCGTGCTGGCCGGCTTCGTCGCCGCCGAGGCACGTGCCAGCGCGCCGATGATGCCCCTGGCCCTGTTCCGTTCGCGCGCCTTCAGCGGCGCCAACGCGCTGACACTGCTGCTGTACTTCGCGCTGAGCGGGGTGATGTTCCTGCTGCCGTTCAACCTGATCGGCATCCACGGTTATTCGGCGGCGGCCGCGGGCGCGGCCTTCCTGCCGTTCACCCTGGTGATGGCGGTCCTGTCGCGCTGGTCGGGCGGGCTTGCCGACCGGCATGGCGCCCGCAAGCCGCTCGTCGTCGGGCCGGTCATCACCGCCGCCGGTTTCGCGCTGCTGGCGCTGCCAGGCAGCGGCGGGGCTTACTGGTCGACGTTCCTGCCGGGCATGCTGGTGACCGGCTTCGGCATGGCGATCAGCGTCGCGCCGCTGACCACCACCGTGATGGGGGCGGTCGACGACCGCCATGCCGGCGCGGCGTCCGGCGTCAACAACGCCGCAGCCCGCATCGCCGGCCTGCTGGCGGTGGCGGCGCTCGGTGCCGTCGCAGTCGGGGTGTTCGGCCATGCGCTCGAGGCGCGGCTTGAACTCCTCGAGCTGACCGCGCAGCTGCGCCAGTCGCTGCTCGCGCAGGCGCCGCGGCTGACCGAAGCCCGCGTGCCGGACGCGGTGCAGGGTGCGTTGCGCGGCCAGTTGCAACGGTCGCTGGACGATGCCTTCGTGACCAGCTTCCGAGCCTCCATGCTGGTTGCCGCGGCCCTGGCGCTGGCCGGCGCATGGTGCGCCGCCCGCACCATCGATCCGCGGCGTGGTCGCGCCGCATCGCAGGATCGCCAAGCGGATCGGGCATAGCCGTTGCCGAACAAGATATAGAACAGAAGGAGGTCAGTTGGATGGGTTTGAACACCAGGTATGCCCCCGCGGAGCCGAGCCGCGCGGAGGTCGAGAAGATCGCCGGGCCGGCCGTGCTGGAATTCGGCAGTCCCACTTGCGGTTATTGCATGGCGGCGCAGCCGGCGATTGCCAGCGCCTTCGCCAATCATGAGGATGTGCAGCACATCAAGATCGCCGATGCGAGCGGCCGGCGGCTGGGCCGCTCCTTCGGGATCAAGTTGTGGCCGACGCTGGTGTTCCTGAAGGAGGGAAGCGAAGTGGCTCGCCTGGTGCGGCCGCGCGAAGCCGCACCGATCCGCGCCGCGCTGGCCCAGATCGCCTCGCCGGGCTAGGAGCCTGCGCGGCCGTCGTTTGGCCGCGTAGGCTCCTAAGCGTCGGCCGAGGCCGCCCGCTTCTCCGGCGTCCGGATGCGATCACCGCGGGCCAGCGACGCCGCCTCGCCCATCTCGATGCGCTGGACCAGCGGGTCCGCATGGCGGTGCACCAATTGCCAGCGGCCGGACTCGCGCGCGTACACCAGGGTGACTCGCAAGTCCCATTGCTGATCCGGCTGGTCACCGACCCGGCCGTATTGCCGCTCGATCAGCACCAGCACCACCAGGTCGCCGGAGGCGCGTGCCTGCACCAGCTGTACGTGGCAAGGACCGGCATCGAAGAATGACGACAGCTCGGCAAGGTGCGCGGGGCTCGGGTCGAAGCCCCGGACGACCGGGCCGCCGAATGGTTGCATCAGCGTGAAATCGGCGGCATGCTCGATCAGCTGCAGGTAGGTCCTAGCGTCGCCGCGCAGCAGGGCGGTGTTGGCGTCGCGCGTGCGCCGGATCAGCTCGTAGACCGACGCAGGTTGGGCCGGCGAGTCGTGCTCGGCGGCAGCTTGCAGGGCAGGGTTCATTTCATCCTCCTGGAAAGTAGAGCGCCGGATCGGCCTCTCCGACCCGCTGCTTGAGCGCATCCTCGCGCCGCCGGCGAGATGAATCCAGTGATACGATTTCAGGAATATGCTGAATGAGATCGATCTATCCCGTACGGATCTCAACCTGCTGGTCCTGTTCGAAGTCGTCATGACCGAGCGGCATGTCGGCCGGTCTGCCTTGCGCCTGAACCTCTCGCCGTCGGCGGTCAGCCACGGTCTCGGCCGGCTGCGCGCCGTCTTCGGCGATCCGCTGTTCCTCAGGACGCCCAAGGGCGTCGTGCCGACCGCGCGTGCGGTGGAGCTGGCGCCGGCGATCGCCGACATCCTGGCGCGGGTCAAGAACGTGGTCGCCACCCGTCATCCATTCGACCCGGCGAACTCGACTCGCCGCTTCACGATCGGCGCACCCGACGGGGTGTCAGCCGTCATCCTGCCGCCGCTGCTCGGCATGGTTAGGCACAAGGCACCGAACGTGGACATCGGCATCCGCCAACTGCTGCCGAGGCAGGGGGATCCGTCGCCGCGCTCCGCCTGGCTGGGCGCGCTGGCCGAGCTCGACGAACGCGCGCTGGACCTGGCGATCATCCCGATGGAGAACCTGCCGGCGCGTTTCGACAAACGCCTGCTGTACGAGGAGGATTTCGTCATCGCCTTGCGCGAGGACCATTCGTTCGCCCGCGATCCCAGCCTGCGCAACTATTGCGCCAGCGAGCATCTGGTCGTCTCCCATGCCGGGGAACCGCACGGGTTCGTCGATGTCGCCTTGGGGCAAGTGGGGCGGACGCGGCGAGTGGCGCTGACGGTGCCGAACTTCATGCTGGCGCTTGCCGTCCTGGCGGGGACCGGGCTTGTTTCGGCCCTGCCGCGTCGCTTCGTCGCCGCGCAGGCACCGCGTTTCGGGTTGGTGGCGGTCGAAGCGCCCGTCGAGCTGCCGCGCTTCCAGCTCAGTATCGTGGCCCCTCGCGTCGCATTGCTGGATGCCGGCCTTGCCTGGCTGGTCGCAATGCTGGAGAGCACGGTCGCGTCGATGCCCGGCAGCAAGTCCGCCATGCAACCTCCACCCGCTGCACGCCGGCGTCGGACGCCGGCGCTGCGCCGGGCCGCGGGAGCTGCCGGCGGCGGGAGCGCTCGCGCATGATCGTCATCCGTCCGGAAACAGCCAATGACCAGGCGGCGATCGGATCGGTCACGCGCGCTGCGTTTGCGCAGCTCTCGCACAGCAGCCAGACGGAGGCGCTCGTCATCGAGGCACTGAGACGCGCGGGCGCGCTCACGGTATCGCTGGTGGCCGTCATCGAAAATCAGGTGGTCGGCCACGTCGCCATCTCACCCGTACGCCTGACGTCGGCAGGAGGCGGCGAGCTCGGCGGCTGGTACGGGCTGGGTCCCTTGTCGGTGCTGCCGTCGCTGCAGCGGCGAGGCACCGGCAGCAGACTGGTTCGCGAAGGGCTGGCCAGGCTGGAGGCTTCCGGCGCCCACGGTTGCGTGGTGCTCGGCGAGCCGGGCTACTACCGACGCTTCGGCTTTGCGAATTCGCCGGCGCTGGCCGCCGACGGACTGCCGCCGGAGTACTTCATGTCGCTTGCATTCGCCGGCAACGTGCCCGCCGGGCGGGTGGCCTACCATCCCGCCTTCTTCGTAGGCGGATAGCAGCGGGGTGTTGGATTGGCCCGCAGCGGAACGGGCGGGTAACATCGTGCACCCTCTCCAGGCCACCCCACGTACCACATCCCGGGAACATCGCAGTGACAAGCAACGATCCGACCGCGCCCAAGGACTTGCCGCAGGAAGCGGATCCGGTGAAGGTCACACAGGACGAAGCCGCGCAGGGCAATTCGGCCCTGAGCGAGGCGGCGCCGAACGAGGCGGCTGCGGACGGGGCGGCCCAGGCCGAAGCGGCTCCGGGCGCAGCGGAGCCCGTCGATGCGGCGGGTAACGAAGCGATGCCGGCGCCGGAGGCCGGACCGCCAGGCGAAGCACCGCCGGCCGAGGCACCGGCTGAGGTCGCTGGCGTCGATCCCTCCGCCGCTGCCTCTCCAGCCGGTGAAGCCGCCGCGACTGCGTCCGTCGCCGATGCCTCCATCGCCAATGCCTCCATCGCCGGCGTGCCCGAGCAGCCGACGGCGGGCGAATCCGTCTCGCTGACGCCGGAGCAGGAGAAGCTGGCGGCGCAGTGCCGGGAGGTCGAAGCTTCCCTGGTGATGCTCGACCGCAATGCCTCGCGGGTGTCCTCCATCGCCGGCGGCATCCGGTTCTCGACGCTGCAGAAGACCCAGCAGAGCCTGGTCTCGGAGCTGCGTCTGCTGTCCGCGCAATCGCCGGACGAGGCGACCTTCGCGGCGATGGACGGGCTGCGCGACAGGATCGACCGGCTCACCGCTTCCCTGAGCTTGCGGCCACGGGTGCGCAAGCCGCGTGAGCGGGGCCCGCGGGCGACGGACGTGCCGGGCCAGGAAGGGGCTGTTCGACAGGCCGAGCCTTCGGCGACGGCGGAGGGCGTGCCCGCGGCGGACGGATCCCGGCCGTCGCCGCAGCCGGAACCGGCCGCGCAATCGGCCGATGCGGTGCCGGCAGCGACGGGGTCGTCGAGCGATCTCCAGGCGGAGTCGAACCGCGACGCACAGCCGCCGGCCGTGCAGGCAGCCGGCCAGTCGGTCGAACCAGCCGAGCCGGTCGAACCGGCCGAGCCGGCTTCCGCCTCGACCGCTTCGTCGGCCGCCGCCGCGGTGGCTCCCGGCACTGCCGGCGCGATGCGGCAGGCGTTGATCCGCGGCATGATCCTCCTCGCGCCGGCGCCGCTCCACCTGCAGATCGAGTTCGCGCCGGACTTTCCGTTCGCCGATGGCGATCCGATCGCGCTGGCGGCCCGCTCGCATGCCATCAACCGCGTGGCGCTCGGCTCGCTGCGCCGGATCCAGTGGGAAGCTCCCGACCGCGGTTCGCTCTGGTTCGGCGACGGCGACCAGCGCCGGGTGGCGGCCGCGAGCTTCGATCCAAATGGCAAGGTCGAGCTGCCGCCGGAGTTTCGCCAGCAGCAGTCCCCTACGTCGCCGGGCCAGCAGCGGCAAGGTGCGCAGAGGCCGGATGGACAGCGTCGCGGCGGACAACGCCCGGGAGGGCGGCAGGAGGGACCAAGACCCGACGGGCAGCGACAGGACCGGCGCGGACAGTCCGCCGGGCCTCATCAAGCGGGCCGTCCTGCCGGTCAGCCCGGTGGCCAACGGCCGCGGGAAGAACTAATGGGGCCGCCATCGCCGTTCGCAAGGCAGGCGCAGCACGATCGCCCCGCTGGCAACCGTCCCGGTGGTGGACCAAATCCTGGCGGCCGGCGAGGCGACCCGCGACGGCAACGCGGCCAGTCGCGGCC
>JAEZQX010000547.1 GCA_023441105.1 Pseudomonadota bacterium | reverse complement strand
CCCGGCATCCGCCTCCCCGCCCTCCTCCGCCGTCATCGCCTTCGAAACGTCGAAGGCCATGCCGTGACCCGTCTCGCGGGCGTAGATGGCGGAGATGTTGGCCACCGGAATCGAGATCTGCTGGGCGACGCCGCTGAAGCGGGCCTGAAACTCGACCATCTCGTTGCCGATGGTCAGGTGGTTGGTCGCCATCGGCGACACGTTGAGGACGATCTCGCCGCCCTTGACATGCTGGCGCGGCACGACGGTATGCGAATCGACGGCAACGGCGAGATACGGCGTGTAGCCGTTGTCGCAGCACCATTCGTACAGCGCCCGGATCATGTATGGTTTGGTGGAAGTCTCGGCCATCAGCGGCTCCGGAGGTGCTGTGCGCGCCGCCCTGTCTGCGTGGGTCCTGCGGTCAGCGCCGCATGACCTTTTCGGACGGGGTGAGCGCTTCGATATAGGCTGGCCGCGAGAAGATGCGCTCGGCGTACTTCATCAGCGGCGCCGCGGTCTTGGGCATCTCGATCGAGTAATGGTCCAGCCGCCACAGCAGCGGGGCCATCGCCACGTCGAGCATGGAGAACTCCTCGCCCAGCATGAACTTGTTCTTCACGAAGATCGGGGTCAGCTGGGTGAGCCGGTCGCGGATCTGCATCCGCGCGCGGTCCATCATCTTGCCGGTGTCCTTGTTGTGGTCCCGGCGCTCGAGCTGCTGCACGTGGATGAACAGCTCGCGCTCGAAGTTGAACAGGAACAGCCGGGCCCGCGCCCGCATCACCGGATCGGCCGGCATCAGTTGCGGATGCGGGAAACGCTCGTCGATGTACTCGTTGATGATGTTGGACTCGTACAGGATCAGGTCGCGCTCGACCAGGATCGGGACCTGGCCGTAGGGATTCATGATCGAGATGTCCTCGGGCTTGTTGTAGAGGTCGACGTCCCGGATCTCGAAGTCCATGCCCTTTTCGAAAAGCACGAACCTGCATCGCTGACTGAAGGGGCAGGTCGTGCCGGAGTACAGAACCATCATGGGAGGAGTCTCCTGAAAAAACGAAGGTGAGCCGACACCGGCTCACCCTGCGTGTCGGTGGAATGGGGAGCGTTACTTGATGTCTTTCCAGTACTCGCGGTTCAACCACCAGGTCAGGAATATGAGCAGGCCGAGGAACATCATCACCCAGGCCCCCATGCGGATACGGCTCTTGGCGCTCGGATCGGACATGTAGGTGATGAAGGCAACCAGGTTGGCCACTTTTCCGTCGTATACCGCCTGGCTCATGCTGCCGCCGGTGGCCGGCGTGAGCGTGAGCTTGGTGCTTTCATGCGGGTGGCCGCCTTCGATCTTTTCCGTCTTTTCCAGCCGGTTGCCGGCATTGTCGAAGCTCACGACGGTCCTGGAGAAGGCATGCCCCTCGCCCGACTTCTCGTCCTTGACGGCCTTGATCTCCTCGATATTGGCGCCGCGCGAGCCCTGCATCTCCCACAACGCATGCGGCATGCCGACGTTGGGGAAGACGGCGTTGTTCCAGCCGGTGGCGCGGGTGTTGTCGCGATAGAAGCTGCGCAGGAAGGTGTAGAGCCAGTCGGCGCCGCTGCCTTCGGCCGAGGAGCGAGCCCGGGCGATCACCGACAGGTCAGGCGGCAGTGCGCCGAACCATTCCTTGGCGTCCTTCGGCCGCATGGCGATCTGCATCGTGTCGCCGACCTTGCCGCCGCTGAAGATCAGGTTGCCAACGATCTGCTCTTCGGTGAGGCCGATGTCGCGCAACCGGTTGTAGCGCATCATCGACGCGCTGTGGCAGCTGAGGCAGTAGTTGGCGAAGGTCCTCGCGCCATCCTGCAAGGCCGGCAGGTTGTTCAGCTTGTCCGCCGGGAAGTGGTCGAGCGCAGCGCCTTCGCTGGCCGCCTGCGCGTCCACGGCGACGGCCAGCGTCAGCGCCGCTGCCAGGGTCGCGAACGTACGGCGAAGGGATACCAGTGCTTTCATGCTTTGTTCTCTCGGGGCACTCGACAATGGGCGCCTGTCGGCGCCCCATCGCGACAATTGACTCGGACTTCGTTTGCTACGACCACGGACTCGACCATGCAGGCTCGGCGGGCTCGGTTCAGTGGCCGGCGAAGGTGACTCGCTCGGGCACCGGCTTGAACTTGCCCATGGCGCTCCACCAGGGCATGAACAGGAAGAACGCGAAGTAAAGCAGCGTGCCGACCTGCGACAGGCGGTTGGCCACCGGCGACGGCGCCTGCACACCGAAGTAACCGAGCACCAGGAACACGACCACGAAAACCGTCAGGATGCCCCGGTGCCAGTCGGGTCGGTAACGCATCGACTTGACCGGGCTGTTGTCGATCCACGGCAGGGCGAAGAAGATCAGCGTCGAGGCACCCATCGCCACCACGCCCCAGAACTTCGCGTCCAGCACGAAGAACCCGATCGCCAGCGCGCCCACGACCAGCACTGCGATCAGCTTCGACAGCGCGCTGCGCGCGGTCAGCAGGATCAGCGCCAGCAGCACCAGCAGGAAGGGCAGCATGCCGAAGTGCAGGAACTCTTCCGTGGTGGCCCGCAGGATGGAATAGAACGGGGTGAAGTACCACACCGGAGCAATGTGCGCGGGCGTCTTCAGCGGATCTGCGGGTATGAAGTTGTTGAACTCAAGGAAGTAGCCGCCCATCTCCGGCGCATAGAAGATCACCGCCGAGAAGATGGCCAGGAAGATGGCCACGCCGAAGATGTCGTGCACCGTGTAGTAGGGATGGAAGGGAATGCCGTCGAGCGGGAGGCCGGCCGCGTCCTTCTTCTGCTTGATCTCGACGCCGTCGGGATTGTTGGACCCGACCTCGTGCAGCGCCAGGATGTGCGCGGCGACAAGCCCCAGGAGAACCAGCGGGATGGCGATCACGTGGAACGAAAAGAAGCGGTTGAGCGTGGCATCGCCGACAACGTAGTCGCCGCGGATCCACACCGACAGGTCGGGTCCGATCAGCGGGATGGCCTGGAACAGGTTGACGATCACCTGCGCGCCCCAATAGGACATCTGGCCCCAGGGCAGCAGGTAACCGAAGAATGCCTCGGCCATCAGCGTCAGGAAGATCAGGCAGCCGAAGATCCAGACGAGCTCGCGAGGCTTGCGGTACGAGCCGTACAGCAGGCCGCGGAACATGTGCAGGTACACCACGATGAAGAACGCCGAGGCGCCGGTGGAATGCATGTAGCGGATCAGCCAGCCCCACGGCACGTCGCGCATGATGTACTCGACCGACTCGAACGCCTTGGTGGCATCCGGCTTGTAGTGCATCACCAGGAAGATGCCGGTGACGATCTGGATCACCAGCACCAGCATGGCCAGCGAGCCGAAGAAGTACCAGAAGTTGAAGTTCTTCGGCGCGTAGTACTCGGATGCGTGCGCCTTCCAGCTTGAGCTCATCGGGAAGCGCTGATCCACCCACCCGAGCAAGCCCTTCGTGTCTACCTGCTTCTCTGCTGCCATAAGATGTCCTGAGTGTCTTGACGCCAGGCGGGGAGCCGATGCCGGCCGCCTCTGCTCTGCCTGTTACCTGGTGCTGCTGCTTGTGCTGCCTGTTGAATCTGCCGATTCCGCCCCGGCAGCTCAGGCCTTCTTCTGTTCGGTGCCGATCAACAGCTTCGTGTCCGAGATGTAGACATGCGGCGGAACGTCCAGATTGGCGTTCGCAGGCTTGTTCTTGAACACGCGTCCCGAAATGTCGAAGGTCGACCCATGGCAGGGGCACAGGAAGCCACCGGCCCAATCGGGAGGAAGCGACGGCTGAGCGCCCGGCTGGAACCGGCTGCTGGGCGAGCAGCCCAGGTGCGAGCAGATGCCGACCACGACGAGGAACTCGGGCTTGATCGCGCGCTCGGGATTCTTGGCGTACTCCGGCGTCGGGATCTGGTAGTAGTTCTCCGACTTCGGGTCCAGCACCTCGGATTCGGTCTGCTTGAGCGACTCCAGCATCTGCGGCGTGCGCCTCACCAGCCACACCGGATTGCCGCGCCACTCGACGCGACGCAACTCGCCCGGCTCCATGCCGGCGACATCGGCTTCGACCGGCGCGCCGGCCGCCTTGGCGCGCTCGGACGGCTGGAAACTGCTCACCAACGGAATGGCAACCCCGGCAGCACCGACTGCCCCGACCGCACAGGTGGACACGAGTGCGCTGCGACGTGACGGATCCATCTTCGGATCGTAAGTCTCAGACATCAAAAGACCTCTCAGGAATAGTGGAATACGGGGCTGCGACAACCCTAGAGTATAACTGAGGCCCTTGTAGCAGCGACCGCGCTCGCGGCGCAGGCACGCCCCACGCGCCGGCCCGCGCGCTCCCGATCGCGACGCGGCGCGATCGGGTCGATGCGGGAGCCGGGCGTGGCAACCGGCGCACCCGGCGGCTGGCCGCCGCCGGTTGCAAACCCTGCACAGCCCCTTGCCGTGCCTCGGCGCGGCCCGGATACTTCCGGCAACGCCGCTTGCGGCTCTTGCTGGGAGCAGCCATGTCGATGATGTCGGAATTCCGGGAGTTCGCCTTGCGCGGCAACGTCGTCGATCTCGCCGTCGGCGTGATCATCGGCGGCGCCTTCGGCAGGATCGTCGATTCGCTGGTCAAGGACCTGGTGATGCCGATCGTCGGCGCGATCTTCGGCGGACTCGACTTCTCCAACTACTTCATCGTGCTGACCTCGAAGGTGCCGGAGGGCGTGCCACGGACCTATGAAGCGCTCAATGCCGCCGGTGTCCCGCTCTTCGCCTACGGCAACTTCATCACCGTGCTGCTCAACTTCCTCATCCTCGCCTTCATCATCTTCCAGATGGTACGGTTGTTCAAGCGGGCGCAGCGGATGGTGATCGCGGAGAAGCCGGTCGCGCCGCCGCCCCCGCCGTCGGAGGGCGTGCTGCTCCTGCGCGAGATGCGCGATTCGCTGCGCCGACCCGCGTGACAGCGGGGCGTCGGCCGCGGATGCGGCCCG
>JAEZQX010000541.1 GCA_023441105.1 Pseudomonadota bacterium | reverse complement strand
GCGCGAAGCGCTTCTCAAGGGGGGTAGGCGCGCGAAGCGCGCCAAGGGGGGATTCACACCAGCTCCCGTAGCGCGCACATCAACTCGGCTTCGGCAACCACCTGCCCGTCGACGGTGGCGACGCCCTTGAATTTCCACAGCATGCGCGACTTGCGCAGGATGTCGACCTCCAGCTTGAGCTGGTCGCCAGGCCCGACCGGCCGCTTGAAGCGGGCGTCGTCGATGCCGGCGAAGTAGAACACCGAGTTGTCGTCCGAGCGCCGCCCCATGGTCGCGAATGAGAGGATTCCGGCGGCCTGCGCCATCGCCTCGAGCACCAGCACGCCGGGCATCACCGGCAGGTGCGGGAAATGACCGGTGAAAAACGGCTCGTTGTAGGTCACGTTCTTGAGCGCGAGGATGCGCTTGTCGAGCTCGAGCTCCAGGACCCGGTCGATCAGCAGGAACGGATAGCGGTGCGGCAGATACTTCAGGATTTCGTTGATATCAACGGCTATCTGCGGCTTCATCGGGACCTTCCTCTGCACTCGCTTCTGGTTGTTCTGTTCGTTGCCGGGCCTGCTGCTCCAGCTGACGGATGCGTTTGCGCAGCTCAGGCAGCTGGCGCACGACGGCGGCGGCCCTCTCCCACTGCGCATTCTCCATGGACGGGAAGATCCCGCTGTAGAAACCGGGCTTGGTGACCGAGCGGGAGATCAGCGTCATGGTCGAGATGATCGCATCGTCGCAGACGGTGATGTGGCCGGCGATGCCGGAGGCGCCGCCGATCTGCACCCGCTTGCCGATCACCGCGCTGCCGGCGATGCCGGCGCAGGCGGCGATGGCGGTGTGCGCGCCGATCCGCACGTTGTGCGCCACCTGGATCAGGTTGTCGAGCTTGCAGCCTTCCTCGATGACGGTGTCGTCGAGCGCGCCGCGGTCGATGCAGCAGTTGGCGCCGATCTCGACGTCGTTGCCGATCACCACGCCGCCGAGTTGCGCGATCTTCTGCCAGCCGCCGCCCTTGATCGGGGCGAAACCGAAGCCGTCGGCGCCGATGACCGTGCCGGAATGGATGATCACCCGCTCGCCGAGCTCGCAGTCCGACAGCAGGGTCACGTTGGGATGCAGCCGGCTGCCGGCGCCGACCCGACAGTCGTCGCCGACGACGCTGCCGGCGCCGATCCAGGCGTCGTCGCCGATGACGCTGCCGGCGCCGATCACCACCGCTTCCTCGACGGTTGCGCTGCCGCTGACCCGGGCGCTGGCATGGACGCGCGCCCCCGCGGCGATGCCCGGTTGCGGCCTGGGGTTGACCCGCTGGTCCAGCAGCGCCGCCAACCGCGCGTAATAGAGGTACGGCTGGGGGTCGACCAGCAGGTTCGGCTTGCCGGCCAGCTCCGGCGCAAGGGCCGGTGAGACGATGTAGGCGATGGCACGGCTCGCGAGCGCCGCGTCGCGCTGCTGCGGTCGCACCAGGAAGCTGATGCTGCGCTCGTCGGCGTTGCGCAGGCTGGTGAGGCGTTCGACGGCGACCGTCGGATCACCCTGCAGGCTGCCGCCCAGGCTCGCGACGATCTCGCCGAGCGTCAGCGCCGGTTTCAGGGCTCGGCGCATGCCGCCCGCGCGCAGTGGATCACGACCGGCAAGTGGGTTACTTGGCCGAGTTGAGCAGCTTGACGACCTGGTCGGTGATGTCCAGGCGCGGGCTCACGTACACCGCCTCCTGCAGGATCAGGTCGAACTTCTCGCGCTCGGCGATCTCCTTGATGGCCCGGTTGGCCTTCTCCAGCACGGCCGAGAGTTCCTCGTTGCGACGCTGGTTGAGATCCTCGCGGAACTCGCGCTGGCGACGCTGGAAGTCGCGGTCCATCTCGGCGATCTCGCGCTGGCGGCGGGCGCGGTCGGATTCGGCCAGCACCGCCGCCTCCTTGTCCAGCCGCTCCGAGGCGCTGCGCAGCCGCGCGCTCAGGTCCTGCAGCTCCTTGTCGCGCCGGGCGAAGTCCTTCTCGATCTTGGCCTGGGCGGCCTTGGCCGGATTGGCGTCCTTCATGATCCGCTCGGTACTGACGAAGCCGATCTTCGCGCCGGCGGAAGCCTGGGCCAGCGCCTGGGCCGGCAGCCATCCGATGCTCGCCACCGCGACAGCCGCGCCGACCAGACGCAGCCTGGCGCGCAAGGTACGGGAGGCGGTCCGCCGAGCCATTGGGATGCAGATTGCCATGTTCATGAGGTCGAGTCTCTCCGTGTTGTGGGTCCGCGCAGGGACGCGATCCGGGGATTTTGTCACATCCCGCCCGCAGCGCCGCCGCCAAGCCCCGCCTGGAGCAGCCGGCAGGCCGGCGAGGGGCCTGTCTGCGGCCGGCAGGATCAGAAGCCGGTGCCGATCTGGAACTGCACCCGCTGGGTGTCGTCGCCAGGCTCCTTCCTGATCGGATAGCCGAGCGACAGCTTCAGCGGCCCGATCGGCGACAGCCAGTTCAGGCCGAAACCGAACGAATAGCGCAGCTCGGCAAAGTCGATATTGGTCTCGAAGACGTTGCCGCCGTCCAGGAAGAAGAAGGTCCGGATGGTCCGGTCGTTGCCGGTGCCCGGCAGCGGAAAGAGGAACTCCGCGCTGGCGGCGAATTGCGCCTGGCCGCCGATCGGCAGGTTGTCCACCGGATCCCTCGGTCCCAGGCTGTTGGGGCTGAAACCCCGGACCGAGTTGATGCCGCCGGCGTAGAAGTTCTTGAACACCGGGTAGGACTTGTCGCCGAGGCTGCGGCCGTAGCCGACGTCGGCATTGAGCGCGAGCGTGTAGTCCTTGGTGACCGGGATGTACCACTGGTGCTTGTAGGTCGCCCTGGTGTACTCCAGCTCCTGTCCCGGGAAGGTGATTTCGACGTTCAGCCGCTGCAAACGGCCGCGATTGGGCGTGAGCGCGCTGTCTCGTGAATCCCGCGACCAGCCGATGGTGCCGAGGAAGGCAGCGCTGGATTCCCCGTACTGGGCGATATGGTCGACGTAGCGCTGCGGCAGCTGCGAGCCGCCGGGCATGATCGTGTTCTTCTCGTAGACCGTGCCGACGTTGAGCCGGTCGAGCTCGGTGTAGGGGATGCCGAAGCGCAAGCCGACGCCCTGGGACCGCAGCCGGTAGTCGCCAAGGCCGAGATTCTCGGCATTGAAGGTGCGCGAGTACACATCGAACGAACGGCTGACCCCGCTCTGCGTGAAGTAGGGCTGCACGAACGACAGCGATGCGGTGCGCTGGGTCTCGCCGGTGTTGACCTCGACCGCCATGGTGTTGCCGGTGCCGAGGAAGTTGGGCTCGTTGATCTGCGCCGAGACGAGGAACTTGTCGGTGCTCGAGAAGCCAACCCCGAATGTGAAGCTGCCGGTCTGCTGCTCGATGACGTTGACCAGCAGGTCCACCTGGTCGGGCGTGCCCGGCACCGGTTCGGTATTGATGGTGACGTTCTGGAAATAACCGAGCCGCTCGATGCGATCGCGCGACAGCTTGATCCGCTCCGAGTCGAACCAGGCGCCTTCGAACTGGCGGATCTCGCGCCGGATGACCTCGTCGCGCGTGCGTTGGTTGCCGGCGATGATCACCCGCCTGACATAGGCACGGCGGCCGGGGTCGATGTTGATGGTGAACGACACCTGGCGGTTGTTGCGGTCGATCTCCGGCACCGGGGTGGCGGCGGCGAAGGCGTAGCCGATCGCCCCGAGCGCATCGGTGATGGCCTTGGTAGTTTCGGTCAGCCGCTCGCCGGAGAAGGTGTCGCCGGGCTGCAGCTTGAAGAGCTTGCGGAACTGGTCGTCGCGCCCGAGCGTATTGCCGCCGAGCTGCAAGTCCTTCACGGTGAAGCGCTCGCCTTCCTTGATGGTCAGCGTCACGTACACGCCTTCGCGATCGGGATCGATCGACACCTGGGTGGATTCGAGCGCGAACTCGAGGTAGCCGCGGTTGAGGTAGAAGGAGCGCAGCGTCTCGAGGTCGCCGGCCAGCTTCTCGCGCGAGTACTGGTCGGTCTTGGTGTACCAGGATAGCCAGGTCGGCGTGGTCAGCTTGAGCTGGTCGAGCAGCTGCGCCTCGGTGAACGCCTTGTTGCCGATGATGCGGATCTGGGCGATGCGAGCGTCGCCGCCCTCCTCGATGGCGAGGGCGATGCCCACCCGGTTGCGTTCCAGCGGCGTGACGGTGGAGGTGATCTTCACCGAGTACTTGCTGCGCGACAGGTACTGGCGCTTGATCTCCTGCTCGGCGCGCTCGAGCAGCGAGCGGTCGAAGATGCGCGCTTCGGCCAGGCCGGTGTCGCGCAGCGCCTTCTTGAGCGCCTCTTCCTCGAATTCCTTCGAACCGCTGATGTCGACCGAGGCGATGGCCGGCCGTTCCTCGACGCTCACGATCAGCACGTCGCCGTCGACGCTCAGCCGGACATCCTTGAAGAAACCGGTGGCGAAGAGCGCCTTGACTGCCTCGGCGGCATTGGCGTCGGTGACGCGGTCGCCGACCCGGATGGGCAGGTAGCCGAAAACGCTGCCGGCCTCGGTACGCTGCAGGCCCTCGACGCGGATGTCACGGACGACGAATGGTTCGAAGGCGAATGCCTGGCCTGCCATGAAAAGAGCCGCCATGCTCAAGAGTCTGGCGGCTCCTCGCAGGAGCGTTCCTGTGGTCGAAGACTTGATACGCGATGCCCCGG
>JAEZQX010000462.1 GCA_023441105.1 Pseudomonadota bacterium | reverse complement strand
CCGACGGCATCGTGCTGGTCGACTACGACAAGTGCATCGGCTGCAAGTACTGCGCTTGGGCGTGCCCGTACGGCATGCGCGAGCTCGACGAGGAACGCCAGGTGATGACCAAGTGCACCCTGTGCGTCGACCGCATCTACGACGAGAGCATTCCCGCCGACCGGCGTCGTCCCGCCTGCGTCAACGCCTGCCCGACCAATGCCCGCCTGTTCGGCGACGTCAAGGATCCGGAGTCGGAAGTGTCGCGGGCGATCCGCGAGCGTGGCGGCTACCCGCTGATGCCGGAATGGGACACCCGTCCGGCCAACCAATACCTGCCGCGCACGATCACCGAGACCATCGCGGCGGTCCAGGCGGAGTAGGCGGATGAATCCAGCCTGGTCCGTCGTCTTCTTCACCACCCTCGCCGGCATCGGCCAGGGAGTGGTCATCGCCCTGGCGGCGGCAACCCTCGCCGGCGCCGCGCTGCCGGGATCGCTGCCGGTCGCAGCCCTGGGGGTGTCGCTGCTGCTCCTGGTGGTGGCACTCGGCGCATCCTTCCTGCACCTCGGCCGCCCCGAACGGGCGTGGCGCGCGGTGCTGATGTGGCGGACCTCGTGGCTGTCGCGCGAAGTGATCGTCCTGCCTGCCTTCATCGCGCTGGTCGCCCTGTGGCTCGGCCTGCACCTGTGGGGCCAGGCCGGCGGCCCGCGCGACGTCGCCGTGCCGCTGGTCGCCATCGTCGCCAGCCTCGGGCTGTGGTACTGCACCGCGATGATCTACGCCTGCATCCGCTTCATCCAGGAATGGGCGCATCCGTTCACGCTCGCCAACTACACGCTGATCGGCCTGTCCTCCGGCCTGGTGCTGTTCGCTGCCCTGGCGTGGCTGGCCGGCGCCGAAGCCCTGGTGCGGCCGGCCGCCGGCTGGGCGCTGGCGGTGACCATCGTCGCGGCCCTGGTGCGCATCGCCTCGATCGTCCGCAACACCCGCCTCAGGCCGAAGTCGGACCTGCAGTCGGCCACCGGCATCCGGCACCCGCGGGTGGTGCAGAAATCGATGGGCATGACCGGCGGCTCGTTCAACACCCGCGAGTTCATGCACGGCCGCACCCGCGCCTTCGTGGCGCGCATCAAGTTCTTCGCCATCGGCGCCGGGTTCGTCGTGCCGGGCCTGCTGCTGCTGCTCGCCTTGACGGCCGATGGCGGCGCCGCCCGCGGGGCCTGGCTGCTGCTGGCGGTGGCCGTCCAAGTCGTCGGCCTGCTGGCCGAGCGCTGGTATTTCTTCGCCCAGGCGCGCCATCCGCAGAACCTCTATTACCAGGTGGTGTCCTGACCGGCGACCGGGCAGCCACGCCGGTGGCCCCCGGGTGAACCCGCGCCAACCGTTCACGCGCAAACCCGAACGATCTCGAGGAACAACGACATGTCGACATCGCCCACCTCTCCAGCAGACGCCGTCACCGTGGCCACCCTGGCGGCATTCGCCGACGCCTGGAACCGCCACGACATCGACGCGCTGATGACCTTCATGACCGACGACTGCGTCTTCGAGACGGCCAACGGGCCGGACGCCTGGGGATCGCGGCATGTCGGCCGCGAGGCGGTGCGCACCGCCTTCGCCTCGGCCTGGAAGAACTTCCCCGATGCCCAGTGGCGCAATGGCCAGCATTTCGTGGCCGGCGACCGCGGCGTCTCCGAGTGGCTGTTCACCGGCACGGCGGCCGACGGCAGCCGGGTCGAGGCCAACGGCGTCGACCTCTTTACCTTCCGGGACGGCAAGATCGCGGTCAAGAACGTGTTCCGCAAGGATCGTCCACGCCTGCCCGCCGGGTCCGTATGAACGCCGTTGCGGAATCCCGATCCGGCCTTGCCGGAAACGCGCCTTACGATCCGCATTTCGACCCGCTGGTGTCGTCGCCTGGCGCCGACCAGCGCTACGCCCCGACCTATTGGGTCGACACGGCGGGGCCGCCGCCGGACGACGACGGGCCGGTTCGAGGGGACATGGACGCGGACGTGGTGGTCGTCGGCTCGGGTTTCACCGGCCTTGCCACCGCCCTGTTCCTGGCCCGCGAGCACGGCATCCGGGCCACCGTGCTGGAAGCCAATCGTGCCGCCTGGGGCTGCACCAGCCGCAACGGCGGCCAGGGCCAGAATGCAAGCGGCCGCCTGTACCGCTCGCAATGGATCGCCAAATGGGGCGTCGACGTCGCCCGGCGCCTCGACCGTGAAATCCGCGAGGGATTCGAGACCTGGAAGTCGCTGGTTGCGCAGGTCGACTGCGACGCGCAGGACGGCGGCCACCTGTACATCGCGCATCGGCCGCGCAAGCTGCAGTTCCTCGAACGCGAATGCGAGGTGATGCGCGAGGTCTTCGGCTACGACACCCGCATGCTGTCGGCCGGCGAGCTGCGCGAGCAATACGTCCACGATCACGAGGCGGTGGGAGCGCTGCACGAGCAGGAAGGCGTCGGGATCCATCCGCTCAAGCTCGCCTTCGGCTATCTGCGGATGGCGCGCGCCGCGGGCGTCAAGGTCCATACCGGCAGCCCGGTGACCGGCTGGCAATCGAGCGGCGGTTCGCAGCTGCTGCGCACGCCCGGTGGCAACGTGCGGGCGCGGGCGGTGGCGGTGGCCACCGGCGGCTACACCACCCAGGGGCTGCATCCGCTCCTGCAGAGCAAGGTGATGCCGATCCTGTCCAACTCGATGGTGACGCGGCCGCTGACGCAGGCGGAGCGCGAGCAGGCCGGCCTCAAGAGCACCACCTTCATGACCGACACCCGGGTGCTGCGCTTCTACTATCGGCTGCTGCCGGACAATCGCATGCAGATCGGCAGCCGCAGCGCGGTCCATGGCGCCGACGCGTCGGCGCCCAGGCACCTCGAGCTGTTGCAGACCGGCCTGGCGCGCAAGTTCCCGTCGCTGCGTGACGTTCCGATCGACTATTCCTGGTGGGGCTGGGTGGACGTGAGCCACGACATGATGCCGCGCATCGTGCAGCCCGATCCCGCGCAGTCGATCTACTACGCACTCGGCTACGGCGGCAATGGCGTGTCCTTCTCGACCCATGCCGGTCGGCGCCTCGCCGAACGCATCGCCGGCAAGACCGGCCAGCACTGGAACCTGCCGATCTACGACTCGCCGTTGCCGGGCCATCCCTTCGCACCGTTCCGGCGCCTCGGGCAGCAGATGCTCTACCGCTGGTACCAGGCGCACGACGAGCGGGCATAGGCGGATGCCGGATCCCGCCGCGATGGCCGGCGCGGCGTCTCGGCGGGCAATATTCCCGGTGGAGGAAATCGACCGCAACGTTTAGATTACGACATGAACTGAAACGGCAGCACGCGTGACTTGGGCAGCACCCTTTTCAACGATCACTCCGGGAGACAGACTCATGGATCGACGCAATCTGACCAGGCTGATGACGGTGGCGGCCATCGCGGCCGGCACCTTGCCCTGGTGGAGCAGTGCCAGTGCGCAGGCGAAGGAAGTGACGATCGCCTACCAGGACATGATGGTCCCGTGGCGTTATGCGCACGCCCAGAAGGAAGTCGAGAAGGCCACCGGCTACAAGGTCAATTTCCGGAAGTTCGCGGGCGGCGGCGACGTGATCCGCGCCATGGCGTCCAACCAGGTGCACGTCGGCGAGGCGGGTTCCGCCGCCGTGGCGGCGGCGCTTTCGCAGGGCCTGCCGGTCGAGCTGGTCTGGATCCTCGACGACATCGGTTCCGCGGAGGTCCTGGTGGCGCGCAATGGCAGCGGCATCGAGAAGCTGGCCGACCTGAAGGGCAAGAAGATCGGCGTGCCATTCACTTCCACGACCCACTTCCACACCATGGTGGCGCTGAACTCCGCCAAGGTCGATCCCGGCTCGGTGCGGATCCTCAACATGCGTCCGCCGGATGTCGCCGCCGCCCGGCAGCGTGGCGACATCGACGCCACCTTCATCTGGGAGCCGGTGCTCTCCCAGGTGCTTGCCAGCGGCAAGCCGATCATCACCTCCGGCGAGATCGCCAAGCAGACCGGCAAGGCGACCTTCGACGGCGTCGTGGTCAACAAGGACTGGGCGAAGAACCACGGCGAGTTCATCAGCAAGTTCATCAAGGTGATGGCCGACGCGGATGCCGACTACCGCGCCAACAAGGCCAAGTGGACGGCGGATTCACCCCAGGGCAAGGCGGTTGCCGAGATCAGCGGCGCCAAGGCGGAGACCGTGCCACAGGGCATGGCGCTCTACAACTTCCCGACCGTGGAGGAGCAGCTGAGCAAGACCTGGCTTGGCGGCGGCAAGGAAGGCGGCGCTGCCCAGTCGCTGGCCGAGACGTCCGCGTTCCTCAAATCGCAAGGCACCATCCAGCAGGTGCTGGCGGACTATTCGGTGGGGGTGAATCCCTCCTACCTGAAGGCCATCGCCAAATAGCGGCACGCGAGGCAGCCGGTGAGCACTCTCGATCTGCGGGGCGTCAGCGTCAGCTTCGCCGCGCGCGGCGGCGGCTCCACCCAGGCGCTGGCGCAGGTGGACCTGCAGATGTCGTCGGGCGACTTCGTGGTTGCGATCGGCGCCTCCGGCTGCGGCAAGACCACGCTGTTGTCCTGCATCGCGGGCTTCCTCGAGCCGACCGGCGGGCAGATCCTCCTCGATGGATCGCCGGTGGTCGGCCCGGGTTCGGACCGGGGCGTGGTGTTCCAGAAGCACGCCTTGCTGCCCTGGCTCAATGTCATCGAGAACGTCGAGTTCGGCCTGCGCATGCGCGGCATGCCCAAGGCCGAACGCAGCCGGATCGCGCAGCAGAAGCTGGCGGCGGTCGGCCTGGAGAAGGTGGCGGACTACCCCGTCTACCAGCTCTCCGGCGGCATGCAGCAGCGGGTCGGCATCGCCCGCGCCCTCGCCTCCAACCCGGAGGTGCTGCTGATGGACGAGCCCCTCGGCGCGCTGGATGCGCTGACCCGCGAACAGATCCAGGAGACGATCATCCGGCTGTGGGATGCGGAGAAGAAGATCGTCTTCTTCATCACCCACGACGTGGAGGAGGCGCTGTTCATGGCAACGCACCTGCTGGTGATGTCGCCGTCGCCGGGGAGGATCGTGCACCGCTACCAGCTCGACTTCGGACGGCAGTTCATCGCCTGCGGCAACGCGCGAGCCGTCAAGTCGCAGCCGGAATTCATCCGGATGCGCGAAGAGGTCATCGGCCTGATCCACACCACGCTGCACTAGGAACACTGGCATGACCGATGGCGTGCTGAAATCCCGTCCCGTCGAGGGCCGCGTCGCGCCGGACGTGGTCGGCGCAGATACGGCCGCCGGACAACAGGCTGCGGCCGCGGCCGGCGCCGCCCGTCCCGGCGGCCGGAACAGCAACGCCAGCATCACCCTGCTGGGCGAAGGCAGCACCTCCACGATCTCGATCGTCACCGTCTGCGTGCTGTTGGCGCTGTGGTGGCTAGCCACCCACCTGAACTGGCTGCCGCCGCTGGTGCTGCCGTCACCGGAAGCGGTCTGGGCCGCGTTCATGGCCTCCAACCGCGGCGAGCTGCAGGGCGGCACCACCCTGCTCGAGCATTTCGGCTGGAGCTTCGCGCGCGTCTTCGGCGCCTTCTTCCTGGCGGTCGTCACCGCCGTCCCGATCGGCATCCTGATGGGGGTGTCGCGTTTCGCGCGCGGCGTGTTCGATCCGCCGATCGAGTTCTACCGGCCGCTGCCGCCGCTCGCCTATCTGCCGCTGGTGATCATCTGGTTCGGCATCGAGGAAACCTCCAAGGTCGTCCTCATCTACCTCGCCTGCTTCGCGCCGCTCGCCGTGTCCGCGCGCGCCGGCGTCAAGTCCGCCACCATCGAGCAGATCAACGCCTCCCGGTCGATGGGCGCGTCGTTCCTGCAGGTGGTGCGCCACGTCATCCTGCCGGCCGCCCTGCCGGACATCCTCACCGGCATGCGGATCGCCATCGGCTTCGGCTGGACCACGCTGGTGGCGGCGGAGATGGTGGCCGCCACCGCCGGCCTCGGGCAGATGGTGCTCAACGCGTCCAATTTCCTGCGCACCGACGTGGTGGTGATGGGCATCATCGTGATCGGCATCATCGCCTACCTGTTCGACATGCTCATGCGACGGCTGGAGGCCTGGCTGGTGCCGTGGAAGGGAAAGATGTAGCCCCCTCCTGCTCCTGCAGCGCGCGCCACATGATCTTGCCGGTGCCGGATTTCGGCAGCGTGTCCGCGAAGGCGATGATGCGCGGCGCCTTGTAGGCCGCCATCTGTTCCCGGCACCAGTCGAGCAATTCCTGCTCGCCCACCTTGCCCCGGAACGGCTCGCGCAGCACCACGATCGCCTTTACCGTCTCGCCACGGTGCGCGTCGCGCGCCGCGATCACGCAGGCCTCCTGCACCGCCGGATGCTGGTACATGAGCGACTCCACTTCCGCCGGCCAGACCTTGAAGCCTGACGCATTGATCATCCGCTTCAGGCGGTCGACCATGTAGAAGTAGCCATCCTCGTCGCAGCGCGCCAGGTCGCCGGTGCGAAAGAAGCGCTTGCCGTCGATCTGCACGAAGCAGTCGCGGTCCGCCTGCGGATTTCGCCAGTAGCCCTTGAACACCTGAGGGCCATGGGTGACGATCTCGCCGATCTCGTTCGGCGGCAGCTCCGCCAGCGTCTCCGGATCCACCACCCGTGAATCGACATCCATGATCGGGATGCCCAGGCATTGCTTGCGGGCATGCGCCGGCGGATTGACATGGGTCGCGGCGATGGTCTCGGACAGCCCATAGCCCTCGACGTAGGTCAGGCCCATGTCCAGCAGCTTCTGCGCGACCGCCGCTGGCATCGCCGCCCCGCCGCCGCTGATGCGCGCGATCGAGGACAGGTCGAACCGCCCGATCTCCGGATCGGCGAGGAAGTCGACCACCATCGTGGGGATGCAGGTCCAGGAGGTGACCTTGTAGCGCTCGATGCACTGGGCGGCGACGCGGCGGTCCCAGCGCGGCAGCAGGATCACCGTGTTGCCGTGGTACAGCGGGATGTTCATGCTGCTCTGCATGCCGGTGACGTGGAACAGCGGCAGCACCGCCAGCGCGACGCTGTCGCTCTTCGCGTCCACCCACTGGCCGGTGGCCAGGGTCTGGTACATCACCGTGCGATGCGTGTGCATGCAACCCTTGGGCTGGCCGGTGGTGCCCGAGGTATAGGGCATCACGCTCAGGTCGTCGGGCCCGGCGGTCACCGGACCGGGACGGCAGCCGGACTGCAGCGCGGCGGACCAGAGGCCGACATTCGGCGCTGCGATCGGCTGGCGCGGCGCGGCGACCCACTCCGGCACCTTCAGGTCAGTGGCTGCCTCGAGGTAGTCGGAATAGGCACCGACGACGACATGCGACAGCGTCGCAGCCTCGTCGCCGCATTCCTCACCTGCGGCGCCCTGCCTGCGATCCCCGGTGGCGGCAGTCACTCCCGCCGCGCCGGCAACGAGCGGGCGGATGCGCTCGAACAGATCCTGGGTCAGGATCGCCACCCGCGCGCCGCTGTCGGCGACGAAGTGGCGCAGCTCGAGCGTCAGGTTCATCGGGTTGACCGGCACCACCACCGCGTTGGCGCGCAGGATGGCGTAGTACCCGATCACGTACTGCGGGCTGTTCTGGGTGTACAGCAGCACCCGGTCGCCCTTTCCTACGCCGCATGCCTGCTGCAGGTAGCCCGCCAGCCGTTCCACCTCGTCCTTGAAGCGCGAGAAGCTGACCAGCGTGTCGTAGAAGACCAGGAAGGGCTTCGAAGGATAGCGCCGGGCCGAGACTTCGACGTTGAAGAACAGATCGGTTTCCGGAACGCTCAGGTGCCGTGGCTGGTTCTTCGGCCAGTACTTCAAATGCCGGTCAGACATCGTCTCTTCCTCCTCCGAGGTAAGCATGACGAATCGCCTCGGAGCGCGCAAGCTCGGCCGCCTCGCCGCTTGCCACCAACCGGCCTCGTTCGAGCACGTAGCCGCGATCGGCAACTGCGAGCGCCTTCCGCACGTTCTGCTCCACCATCAGAACGGTGGTGCCGGCATCGGCGATGCGCCGCGCGATCGCGAGCAGCTCGGTCACCATCCGCGGCGCCAGCCCCAGCGACGGCTCGTCGAGCATCAGCAGGCGCGGAGCGCTCACCATCGCCCGCGCCACCGCCACCATCTGCTGCTCGCCGCCGCTCATCGTGCCGGCCAGCTGCTGCGCCCGTTCGCGAAGCTTGGGGAAGTCCGCGAAGGCCTGGGCGACGCGCTGCCGCCGCTGCGCCGGACTCGCCAGCCAGCCGCCGAGCTCCAGGTTCTCGGTCACCGTCATCCGCGGGAACAGCTGGCGCCCCTCGGCCACCAGCGCCAGCCCGCGCCGCACCGCCTGCGACGGCTCGCCCGCCGGCAGCGGCGCACCGTCGAGCAGGACCTCGCCGGTCCGCGGCAGGAGGCCGGCGATCGCCTTGAGCAGCGTGGTCTTGCCGGCGCCGTTCGGCCCGAGGATGACGGTCAGGCCAGACCTGGCCTCGAGGCTCAACTCGCGCAGCACCGTGAAGCCGCCGTAGCCGGCGTCCAGCCGGCGGACCTCGAGGCTCGCACCCTGCGCCTTCAAGCCCGTGCCCTCATGCCCGCGCCCTCATGCCCGCGTCCTCATGCCCGCGTCCTCATGCCCGCGTCCTCAGGGCGGCGCCGTCATCCATGGACTTCATGCCGGCGGCCCTGCCAGCCCGGAGTGCCCGCGCTGCGGCTCCGCGACCATCTCGTCGCCGAGATACGCCTCCACGACCTCCGCATTCGCCACCACCTCCGCGGGCGTGCCATCGGCCAGCATCCGGCCCTGGTGCAGCACGATCACCCTCTCGACGTGACGCAGCAGTGTCGCGACCGCATGCTCGATCCACACGATGCACAGGCCGAGCTCGTCGCGCAGCCGCCGGATCAGCCGCGCCATGTCCTCCACCTCGTTTTCGGTCAGGCCGGCGGCGACCTCGTCGAGCAGCAGCAGGCTCGGCCGCGTGGCCAGCGCCATGCCGATCTCGAGCAGCCGCTGCTGCGACGGCGTGATCGCCGAGGCCGGCTCGGCCGCGCGCCCGCGCAGGCCGATCAGCGCCAGGACCGCCGCCGCATCGCCGAGCAGCGCCGGCGCCGCCCGCTCCCGCCCCGCGAACTGCAAGCCGAATTCGACGTTCGCCGCGACCGGCATGCCGCCGAACACGCGCGGCGTCTGGAAGGTCCGGGCGACGCCGCACCGCGCGAAACGATGCGGTGGCGAACCCGCCATGTCGCGGCCGCGGATGGCCAGCGCGCCGCTGCTGGGCGGCTGGACGCCGGAGATGGCGTTGAAGAAGGTGGTCTTGCCGGCGCCGTTCGGGCCGATGACGCCGACCAGCTCGCCGGCGCGCAGCTCGACGCTCACCGAATCCACCGCCACCAGGCCGCCGAAGCGCACCGACAGGCCGCGCGCCTGCAGCAGCAGGCCGTCGCCGGCGACGCTGCCCCTGCCCGCCGGTTGCGCCGTGGTCATCGCCCGCCTGGCAGCCGCAGCGACGCCAGGCCGTTGGGCAGCCACAAGACACAGACGATCAGCAGCACGCCGAGCGCCAGCATGTAGACCTGCGGCAGTTGCAGCCGCAGCGTCTCCGACAGCAGGCTGAAGACGATGGCGGCCACCAGCGGCCCCCACAGCGTGGCTGCGCCGCCGATCAGCGCGATCAGCACCGTCTGGAAGCCGATGAAGGAATTGAAGACGCTGTGCGGATCGATGTAGGTCCAGCGCACCGCCATCGCCGCCCCGACCGCGCCGGCGAAGGTGGCCGTCAGCGCGAAGCCGGCGATCTTCACCCGCCGCGTATCGACGCCCAGCGTCTGCGCCCGCTGCTCGTCGGCGCCGATGCCCGCCATCGCAAGGCCGAAGCGGCTGCGGCGGACCACGATCGACGCCGCGATCGCCAGCACGGCGATGACAAGCACCGTCAGGTAGACCGTGAGGTTCTCCGGCGCCGACAGCAACACGCGCCCGACGGTGCCGGAGAGGGACTTCTCGGCATAGGTGACGGCATGCATGATCAGCTCGGTCATCCCGAAAGTGAGCATGGCGAAATAGGTGCCGCGCAGATGAAGCACCGCGGCGCCCATGGCGACCGCGACCAGCGCCGCCGCCGCCGCGCCGGCGACGATCACCAGCGGCCACGGCAGGTCGCCGACCAGCAGCGCGCTGGCGTAGGCGCCGACGCCGAAGAAGGCGGAGGTGGCAAGCGACAGGTAGCGGGTGCTGCCGCAGAACAGGGCCCAGCTCGATGCCAGCGCCACGTACATCAGGCAGGTCATGGCCAGCGACAGGGCGAAGTCGCTGGCGAGCATTGGCAGCCCCAGGGCAGCCGCGGCGAGCAGGCACAGCAGCAGCCAATCGCGGCGCGCGCCCTTCATCGCGCGAACAGCCCGTTCGGTCGCCACAGCAGCACCCCGATGAACACGCTGTAGGACAGCAGCATCTTCAGCGACGGGCTGGTGAAATGCATGCCCAGTGCCTCGACCACGCCGAGCAGCAGGCCCCCGGCAAGCGCGCCGGTCATGCTGCCGAAGCCGCCGAGGGTGATCACGATCAGGGCGGTCACGGTGTAGGGGGCGCCCATCGAGGGCGAGATGGTCCAGGTCATCGACAGCAGGCAGCCGGCGACGCCCGACAGGCCCAGCCCCACGCCGAACATCAGCGGATGCAGACGGCGGGTGTCGATGCCCACCAGCTGCGCGCCGACCGGCGACTGCATCAGCGCGCGCACGCCCTTGCCCAGCAGCGTGTATCGCAGCAGCGCGATCAGCGCGAGGCTGAAGGCGAGCGAGAGACCGAAGATCAGCAGCATGTTGGCCGCGAACTGGCTCGGGCCGACCACCACCGGCTGGGTGAGGTAGTCGTAGCCACGCAGGTCGGCCCCCCAGGCAAGCGACACCGCGCTCTGGACGACGAACATCATGCCGAAGCTGACCATCAGGCCGCGCGCCTCGAAGGCATCGAGATCGGGCGCCGTCGCCGCCAGCCGCCGGAAGCACAGCCGATGCACCGCCATCCCGAGCGCCAGCAGCAGCAGGAACGACACCGGCAGCATCCACAGCGGCGAGATGCCGAGGCTCGCGTGGACCCACCAGGTGAGATAGGCGCCCAGCACCAGGAACTCGCCGTGGGCGATGTTGAGGATGCGCATCAGGCCGTACTGCAGGTTCAAGCCGAGCGCCACCAGCGCATAGATGCCGCCGGTGATGAGGCCGGAGGCGAGCAGCTCGAACCAGGCCGTCAGCGACATGGCCGGCCTATGCTCGTCCCCAGGGCGGCTGCGCGCGGCCTGCGGCGGGCAGGACCGGAGAGTTCATCGCCCTGCCCGTGGCATCATTTCCATTCCGGCTTCGGCATCGCCAATTGGGCGGTGGCAAGCTGCTTCGGCCAGACGACCTCGAACTCGCCGTTCTGCCACTGGCCGACCGAGCCCGGGATGGTGGCATTCTCGCTGCCCTGGAAACGGATCGGGCCGACGATGGTCTGGTGCTCGGTCTTGGCGACGTAGTCGCGGATCGCCTTGCGATCCATGCCGACCTTGCCGAGCGCCTGGGTGAGGATCTCGAGGCCCGCCCAGCAATGGCCGCTCGCCCAGCGGTCCGGCTCCTTGCCGCCGAACTTCGCCTTGTGGGCGTCGAAGTAGGCCTTGGCGCCCGCGCTCGACTTGGCGTTCCACGAGCCCATGCCGGTCACGCCTTCCGCACCGGCACCGATGACGTTGCGGTAAAGCTGGAAGGCGGTGCCGACCGAGGCATAGAAAAGCCGCGGATTGAAGCCGATCTCCTTCGACTGCCGCGAGGCGAGGATGGTGTCGGGCGGGTAGGTGATGCCGATGAAGGCGTCCGGGTTCTGGTCCTTGATGGTGCGCAGCACCGGCGACAGGTCCTTGACGCCGAGCGGATAGCTCTTGCGTTCGACCACCTTGATCGCGGTCTTCTTCAGCGCATTGTTGAGCGCGGCGAAGTTCTCCAGCCCGAAAAGGTCGTCCATGTAGAGGATGGCGATCGACTTGATGTCCTGCGCCACCAGCAGGTCGACCAGGGCGCCCATCATGCGGTCGGGCTGCTGCAGCAGCGAGAAGAAGTACGGCAGGTTCATGTCGACCAGCTTCCTCGACAGCGCGGTCGGCGCCAGCATCGGATAGCCATGGCGGTTGGCGAGCGGCGCCAGCGCGAAGTTGGCATTCGAGCCCCACGGCGGCAGGATCAGGTCCACCTTGTCGCTGCCCATCAGCTTCTCGTAGGTGCGGATGCAGGTTTCCATCTCGCTGCGGTCGTCGAAGCTGACCAGCTCGATGCGGCGCTTCACGCCCTTGACGTCGACGCCGCCGGCCGCATTCTGCTGCTCGGCCCACATCACGTAGTTGGGCTCCTGGCTCACCTGGGCGCCGCCGGCCCACGGACCGGTACGGGCGATGGCGTAGCCGACACGCAGCGGCCCGTCGCCTTTCTGGGCCAGGGCGGGCAGCGCCAGGCTGCCGCCGGCAACCGCCAGCGCCTGCGCGAGCCGCCGGCGGCGGGGCGATGCCGGTCGTGACGAAGCGGACCGGTCTGCGAGCGGCGAACCGCAGCCGGCTTTCGAATCTGCTTGGCTCATGAGCGTCTCCTTTGTCGGGCTGGCGGCCGGGGTCCCGGTCCGGCCGGTCGCTGTTCGTCCCGGGTACGACAGCGGCTGCGCCATTGTAGGCAGCGGGCGGCGCGCGCGGTTGATCCGCGGTGCAGGCCCGGTTGACGCCTTGTGCAATGGCACTCGGGCTTACCCTAGGGCTGCGACCCGCCGACCGGCCGGCCGCGCCGATGGCAGAATAGCTGGCCGCCGGCGCCGGGAGACGCGCATTGGACGACCCGCAGTGGATAACCCGATAGCCTCGATGAGCACCGACCAGGTGAGCGCGCGCGACCGCGTGCCGTACTGGTACGACTGGATCGACCGGCTGTTCTGCGGGCTCGCCTCCGACCTCTACGGCGACACCGATTTCGACGGCCACATGAGCAGCTCCAACGCCGGCGACGTCGTGCTGACGCGGCTGGAAGCCAACCGGCACCGGGTGATGCGCAGCGACAGCCTGGTGCGCGCCAGCCCCGCGGCCTACCTCAAGATCGTGGCACCGGTGCGCGGCTGCGCCATCGTCGAGCAGCACAATCGGCAGGTTTCGTGACGCCGGGCGAATGGAGCATCTACGACACCACCCAACGCTATGCAGTCGAGAACCCGCTGCGCGTCGAGCACCTGATCCTGATGGTGCCCAAGGCGCCGCTGGTGGAGCGCGGCGTCGCGCTCGACGAGCTGATGGCCCGCCCCTTCGGCAATCGCGGCGGTGTCTCGCGAATCGCGCTGGAGACGATGCGCAGCGCCTGGCAGCAGCTACCCACCCTCGGTCCGCGCTCGGCCACGGCGGTCGGCGAGGTGATCACGCAGCTGGTGCACCTGTCGCTGATGGAGCTCGCCGGCCGGGCCAGCGGCGTGGCGCAGCGGGAGTCGCTGCGCGACCGGATCAAGGCGCTGGTGTCACGCCGGCTGGGCGATCCCACCTTGTGCGTGACGGCCATCGCCCAGGCACTCGACTGCAGCCGCCGCAACCTCTACCACGCGTTCGCCGAAGAGCCCGATGGCGTGGCCGGCTACATCCTGATGGAGCGGCTGCGCGCCAGCCAGCGCGACCTGGCGGATCCGCGGCTGGGCGCCCGCAGCATCGCCGAGATCTCCGTCGCCCGCGGCTTCGCCAGCACCGCCCACTTCAGCCGGGCATTCCGGCAGCACGTCGGCATGTCGCCGAGCGAATACCGGCACCAGTCGAGCAATCCCTGACCGCGTCGGCGGGCTACATCCGCGCCTGGAGGTAGCGCGGTTGCGCCTGGAAGTCGACGCCGCGCGCCTGCAGCAGCTGGCGCATGGCCGCCGACTGGCTGCCGGCAGGATGGCGCATCACCAGGTCGAGCGGTGTGGACGAGCCGCCGCAATCGGCATTGACGTCGGCGCCGAGCGCCACCAGCTCGTCGAGCGCGGCGGAAGCGCCGACCAGCGCGGCAGCGCACAGCGGCGTGAAGTACGACGGTCCGATCCCCAAGCCGCCGCCCCAGGGCAGCGACTGGTTCACGTCGACGGCGCCGGCGCGGATCTGCGCCAGCAGCGGTTCGGCATCCCGGCCGGCGATCAGCGTCTCGATCGGCGTCAGCGACGAGCAGCCGGCGACGGCGCCGGCAAGCAGCAGCGGCAGCGCGACCAGCCGCCGGCACGCGGCGGCGAGCGCAGCAGGGCTGAACCGGCGCGCGGAGGCGGGCCTCGAAACTGGAACCGGAGAGCGGCTTCGAAGGAACCGACGCGGTGACTGCCGCATGAACGCCCTTGCGCGAGTTGCTGAAGGCCGCATCTTGCGCGGCCTGGCCGGGCGCTGCCGCAAGCGCCCGACCGGCGGTCGGACGCGGATTTCAGGTGGCGGCGGCCGCGCCGGATGCCGTGGCCGGCTGCAGGCCGAAGAAGGCCTGGGCGTTGCCGGCGCAGATCCGGGCCTTCTGGGCCTCGTCGAGCCAAGGGCTGTCGGCGACCAGCGCGCCGATCTTCTGCTCGCCCAGCGGGAATGGATAGTCGGAGCCGAGCATGATCCGGTCGACACCCATGACCTCGATCAGCAGCCGCAAGGCGCGGGGATCGAACACCGCGCTGTCGACCGAGAAGCGGTCGACGTAGCTCGAGGGCGGGCGCGGACAGTCCTGGCGCACGATGTCGCGGCAATGCCAGGCGTTCTCGGCGCGCCCCAGCAGGAACGCAAAGCTGCCGCCGCCGTGGGCGAAGCACAGCTTCAGGGACCGCGGGATCCGCTCGAAGGCGCCGGACAGGATCAGCGACAGAATGCCCAGCTGCGTCTCCGCCGGCATGGCGACCAGCCACGGCATCATCCACTTCTTCATGCGGCCGTCGGTCATCATGTCCCAAGGGTGGACCAGCACCGGTATGGCGTCGTTGGCGCAATGGGTGAGGAAGGCGACCAGGTGCTCGTCGTCGAGATCGCGCTTGTCGAGGTGATTGCCGATCTGCACGCCGACATGGCCGTCCGCCTTGGCGCGGCTGGCTTCGCGGCAGGCAAGCTCGAGGTCCTGCAGCGGGACCTGCGCCAGCGCCTTCAGCCGCCGCGAATCGTGCGCGCAATGCTCGAGCGCGAGGTCGTTCATCCGCCTTGCCCAGGTGGCGGTGCGTAACGCCTCGTAGGCATAGCCGAAGAGGATGGGCGTGGCGCAGACGATCTGCACGTCGACCGCCTGTGTGTCCATCTCCTCGATGCGCGCCGCCGGATCCCACAGCGGCTGGTAGACCGGCCGGAACGGCTTGTCGGCCACCATGATCTGGCCGCGCCGGCCGTCGGGCTCCACTGCCAGCCACGGCGCGCGACCGGCGTCGAGCGCCGCCGCCTCGTCGCGGGTCACCCGCGGAAAGAAGTGTGCGTGCATGTCGATCTTCATGCCGGCTCCTTCGTCGCACGGGATGTCTTGCCGGGATGGACCCGGCCGCAACCGGGGCAACGACGCTTGCTTTCGCTGCCGTAGAACGCGTCGAACAGCGGCGGCAGGTCGGTCACGATGCTCTGCAGCTGCACCTCGACGCGATAGACCAGGCCGCCGCAGCCGCCCGGCTGCTCGCAATACCATTCGAAACCGTCGACGACGCCCGCCGGCCGCTGCCGTTCGATCACCAGGCACACGCTGTCCTGCTCCGGCCGCTGCGGCGAATGGCGCACGTGCGGCGGCAGCAGGAACACGGCACCCTCTTTCAGGTCCACCCGTTCGCGGCGCCCGCCGACCCACAGGTTGAGGAAGGCGTTGCCGCGCATCTGGTAGAAGAACTCCTCGTACGGATCGTCGTGGTAGTCGGTCCGCTGGTTCGGCCCGCCCACGACGGTGACGATGAAGTCGCTGTCCTGCCAGATCTGCTGGTTGCCCACCGGCGGCTTGAGCAGGTGCGCATGCTCGTCGATCCACCGATTGAAGTCGAAGGGCATGCCGTACACGAGTCCCTTCATCTGCTGCTGGTCCGCCACCGCCATTCTCCCGTCAGCGCATCCGTCCCGCCGCGGCGCCCGCACGCGGCCATGCAGCCGCGATTCTGTCATGTTTGGCCGCCCGTCCGGCCGTCGCCGCGCCTTTACAATCCCGCCGATGACTCCTCCTGCCAAGCCCCTGGCCGGCAGCGGCCGTACCGGGCCGTTGCCGATCGCCCGACTCGATGCCGCGGGCCTGCACGGCATCTTCACCGACATCGACGACACGCTCACCGTTGCCGGCAAGCTGCCCGCCGCCGTCTACGCGGCGCTCGAGCAGCTGCGCGACGCCGGCTTCGCCATCGTGCCGGTGACCGGACGTTCCGCCGGCTGGGCCCACATGGTGCTGCATCACTGGCCGGTGGAGGCGGTGGTCGCCGAAAGCGGCGGCGTCTGCCTCCATCGCGACGCCGGCGGCATTCCCCGGTGGCTTTACCACGACGAGCAGGCGCGCATCGCCGAGGACCGGATCCACATTGCCGCCGTCGCCGAGCGGGTGCTGTCGCGCGTGCCCGGCCTGGTGCTGGCCGACGACAATCCCTTCCGACTGGTCGATTTCGCGCTCGACCACTGCGAAACGGTGCCGCCGGTGCCGCGCGAGCAGATCGATCAGGCCATCGCCATGTTCCGCGACGCCGGGCTGCAGGCGCGCGCGAGCAGCGTGCACATCAACGTCTGGCGCGGCGACTTCGACAAGGCGCCGATGTCGCTGCGCTACCTCGCGGAGATCCGCGGGGCCGACCCGGCGGAAGAGATCGCGCGCTGGCTGTTCGTGGGCGATGCGCCCAACGACGCCTCGATGTTCGCAACCTTTCCCCACGGCGTGGGCGTCGCCAACCTCGCGCCCCTGCTCGACCGGCTGCCGGTGCCGCCGCGCTTTCTCACCGCGGCCTCCCACGGCGACGGCTTCCGGGAACTGGCTGCGCACCTGCTGCAGGCGCGGTAAGCCGCCAGACGCCGCCGGTTCTCTCAGAGCAGGAACCAGCGGCGCTTCAGGCCATGGTGGAGCAGCAGGCCTGCGACCAGGCCGGCGCCGACGTTCCAGATGGTGACTGCGGCGGTGCCCAGCAGCACCGCCCGCTCGAGCTTGTCGCGATTGCTGCCGGCGGTGCCGATCACCATGTAGAAGCCGACCACGAACAGCATCGCACCGATGGCACCCGGGGGCACCAGCGAGAGGAGCGCCGCGATGCCGGCTTCGAAGAACAAGGCCCCCAGGACGAACAGCAGGCCCAGCAACGCCACCGGCCAGCCGGTGCGGGCCCCGGCGGCGAGATAACCGGCCAGGCCGCCCGAACCGTGGCACATCGGCGGGCCGCCGATCAGGCCGGCCCAGAGGTTCATCCAGCCGGTCGTGCTGGCCAGCCGGCTGGCGTCGACCTGGCTGCCGGGAAATTCCCGCCGCGCCTCTTCCGCGGTGCCGGCGATGGCGTTGCCGAACGTCAGCGGGATCTGTGGCAGCGCAAGCAGGATCGCGACCAGCCATAACTGCGGGGACATCAGGTCGGGCTGCGACCAGCGCGGCCAGTCGAACGACACCGGGGCCGCCGCCAGTCCCGCGACCAGGTCCGGTCGCCGCCAGGCGCCGATGGCGGCGCCGGCCAGCACGATCAGCAGGAACGGCGAGATGCGCGAGCGCGCGTTGAGCGCCAGCAGCGCCGCCACCATGGCGAGCCCTACGACCCAGTCGCTCTGTACCTGGCGGAGCGCCTCCAGCACCAGCGATACACCGACGCCCAGGACAATCCCCTTCGTGACGTCGCGCGGGACCGCTTCACCGGCGCGCCGCGCCAGCCCGGAATGACAGGCCAGCAGCCAGAAGGCGCCGGTGATCAAGGCGCTCAACGCCACCGATGCCGGCGTCACGATCACCTGCTGGCTGGCATGGGCGGCCGCTGCCGCGCCGATCGCCTTCATCGGCTGCACCGGGATCGGCAGGCGGTAGTACAGCCCGGTCACCAGCAGCGCGGCGCCGAAGGAAAGGAACACGACGCCGGCATCCATCCCGACCACCAGCAGGTAGGCCACGAGGTAGGGGACCAGGGTGCCAAGGTCGCCGAACGCGGCGGAGAGCTCGTGGCGCCAATCCCTGGCGGGGGTCACGGCTGCGGTGGCTGGATCGTCGGCCATTGTCCTGTTCCCGGCCGTTCCCGGCTGTCTTTCGGCCATCATTCCGGATCTTGTCGTGGCCGCGGTCGGCTTCGCGCCGAAGCACCGGCACTGCCGCCGGCGCGAATGCGTATGATTCCGAGCGCCCGATCGCCGGCCGCCGACCC
>JAEZQX010000455.1 GCA_023441105.1 Pseudomonadota bacterium | reverse complement strand
GGCGCGGGCCGCCGCGCTCCCGCCGGCAGCCTGCGTTGCTTCAGCAGGAAGCCGAGGATGCCCTGCGGCATGAACAGGATCACCACCACGAGGATGATGCCCACGGCGGCGCGACCGACCAGCGGGTCGATGCCGGCGGTGAAGAAATAGAGCAGGCAGGTGATCGCCAGCGCGCCGACGGCCGGGCCGGCCCAATGGCGCACGCCGCCCAGCACGCTCATCAGCACCACCGTCAGCGGCACGGTGATGTTGAAGGTCTCGGCGACCGTCACGTAGGTGACGAACAGCGCGTGCAGGCCGCCGGCGAGCCCGGCGAGCGCGCAGGAGATGCCGAAGGCGACCAGCTTGTAGCGGTAGGTGGGCACGCCCATCACCTCGGCCACGTCCTCGTCGTCATGGATGGCGAACAGGCCGACGCCCAGGCGGGAGATGAAGATCCAGCGCGCAATCGCCAGGGTCGCGACCGCCGCGGCCAGGGCCATCAGGTAGAAGGAGGAGGACGGCGTGGGACCGATGGCCGGCACCGCCACCGAATGCAGGTAGACGCCCGGCCCGCCGTCCACCGGCGTGTTGAGCACGATGGTTGCGATCACGAAGGTCACCGCCAGCGTGAGCAGCGCGAACAGCTCGCCGCGCACCGCCTTCACCCGGAACACCACGGCCCCCAGCGCCACCCCCAGCAGCGCCGCCAGCGCCGCGGCCGCCGGCAGCGTCGCCAGGAAGGGCCATTCGAGATTGGCGGCGAGGTACGCCGAGGTGTACATGCCGACGCCGAAGAAGGCACCGTGGCCGAAGGAGAAGTAGCCCGAGTAGCCGGACAGGATGTTCCAGGAGACGGCGAGGATCGTCCAATGACAAACCAGGTACAGGAACGATTCGTAGAATGCCGGCAGGCCCAGCCACGGCAAGCCGGCCATCAGGGCCACGGCGATCGCCGCCGGCAGCAGCGCGACGCCGCCCCGCACGCTCATGCCCGGATCTTGCCCGGCCGGAACAGCAGCACCAGGATGAGCAGCGAGAACGACACGATCGGCGCCCACGACGGCGATGCCACCGCCATGGTCACCGCTTCGCTCACGCCGATGATCATGCCGGCGACCAGCGGGCCGATGGCGCTGCCGAGCCCGCCCAGCATGACCGCGGCGAAGACCACGCCCACCCAGGCGAAGATCTGCGACGGCGTCAGCGTGAAGGTCAGCGCAAGGCAGATGCCGGCGACGCCGGCGAGCGCCGCGCAAACGCCCGCCAGCACCAGCGAGAGTCCTTTCTGGTTGATGCCGAAGGCGGCCGCGATCGCCCCGTCCTCGGCCATCGCCCGCATCGCCTTGCCGAGGTCGGTGTGCCGCATCGCCGCCCAGGTCAGGAGCGCGATGCCCACCGACAACAGCAGGGTCACCAGTTCCGGCACCGGGAGGTAGAGTGGCCCGACGGTGAAGCGCATCTGGTTGTAGTGCGATTCCAGGCGGCGGAAGTCGGCGGTCCACACCGCCTGGATCGCGCTCTCCATCACCACGGCGATGCCGAAGGTGACCAGCAGCGAGTTGAAGGGCGAGACGTCGAAGCGCGACAGCAGCCACTGCATCACCACGCCGAACACGAAGAACAGCGGCGGGATGAGCAGCAGGGTCAGCAGCGGATCGATGCCCCACACCGTCGCCATGTGGTAGCTGAGGTAGGCGCCGAGGAACAGCAGCCCGAAATGCGCCAGGTTGATCTGGCGCAGCAGGCCCCAGGTCAGTCCGAGGCCAAGGCCGATCAGGCCGTAGAGCGCGCCGATGAAGATGCCCGACAGGATCGACTGCAGCAGCAGGTTGAGGCTCGGCAGCGTCATCGGTCGGGCGCAGCCGCTATTTCGTCTTCAGGCTGGCGCCCGGCGCCGCGAAGTCCTTCGGCCAGACCACCACCCAGTTGCCGTTCTGCACCTGCTTGATCTTCATCAGGTCGTCGCCGTAGTTGCCCGGGCCGTCGAAGCGCAGCTTGCCCTGGATGGTGTCGACCTTGTTCTTCTTGAGCCAGGCCGCGATCGCCTTGTCGTCGAGGCTGTTGGCACCGGTTACGCCGGCCTCGAGGATCTGCCAGGCGGAGAAGGAGGCCGCTGCCTGCACCTCGACATGCGTGTCAGGCAGGCCGGCCTTGGCTGCCCGCTCGTTGAAGGTCTTGACGAAGTCGGCAGCGATCCTGCTGTCGGTGAACGGCGGATGCTCCTCGAAGATGGTCAGCGACAAGGCCCGCTCGCCGTCGGCCGATTGCGTCATCGGGCCGGGCGCCGGATAGGTGTGGAAGTGGATCTTCGGCGTGTAGTCGATCTTCTTCATCGCGTCGAGCAGCATGTTGCCTTCGAGCGCGATGTCGCCCATCCACACCATGTCCGGATCGGCATCCTTGATGCGAGCGGCGATCGGGCCGAAGTCGCGGTTGCCGAACTCCCATTCGAGGAACAGCACCTCCTTGAGCCCGCGCTTCTTCGCCACCTCGCGGCCGCCCAGCGACATGAAGTGGATCGACGGGAACTTGCTCGTCACGATGGCGATCGTCTTCGGCGGGTTCGGCGAAGCCTCGAGCGCATCGAACAGGGTGTTCGGCACGGTGGTGCCCGGCGTGGCGCCGAGCGACCAGGCCGGGAACTGCATGTCGTACTTGGCCAGCGACGGGATGCCAAAGGTGTGGTGCACCAGCACCTTGCCGTAGCGCTGCGCGACCCCCATCGCCGACAGGATCGCGCCGGTGGCGTAGGGCCCCATCAGCAGGTCCACCTTGTCCGAGGTGACCAGCTGCTCGTACAAGGTGCGCGCCAGGTCGGCCTTCGACTGGTCGTCCTTGACCAGCCACTCGACCTTGCGGCCGAGCAGGCCGCCGCGGGCGTTGAGCTGCTCGACATAGATCTCGCCGACCAGCTTGTGGGTCATCGCCGTGGCCGACAGCGGCCCGGTCAGGGCGAGCGTGCTGCCGATCCGGACCGGGTCCCTGGACGCCTGCGCCTGGGCCTGCGTCGGCGGCATCGCCAAAAGCATGGCAGCCGCCGCGACCGGCACTGCGAGCAGCGACCGCAGGCGCTGCGCCAGCTTCATCTCGAGCTTCATCTTCGTCTCCACCATGTCTCGGTTGTCAATAGGACCGCAAGGACGCGGCGGCGCCGGCGGCAGCGGCCGGCAGCGCCGCGGAATCTATCCGCAGCCGGTCGGGGCCGGCGTCAATCGACCTGCGCCCCGGAGCGCTTGACCAGGTCCGACCATTTCGCCACCTCGGCCCGATTGAACTCGGCAAGTTCCGGCGGCTTCATCGACCGCTGCTCGACCCCCTGCGCCAGCAGCTTGTTCCTGACCTCGGCGCTGGCCAGGGCGGCGGCAGCCGCTTCACGCAGCCTGGCGACCACCGGCCCGGGCGTCGCCGCCGGCGCGTAGAGCATGAACCAGGCGACGAGGTCGAAGTCGCTGTAGCCCTGCTCGGCGATGGGCACCACATCCGGCGCCGCCGAGCTGCGCTGCTTGCCGGAGACGCCCAGCGCGCGCAGCCGTCCCGACTTGATGTGCGGCAGCACCGCGGCCGGGTGGTAGAACATGAAGTGCACCTGCCCCGACATCACGTCGGACATCGCCAGGCCGCCTTCCTTGTACGGCACGTGGATGATCTCGCCACCGAGCTTGGCCTTGACCAGTTCGCCGGCGAGATGGCCGGAAGTGCCGTTGCCGGCGGAAGCGAAACTGACCCCGCCGGGCCTGCCCGCCTGCGCCGCGATGTCCTCGAGCGACTTGAACGGCGAGTCGCCGGCCACCACCAGCAGCGTCGGCGTGTAGCCGACGAAGGCGATCGGCACGAAGTCCTGCAACGCATCGTAGGGCAGGCGGCGGTAGAGCGAGGTGTTGATCGCATGCGTGCCGACGGTGCCCATCAGCAAGGTGTAGCCGTCCGGCGCCGCCTTGGCCACCAGGTCGGAGCCGATGCTGCCGCCCGCGCCGGAGCGGTTCTCGACCACGATCGTCTGGCCCAGCGGCTTGGCGAGTCCCTCGCCGACCATGCGGGCGATCAGGTCGGTGGTGGTGCCCGGCCCGAACGGCACGATCATCTTGAGCGGCCGGCTGGGGAAGTCCTGCGCCCGCGCCGCTGCCGGCACCAGGGCGAGCCCGGTCGCGGCGAGGGTGACGGCCAGCGCCAGCGCCCGGGCGAGCGCCCGGCGACCGCCCTCGGCGAATGATGGTCGTTGCGTCATCGATCGGACTCCTTCCCGTCGTCGTTCTCGCCAGGCGCCGCGGGCCAGCCGTCGCGCAATTCGTCGTTGTGTTCGCCGAGCAGCGGCGGGGCGGTGACATCGAGGGCGCGCTGGCCGTCGAACGACACCGGCGAGCGGACGGTGCGGAACCGGCCGATCACCGGATGCGTCGTCTCCACGAACATCTGCAGGTGGCGCGCCTGCGGATCTTCCGGCACCTCGGCGGTGGTGTACATCGGCGCATGCGGCACGTCCTCGGCCAGCAGCCGCGCACACCAGTCGGCGCGGTCGCGGGTCCGGAAGATCGGCCCCATCACCGCCATCAGCGCCTCCTGGTTGCGGATGCGCGCATCGCGGCTGGCGAACCGCTCGTCGTCGAACAGGTCGGGCCGTTCCATGGCGCGCGCAAGTCCGTCCCAGAACTTGGCCGGCGACGACATGTGCAGCGCGAGCCACTTGTCGTCGCCGCAGTTCATCACGTAGGACTGCGAGACGCTCGGCCGGCTGAACGGCCCCATCACCTCGTCGACCGAGAACAGGTGGGTGAAGGCATCGAGGTTGAAGTGCGCCATCGCCTCGAACATGGATACCTCGACGGTCCGCCCGCCACCCGCCTCGCCATCCGCCTCGCCACCGGCGACACCGTCCGCGCTCGCGCGATCGGGGCGATCCGCGCCAGCAGGCCGCGCCGCGCTGCGCCGCTCGCGCTCGTACAACGCCCCCAGGATTCCGTAGGCGGCGTAGAAGCCGGTCATCGCATCGGCAATGGCGGGTCCCACGACCCGCGGATTGGCCGGATTGACCAGCAGCCTCAGGAAGCCCGCAGCCGCCTGCGCCACCGTGTCGTAGCTCGGCCGGTTGGCGTACGGGCCGGTGCGGCCGAAGCCGCTGATGGCGCAATAGACCAGCCGCGGATTGAGCGCCCGCAGGCGCGCCTCGCCGGTGCCGAGCTTCTCGGCGACGCCGGGCCGGAAGTTCTGGATGTAAACGTCCGCGCCGCGCACCAGGTCGTCGAGCCGCGCCAAGTCCTGCGGCTGGCGGGTATCGAGCGTGATGCTGCGCTTGTTGCGGTTGTAGGTCTGGAAATGCGGGCTGTAGAGGCCGCCCTTGAATGCCCGGAACGGATCGCCGGAGCCCGGCATCTCGACCTTCACGACGTCGGCGCCCAGGTCCGCGAGCAGCATTCCCGCCGCCGGCCCGGTGATGAAAGTGCCGTGTTCGATGACCCGCACGCCGTGCAGGACCTTTCTCATCGCCGGCTCGTTGCGAAGCAGTCCGGGCGGCACTTCGCGAGGCGGTTCGACAGGCACGTCAGGCACCACCGGCTGCCGGCTCGCCGAAGCCGGCGGGCACCTCGCCGGTGTACTCGAACTCGCGGCTGGCCTGGTAGGACAAGGCAAACCCAGCCGGCTGCTCCAGTTCCTCGTTGAGATGCGCGATCAGGCTCGCCGTCCGCGCCAGCATCGGCACGCCCTTGAGCGCCGCAACCGGGAAACCGACGCCCAGCAGCACTGCCGGGATGGCGGCGGAGACGTTGAGCTTGAGCTCGCGTTGCATGACGGCGGGGATGGCGGCTTCGACGGCCTCGGCGATGGCGACGAAACGCTGTCCGCCGCCGGCCTCGCGCGACACCGCGAACAGCCGCGCCACGCGCGGATCGCGGGCCTTGTGCTCGGGATGGCCATAGCCCGGAATGGGCAGCCGCCGAGCCCGCAGCGCCGCGACCGCCGCCTGCGCAGCCGCCGGCAGGTCGCCGCCGTTGGCCTGTGTCGCCTGCTCGATCTGCACGAACAGGCGCCCCGCCGACTCAGAGGCGCCAAGGATCACCGAGCCGCTGCCGAGGATGCCGGCCGCCACCGCGCCCTGCATCGCATCCGGCGCCGCAGCGAGCGTCATGCGAGCCGCCTGCACGCTCGGTACCATGCCGTGCTCGGCGATGGCCACCAGGGTCGCATTGAGCACCGCACTGGTGGCGCCGTCGGCGCGCTTGCCGGTCAGCAGGAAGTAGAAGTAGTCGCCGAATCCCATCCGACCGATCAGGTCCTCGCACAGGTCCAACCCGCGCACCACGATCTGGCGCTCGTTGGAGGTGCAGATGGCGGAACGGGGAACCGTGGCCTTGCCGATCTTCAAGGGTGCTGCTCCGGTGATGCGATGAAATGCGGTGCGGTACGGGTGCGAAGCCGATGCAATGCGCTGCCGCCGTCCTCGGCTGGCGCGGTCCCGATCGCCTCAGGCGGCCGCTCGCTGCTCGGCCAGCGGAATGAGGCGGAAATCGTAGTGGGCGGTGTAGAAAGGCTTGTCCAGCACCCTGCCGTCCGGCGCCGTGCCGGGCCCATGCCGCTGGAAGTCGACGATCAGGCTGTTGCGCACGCCGAAGACCGCATCCGAATCGAGGTAGGGGCTGTCGCTCACGAACAGGTGCGTGGTGAGCGGCTGATGTCCCGGCGCCTTGAGCATCAGGTGGATGTGCCCTGGCCGATTGGGATGCCGTCCCATCAGCCGCAGCATGTCGCCCACCGGTCCGTCGTCCGGCACCGGATAGAACGTCGGCTTGATCGACCAGAAGCGGTAGTTGCCGTCGGCATCGGTGCGCAGCCGCGCGCGCAGCATCATCTCCGCGTTTTCGCCGCGTTGCATGTCGTAGATGCCGTCGCCGTCGCCGGACCAGACCTCGATCGGACACTTCGCGATCGGCCGGCCATGGATGTCGGTGACCCGGCCGGTGTAGTAGGCGGGTTCGCCCGGCGCCTGGCCGGCAAGGTCACTGCCGAGCGGCAGCTCCGGCGCGCCTTCCCAGAAGAACGGGCCCTGCACCGTGGCCTCGGTGGGCGGCGTCGCGTCGGCACCCCTGGGATGTGCCCGCAGGCTCTTCGCCTGTTCGATGGCCACCACCAGCATCGAGATGCCAAGCGTGTCCGACAGCAGGATGAACTCCTGGCGCTTGTCGTCGCACATCTTGCCGGTGGCGGTCAGGAACTGGATGGCCGTCATCCATTCCTCGCCGGTGAGCTCGACCTCCTTCACGAACTCGTGCGCATGCCGCACCAGCGAGGCCATGATCTGCCGGAACCGCGGGTTCGGCGATTCCGCCATCCTGGCGATCACCGCCTGGGCCAGATCGTCTGCTTCCAATTGCGCCATGTCTGTCTCCGCGAGCCTGTTGCGTGGCTTGTTCTGCGAACCGATAGTAGCGCCCCGGCCGGCCTCGCGCACGGACGGCCCGGGCGCCCTGTCATTCCGACGTGATCTCCGCGGCGCGGATCAGCCGGGTCCAGCGCTCGACGTCGTCCGCCACCAGCTTGCGCGTGGCCGCCGGGTCGAGCGCCAGTGGCCGGCCACCCGCCTTCACGAACGTCTCGATCACATCGGGTGCGGCCACGACGGCGGCCAGCGCCGCGCGCAGCCGATCCAGGACCTCCGGCGGCGTTGCTGCCGGCGCAAACAGGCCGAACCAGGATTCCAGCTCGAGCGCGGCGACGCCGGACTCGCGGATGGTGGGCAGGTCCGGATGAGCGGGATTGCGCTGCGCACCGGAGGTGGCGATCGCCTTGGCCCGCCCGCCGGCGATCTGGCGGCCGGCGGTCGGTGCGAGATCGAAGAACAGGTCGACGCGACCGCCGAGCAGGTCCTGGTAGGCAGCCTGTGCGCCGCGGTACGGGACATGGACCAGGTCCACCCCGGCCAGGTGCCACAGCGCCGCCGCCAGGACATGCTGCCCCGAGCCGTTGCCTGCCGAGGCATAGGTCAGCGAGCGCGGCTTGGACTTCGCTTCCGCCACCACCTGCTGCAGCGTCTGCAGCGGCAGGTCGCTGCGTGCCATCAAGGTATAGCTGTAGCTGACCGCCAGGCCCAGCGGCTCGAAGTCGCGCAGGCTGTCGTACGGCAGGCTCTTGTAGAGCCCCGGGTTCAGGGCGATGTTCGACACCGAACCGACCAGCAGCGTGTAGCCGTCCGGCGCCGCCTTGGCCACCGCGTCGGTGCCGACCAGCGTACCCGAACCCGGACGGTTCTCGACCACGAAGGTCTGGCCGAACTGCTTGCCGAGGCGATCGGCGAGCAGCCGTCCGACGAAGTCGAAGCCGCCGCCCGGCGGCTGCGGCACGATCACCTTCACCACCCGATCGGGGTACGACTGCGATGGCGTTGCGGCGGTTGCCTGGGCATGCGCCGGCTCGCCGGCGAGGATCGATGCCGCCAGCAGGCCTGTCAGCGTCCCGAGGCCGACGGCGGCGCGGCGCGTCGTGCGGTGGACGGCGCGGCAGGCAATGGACCACGGCCGGTCGCTGCGCATCATGGTCAGCGCTCCAGCGGCCCGCCAGCCAGCCAACGGGCGCCGCGCCGGTAGAGTTCCTCCACCGCCGGACCTTGCAGCATCGGCATGTCGAGCTTGACCTTGTAGCCGATGCGCGTCTGGATGTAGGCGAGATGACGGTAGCCTTCGGGAAACTGCGCCAGCGCCTGCGGATCCAGCACCGGCACCTGGCCGGGGACCAGCGGATCGATGCGATCCTTCTCGTAGATCGGCTGGCGATGCAGCAGCTTCCATTCGCCCTCGTGCATCTGCACGAAGTCGTGGAAGCGGCCGGTGCAGACCACGTCGCAGGCCACGCCTTCGACCAGGCCGCGCTGCGAGATCGTCATCTTGGTCTGGGCAATGGCGCGGTCGCCCGCCACCTCGATCGCCGAGCCGCCGAGGAAGTGCAGGATGCTGACGCCCTTCTTCCAGCCTTCGCGAGTGACGCGGATGAACTCCTCGAACGGGCCCTGGAACCAGGTCGCCATCATGACGCCGTCGGGATGCCAGACGGTGCGGAAACGGTCCCAGTCGCCGGCGTCGCGCCACACCGCCCAGCGCTCCACCATGCGCCGGATGAGAAGCTCGTCCTTCAGGACGTCGTCGATGGTCCTGCCATGGGTCATCCGGGTCTCCGTCTATCGTTTCATCGGAGTAGAGCATAGGTCACGCGGCCGGTCGACCGGGACAACCCCAGTGCTGCAGCCTTATCATCCGCAGCACCCATGGCAGCAACAGAGCACACCGATGTCCTGATCGCCGGCGCCGGTCCGTTCGGCCTGATGCTGGCCTGCGAGCTCGGCCGGCGCGGCGTCGGCTGCCTGCTGATCGACCCGAAGACGAAGATTGCGGATGCGGCCCAGGCCAATGCCACGCAGGCCCGCACGATGGAGCACTTCCGTCGCCTGGGACTTGCGGCGGAGATCCGTTCCCTCGGCCTGCCGGCGGATCACCCCACCGACATCGGCTACTTCACCCGCTTCACCGGCCACCAGCTGGCGCGCCTGCCACTGCTCACCGCCCGCCAGGCGGGCGCCGAGGTGAAACGCCTCGGCGGCTCATGGAGCGCCGCCGAGCTGCCGCACCGCATCTCTCAAAAGCATGTCGAGGCAACGCTGCTGCGGCATGCGCGGTCGCTGCCGTCGGTGCAGTTGCGGCTGGGCTGGGCGCTGGCCGACTTCCGGGAGGATGGCGACGGGGTGCTGGTCGAGGTCGCGACGCCGGATGAGGCTGCGGCGCAGCGCGGGCCGATGGAGCAACCGGCGCAGGCCAGTGCGCCGGAGGGCACGCGGCGCATCCGCTGCAGGTACCTGATCGGCGCCGACGGCGCGCGCAGCCGGGTGCGCAACGCGCTGGGCATCCGCCTCGGCGGTGTCACCGGCGTACGGCGGGACTTCATGGGCGGCCAGATGTTCGCCGTCCACCTGCGCGCGCCGCTGTTGAACCGGACCCTGCCGCATCCACGCTGCTGGATGAACGTCGCCGTCAATGCCCAGCGCCGCGGCTTCATGTGCGCGCTCGACGGCGATACGGAATTTGTCTTCCATGCGGCATTGCAGCCGCAGGAGAATGCCAGCGGCTGGGGTGCAGCCGAGGGCCAGCGCCTCTTCGACGAGGCGCTGGGCCGCCACCTCCCGGTCGAGATCCTCGCCACCGGCACCTGGACCGCCGGGCATTCGCTGGTTGCGACCAGCTTCCGCAACGGCCGGGCATTCCTCGGCGGCGATGCGGCGCATCTGTTCACGCCTACCGGCGGTCTCGGCTACAACACCGCCGTCGAGGATGCGGTGAACCTGGGTTGGAAGCTGGCGTCGGTGCTGAAGGGCGTCGCTCCGCCGGCGCTGCTCGACAGCTACGAGATCGAGCGCAAGCCGCTCGCGGAGCGCAACACCGGCTACGCCCGCCGCTTCGCCGACTCGATCGGCAACTTCAAGGCGACCGCGCTGCTGGAGGAGGATTCGCCGGCCGGCGCGGCGGCACGGGCGGAGGCGGCGGCGTATCTCGATGCCCATGCGCGGCTCGAGTTCAACATCCCCGGCGTGACGTTCGGCGGCCGCTACGACGGGTCGCCGCTGATCGTGAAGGATGGCAGCACGCCGCCGCCCGACGACGCCAACGTCTACCTGCCCACCGCCTCGCCGGGCGGCCGGCCGCCGCATGCCTGGCTCGACGGCGGACGCTCGCTGTTCGACACCTTCAACTTCGAATGGACGCTGCTGCTGCTGGGGCCGGCACCGCCGGATCCCGCGCCGTTCCGGCAACAGGCCGCCGCGATGGGCCTGGACCTGGACCTCGTCGCCCATCCGGCGCCATCGCTGCTCGAGCTCTACGAGTCACCGCTGGTGCTGATCCGGCCGGACCAGATCGTCGCCTGGCGCGGTGGCTCGGCCGAGGGTGCGGAACGGGTGCTCGCGCAGGTGGTCGGGAAGGACTTCGGCCAGCCTGGCCGGCGTCAGGCCGGCCGCCTGCCGTCGAACGCATCCTCCAGCAGCCGCAGCAGCGGCTCGCGCTCCAGCGGCCGCGGGTTCGGGTAGCGGTTCTGCAGCGCCAGGTCGCAGGCCTTCTCGAGGTCGCCACGCTTCATCCCGATGTCCTGCAACGCCAACGGCGCGCCAAGCTTGCGGGCCAGGTCGAACAGCGCGCCCGGCGCATCGCTGCTGCCGAGCGCGGTCGCAATGCGCTGCATCGCCTGGGGCGCCGCCGGCGCGTTGTAGGCGAGCGCATGCGGCAGCACGATGGTGTGCGTCTCCGCGTGCGGTAGATTGAAGCTGCCGCCCAGCGTATGGCACAGCTTGTGGTGCAGCGCCATGTCGACGCCCGCCAGCACGGTGCCGCACAGCCAGGCGCCGTAGAGCGCGTCCGAGCGTGACGCCGCCGGCTGCTCGCCGGCGACGATGGCCGGCAAGGCGCGGCCGAGCGCCGCGATGCCTTCCTGCGCCATCAGGTCGATGATCGGATTGGTGGTCTGCGAGTAAAGGCCCTCGGCGGCGTGGGCGATCGCGTTGATGCCGCTGGTCACGCTCATGACCGGCGGCAGCGTCATCGTCAGCTCGGGATCGTAGATGACGGTGCGCGGCAGCACCCGCTCGTCTCGGCCGGTCTTCTTCACGCCGCCCTCGGTGAGGCCATAGATCGGCGTCATCTCGGAGCCGGCGTAGGTGGTCGGGATGGCCAGGATCGGCAGGCCGGAATCCAGCGCGATCGCCTTGCCCAGGCCGATGGTGGAGCCGCCGCCGATCGCGATGGCGCAGTCGGCGCCCAGGCGGCGCGCGGTTTCGCGGGCTTCGCGCGCCGTCTCGATCGGCACGTGCATGACGGCGCGGTCGAAGATGCCGACCGAACGGTCGCCCAGCAGGTCGGCCACCCGAGTGGCGGCCGCGCGCTGCTCCGGCGTGCTCAGGACGAGCGCCTTGCTGGCGCCGAGCGCCTCGATCTCGCGCCCGAGATGGCGCAGGCTGCCGGCGCCGAAGACGACCCGCTGCGGCCGGCCGATATAGACGAAATCCCTCAAGGCGAATCCCCTCGTGTCGTCATGATGCAGGCTCCCATCGCCATCCTTGTTCGAGCATCGTTCATGCATGCTCCGCGGCGGCGGTCGCCGGTTGCAGCCCGAGCGCGGCAACGATCTTCCGGCCCGAGGCGCGCAGCCGCTCGAGGCGGGGCGCGAGGTCGACATCCAGCAGCCGACCGGCGCGCTTGCGCCAGCGACCGGCCACCATCACGCTGTCGATATTGGCGAGCGAGGCCTGCAGCACGACGCTGCTGACCGGATCGTGCACCGGCTGCATGTTCAGGCCGTCGGCACGGATCAGCACCAGGTCCGCCTGCTTGCCCGGCGCGAGCGAGCCGATGCGGTGCTCCTGTCCGAGCATCCGCGCACCTTCCACCGTGATCCACGACAACGCCTCGCGGGTGGTGATGGTCGACGTCGGCGGGATGCTGCCATGCAACTCGCGGTGCGCGACGTTGTCGAGGCTGCGCTGGATGCCGAGCGCGATCCGCGCCTGGGTGAGCATGTCGCCGCTCAGCACGCTCTCCAGGTCGACGCCGAGCGAGGGCGCGCGACCGAAGCGGCGCAGCCGCCCGGTGATCGGATGACCGTGCCCCTGCGACATCTCGCTTTCGGCGGCGGCGGAGAAACTCATGCCGAGCCCGCAGAAGCGCTCGAGCTGCGCATCGTCGAGCGCGTGGCCGTGCACGATGTTGACCCACGCACCGAGCAGGCCCGCCGCCTCGAGACGCTGCCAGCCCTCCGGCGACCGTGCCGGCCCGCCACCCTGGTGCAGCGAGGCGATGATGCCCAGATCCATGGCCATCCGGAAATCGTGCATTGCCACGTCGAGCGTCGAATAGTGCGGCCCGAGAATCGCCGCCTGGATGCTCAGCAGCGGGTGGCCCGCGTGGGCGCGGATCAGGCGCTCGACCTCCCGGCGCGGGTGCGGCACCTCCCAGAAAGGGCGCTCGCCCGGCTTCGGGTCCGGCTTGGGGCTGCCGTGGAAGAAGGCGGCACGGATGCCGGACTGGAGCAACCCGTCGATCGCCGCATCGTTATGGGCCGGCGTCGGGTTGTTGTGGCACCAGTCGCAGAGCGTGGTCGTGCCGCAGTCGATCTGGTTCAAGGCACCCATCAGGGTGGCGATGTGCAGGTCGTCCGGCGTGAAGACGGTCGCGAGCCCGGCGTGCATCTTGCGAAAGTATTCGAGCAGCGTCCAGTTGGCCGCGATGCCGCGCAGGGCGGTCTGCCAGGTGTGCATGTGGGCGTTCACCAAACCCGGTATCAGGATGCAGCCGCGGCCATCGACGATATCGGCCTCGGCGGGCGCCGCCACCCGCGGCCCGAGGGCGGCAATCGTGTCGCCCGTCACCAGCAACTCTCCGGGGTCGATGTCGCCCTGGCCATCCATGGTGACGATGGTCGCGCCGCGGATCAGTTGCGGCGTCATAGCCCGTCGTCCACCTGGACCTGCTCCGGCAGCAGCTCCAGGCCGGCATCCCGTGCCATCTCCAGGAGCAGCACCGCGAAGTCCACTTCCTCATGGCCGCGACCCACCATGCGCGCCACCGACTCGCGGGTGGCGGCCGCCGCCGGCATCGCGACGCCGTGGGCGCGTGCGGTGCCGAGGCCCAGGTCCATGTCCTTCAGCAGCAGCTTCGGGGTGAAGGTGACCTGGTCGAAGGTCAGGTTGGTGAGCACCGGCGTCTTGTAGCGGGTGTACATCGAACCGAGGACCGAGTCGTTGATGCTCGCCAGGAAGACGTGCCGCGGGATGCCGGCCTTCTCGGCCAGCACGGTGATCTCGCAGAGGTTCTGGATCACCACCCCGAACATGGTGTTGTGGGCGATCTTCCAGATCCGCGCCAGCTCGCCCTCGCCCACCCACATCACCTTGCGCGCCATCGCCTGCAGCACCGGCTCGACCCGGTCGTAGAGCGCCCGGGGACCCGACGCCACCATCAACAGCTTGCCGGCCTTGGCGACCTTGGCGTTGCCCGATACCGGCGCGCAAAGATAGGCCACGCCCAGCTCTCCGAGCCGCGCCCGGATCCGCGCGGACCCGTCGTTCGAGATCGACGAGCTGTCGATCACCATCCGCGGTCGGACGCTGCCGACGACCAGCCCGTCTTCGCCGAACAGCACCTGCTCGAGGTCGGCGGTGGTGGACACCATGGTGAAGACGATGTCGCAGTTGACGAGCTCGCTCCTGCTGCCGGCAACGGTGGCGCCGTGTTCGAGCAGCGGTTCGGCCTTGGCGGCCGTCCGGTTCCAGACGGTCACCGGATGGCCGGCCTTGATCAGGCGCTTCACCATCGCCTCGCCCATGCGGCCGAGGCCGATCCAACCGATCCGACTGCCCATGCTGGTTCGCACCCGAGGCTTCCGTGGAGTGCGCAGTGTGCGCCAGACGTCGGCCGGGTTCAAGCGCAGGCAGCTTCAAGGAGCGGTCACCATCGCCATGCGAATGGCTGGCGAAGCGCTGGGATAATCGAGGGCTTCATGCAGCAACAGGAACCACCATGACCGAGTCCCGACCTTCCGCGGCCACGCGGGTGGCATTCGTCACCGGCGCCGCGCGCGGCATCGGCGCGGCG